>DATEIQ010000114.1:0-8121 GCA_035278845.1 Casimicrobiaceae bacterium | reverse complement strand
CGCGAGGCCGGTGTCGGAGGTGTAACTCCGGGCGCTGCTGTCTCACTTCGGAACATCGCGTCGGGAGTTACACCTCCGACACCGGCCGTCGTACAGCAGTGCCGGGAATCACACCTCCGACACCGCGGGCGAGGCTTATCGCGTGGCGGCGACAGTCGCGCGAAGCGCGCTGCCGATCATCCCCGACAGCACCATCGGCAGGTAGCGCGCGCCCTTGTCGCGCCAGCGCTTGAAATCCTCGGGCTGGAGTGCGAGCACGCCGGGTGCAACGCCGTGCGCGAGTGCGCGCTCCATGCCGTGCTCGATCGCCGCGACCACTTCGGGATGATTCAACTGCCCAGGGTGGCCGAACGAGAACGACAGGTCGTTCGGCCCGAAGAACACCGCGTCGATTCCGGGTACCGCAAGGATCTCGTCCAGATTGTCGATCGCCGTGCGCGTTTCCGTCATCACGATGACAGCCGTGCCGGTGTTGGAGTCGGCGACATGCCGGTCGCCGGCAAAGAAGCCGTAGCCCGCCGCGCGGGTCGAGAATGCGGCGCCGCGCATGCCGAGCGGCGGATATTTCGCTGCGCCGACGATGCGCCGCGCCTGCTCCGCCGTGTTGACCTGCGGCACCTGGATCGCGGACGCGCCGATGTCGAGCACGCGCAAAATGTCGGCTTCGAGCGTGCGCACGACGGGAATCACGCCGCTCGCGCGCGCGGCGCGGAGCATGTGCTCGGTGGACTCGATGCCGGCCGGCCCGTGCTCGTTGTCGACGATTACGAAGTCGACGCCCGCGTGGCCGCACATCTCGATCAGCGACGGCGCGGGAATGCCGACGAACATTCCGAGCAGCGGCCGCTTGCCGCGCAGCAGCTCGGGCAGCCGGGTATCGATGACGTTCATGGGTGTCATTCTATTGCGGCTTCGCGGCCGCTGTCGCTGCCGGTTCGACTGCGGTTTCGTATTCCCAACCGCCGCCGAGCGCTTTGGCGAGGTCGACGAGTGCGAACCGCACGTCGCGCGCCGCGAGAATCTGCAGCGTCTGCGCCTGCAGCAGCTGCCGCTGCGCATCCAGCACCTCGAGATACGGCGAATACCCGGCCTTGTAGCGAACGTCGGAAAGCTCGTACGCCTGCCGCAGGTTGTCGGCGCGCTCCTTCTGCGCCGCGAGCGCGTCGCGCGTCGTGCGGTTGGCCACGAGCGCGTCGTGCGCGTCGCGGAAAGCCGCTTGAACCGTTTGCTCGTAGACGGCGCTCAGTTCCTCGCGCCGGGCGGTTTGTGCCTGGACGTTCGCCTCGATGTTCTTCAGATTGAACAGCGGCTGCAGCAGTCCTGCACCGATCGACCATGCGAAGGCCGGGCCGCTGAACAAGTCGCTCAAGGCGGCCGACTCGGTGCCGAGGCCTGCGGTGAGCGAAATCGACGGAAAGTAATCGGCGTTCGCGCGGTCGATGCGCAGGCTCGCGGCGGCGATCTGCTTCTCGACCTGCCGCACGTCGGGGCGGCGTTCGAGCATTTGCGACGGCAGACCCGCCGGGACATCGGGAACGCTGAGCAGCGCAACCTCGGACCCGGTACGCACGAGCTTCGGCGTGAACACGTCCCGCGGCGAACGCCCGGTCAAGACTGCAAGCGCGGATTCGTTCTGCGCGATCAGGCGCTCGGTAATCGCGATGTCGGAGATCACGGCGGCGCGCTCGGCCTTCGCCTGCGACAGGTCGTACTCGCCGATGATGCCCGCCTGCGCGCGGTCGCTCTGCAGCCGGACCGTTTCCTCGCGCAGGCCGAGCGTGTCGCGTAACAGCCGCAATTGCGCATCGGCTGCGAGAAGCGAGAAATACGCGCGGGCGACTTCGGCGGCAACGGCTGTCCGAACCGTTTCGCGCGCGTATTGCGACGCGAGCAGGTCGTTCTGCGCTGCCTGCGACGCCGAGCGGTACTTGCCCCACAAGTCGAGCTCGTACGACGCGTTGAGCCCCACGCGAAAATCGTTGCCGGTGGCCGAGACGCCCGACGGTATCGGCGTGGGGCCGACCCGCGATACGCGGCTGCGTGCGGCATTCACGCCGACGTCGACGCGTGGATAGAGATCGCCCTGCGCGGCCGTTACGCCCGCGCGTGCGAGGTCGACGCGCGCCATCGCCGCCCGCAGGTCGAGGCTGTTGGCAAGCGCTTCGTCGACCAGTGCGGTCAGCGCCGGATCGTCGAACTCGGTCCACCAGCGCTCGAGATGCAGGTCACCGGTCGTGGCCGGCGGCAGATCGACGACGGGCGGTTCCGTGGGTGTCGTCGTGCAGCCGGCGATCGCGGCGGCAAGCGCGCCGATCAGCAGGCTTCGCTGAATCGAAATTCGCATGGTCATGAGCATGTGCGTGAGTCCGCGCTAGTCATCGCCGTGAGCAGGCACCGGCGGGTGACCCGGCGTGCGCGGCACGTGGTGCGGCGTCGTCCGCGCATGAGCCACCTCGTCCAGCAGCTCGTCGTGGCTTCGGCGTTCGATGAGCCGCCGCTCGGTGATGATCCGATAGAACAGCGGCACGAAGAAGACGGCAAGGAACGTCGCCGCCAGCATGCCGCCCATCACGCCGGTGCCGGTCGAATGCCGTGCGCCGGCGCCCGCACCCGTCGAGAACGCGAGCGGCGATACGCCGAGAATGAACGCCAGCGACGTCATCAGGATCGGCCGGAACCGCAGGCGTGCCGCCTCGATCGCGGCCGCCGACGGCGACAGTCCCTCGTGCGTCTTGAGCACGGCGAACTCCACGATCAGGATCGCGTTCTTGGCCGCAAGCCCGAGCAGCGTCACGAGGCCGATCTGGAAATACACGTCGTTGGTGAGGCCGCGTATCCAGATCGCCGCAAGCGCACCGAACGTGCCGAACGGCAGCGCCATCAGCACCGATAGCGGCAGCGACAGACGTTCGTACTGCGCCGCGAGGATCAGGAACACCATGACGACGGCGAGGCCGAGCGAGAACGTGGCCGCCCCCGAGGCCTTCTTCTCCTGGTACGACGTGCCGCCCCAGTCGTAGCTGAAATCGGCCGGCAATACCTCGCGCGCGATCTGCTCGACGCGCGCGATCGCCTGTCCCGAGCTGACCCCCGGCGCACCCTGGCCGATGATTTTCACCGACGGCAGATTGTTGAAACGCTCGAGCTGGTCGGGTCCCGACGAATAGCGGACCGTCGCCACCGACGACAGCGGGATCATCTCGCCGCTCGCCGAGCGCACGTACACGGAGCCGATGTCGTCGGGGCGATTGCGGTAAGCGGGCTCCGCCGACATCAGCACCTGCCACGCACGGCCATACTTGTTGAAGTCGTTGACGTAGTAGTTGCCGAGCGTCGCCGACAGCGCGGCGAAGATGTCGGAGATCGGGATTCCGAGCGTCTTGGCCTTTTCCCGGTCGACGTCGATCGACAGCTGCGGCACCGTTGCCCGCCACAGCGTTTGGGCGCCGCCGAGCTGCGGGTCCTTGTTGGCACGCGCGAGAAACGCCTGCGTCACCTCGTTCATCCGCTTCGCATCGGCGCTGCCGCGGCTCTGGATGTAGAACTCGAACCCGCCCGCGGTGCCGAGACCGAAGATCGGCGGCGGGTTGAACGCGAGCACGAGCGCTTCCTTGATGCCGGCGGTTTTCGCGAACAGCTCGCCGACGAGCTGCGGCGTCGTCACCTTCCGCTCGTCCCAGTGCTTCTGCGTGACGAAAATCGTCGCCGCGTTGTTGCGGAAGCCGCCGCCGATGAAGTCGAAGCCGGTGAACGCGACGATGTCCTCGTTGTTCGGATTCGACCGGATGGCCTTCGTCACCTCGGAGACCACCTTGTCGGTGCGCTCGAGCGTCGCGCCGTCGGGCAGGATCACGGCGCTGATGTAGAAGCCCTGGTCCTCGTCGGGGACAAGGCTTCCCGGCGTGACGCGCCACAGCCACGCGGTGAGCGCCACCATGCCGATGAACAGGACCATGCCGATGATTCCCCGGCGCAGCATCCAGACGACTCCGTCGCTGTAGCGCGCGGTAACGCGCGCGAACCAGCGGTTGAACCAGGCGAAGAACCGGTTCGGCGGCTCGTGCGGCCGGAGGATCAGCGCGCACAGCGCGGGCGACAACGTCAGTGCGACGAGGCCGGAGATGACGACGGACATCGCGATCGTCACGGCGAACTGGCGATACAGCTCGCCGGTCAGGCCGCCCAGGAACGCGATCGGCACGAACACCGCCGTCAGTGTCAGCACGATCGCGATGATCGGACCGGTCACCTCGCGCATCGCCCGCAATGCCGCGTCGCGCGCGGGCAGCCTGTCCTCCCGCATGTGCCGCTCGACGTTCTCCAGCACGACGATCGCGTCGTCGACGACGATGCCGATCGACAGCACCATCGCGAACAGCGTCAACGTGTTGATCGAATACCCGAGCGCGTAGATGCCGGCGAACGAGCCGATCAGCGCGACCGGAACGGCGGCGAACGGAATGATGGCGGCGCGCCAGCTCTGCAGGAACAGATAGATGACGAGGAACACGAGGATCATCGCCTCGGCGAGCGTGTACATCACCTCGCGGATCGACACTTCGACGAACCGCGTCGTGTCGTACGGGACCGAGTACGACAGGCCTTCGGGGAAGCGCGTCGCCAGCTCGGCGACCTCGTTCTTGACTGTCTTCGCGACGGCGAGCGCGTTCGCGCCGGGGGCGAGGAACACGCCGATCAGCGTGGCGGACTTGCCGTTGATGCGGCCGATGAAGTCGTAGTCTTTCGAGCCGAGCTCGACGCGAGCGACGTCGGCGAGGCGCACCGTCGAGCCGTCCGGGTTCGCGCGCACGATGATCTGCTCGAACTCGCGCGGCTCGGAGAGCCGGCCGCGCGTCGTGATCGTGTAGACGAGGTCCTGGTTTTGCGACGAGGGCGCCTGGCCGACCTTGCCGGCCGCGAACTGCGCGTTCTGCTCGTTCACCGCGCGGATCACGTCCGAAGGGGTCAGCTTGAGCTGCGCCATCCGGTCCGGCTTGAGCCAGATCCGCATCGCGTAGTCGTGCGCGCCGAAGATCTGCACGTTCGTCGTGCCCGGCAGGCGCTTCAGCTGGTCCAGCACGTTCAGCGTGACGTAATTCGACGTGTAGAGGTCGTCGAAGCGGCCGTCCGAATAGAACGCGATGACTTGCAGGAACGCCGAGCTGCCGCGCTCGACCGTCACGCCCTGGCGGCGCACCTCCTCGGGCAGCCGCGGCAGCACTTCGTTGACGCGGTTGTTGACGTTGACCGATGCGATGTCGACGTTGGTGCCGATGTCGAACGTCACCTGAATCTGCACGACGCCGTTCGACTGCGACGACGAGCTCATGTAGATCATGCCGGGCACGCCGTTGATCGCGTTCTCGATCGGCGAGGCCACCGTCTGCTCGAGCGTCTCGGCCGATGCGCCCGGATAGATCGCCTGCACGGTGACGACCGGTGGCGCGATCTCCGGATACTGCGCGACGGGCAGCGCGCGCATCGCCGCGAGACCGGCAAGCACGAGGAACAGCGAGATGACCGCCGCGAAGATCGGGCGGTCGATGAAGAAGCGTGAAAGCATGGCGCTTCCCGGTTATTGTTTGGGCGCCGCCGCCGACTTGGCGGGCTCGGCCGCGGCCTTGGCGGGCGCAGCTGGCGATTTCGCCGGGTCGGCGGTCGCCTTCGCGGGCTCGGCCGCGGATTTCGCAGGTTCCGCCGCGGCGGTCTTGCCCGGCTCGAGCGCAGCGCCCGCGGCCGCCACCTTCACCGGTGCACCGGGCATCACCTTGGCGATGCCGTTGACGATCACGGGATCACCGGGCTTCAGTCCCGACTCGATGACCCACTGGTTCGACTTGTTCGCGTCGACCCAGTCGCCGACGACGACGGGCCGCGGCGTCGCGACGTCCTTGCCTTCCTTGTCCTTGCCGACGACGTAGACGAACTTGCCCTGCGGGCCGTCCATGACCGCGACCTGCGGCACCGCGATCACGTTCTGGCGCTCCGCGCCGTGCAGGATCACGCGCACGAACTGCCCGGGCTTGAGCGCGCCGTCGGCGTTCGCGACTTCCGCGCGCATCTCGTACGTGCCGGTCGATGGATTCACGCGCGTGTCCGCGAAATTGATCTTGCCCTTGCGCGGCAGCGTCGAGCCGTCGGAGAGGCGGATCGTCACCTCGTAGCCGTTGTCCTTCGGCAACTCGAGCTGATTCGCCGCCACCGCGCGATTGAGCCGCAGCTGCTCGTTTTCCGAGATGTTGAACACGATCCAGATCGGGTTGGTTTGCGAAATCGTCGTCAGCAGCGTTTCGTTCGCCGTGGCGAGGCTGCCCTCCGATTTCTGCGCCCGGCTCGTCAATCCGGAGATCGGCGCCACGACCTTCGTATAGCCGAGGTTCAGCGAGAGTTCGGCAAGCTTCGCCTGCGCGGCCTTGACGGCGGCGGCAGCGAGGTCGGCTTGCGACGCCGCGTCGTCGGCTTCCTTCTGCCCGATCGCCTTGCGCTCCGCGAGCGGCTTGAGACGCGCGAGCTCGCGATCCGCTTGCGCCTTTTGCGCTTGCGCGCGGGCGACCTCCGCGTTCGCCGCGGCGACCTGCGCCTGATACTGGCGCGGATCGATGATGAACAGGGGCTGGCCGGCTTTGACGGCCGCGCCTTCGTCGAACAGGCGTTTTTCGATGATGCCGGTGACACGCGCGCGGACCTCGACGTCCTTCGATCCCACCGTCTGCCCGACATATTCGAACGCGACGGGGAACGTGCTGGTCCTGGCCGCCTGAACGGTCACCTCCGCCGGCGGAAAGCCGTGGAATCCGGCGCCTTTCTCCTGCGACGGGCTGCAGGCAGCCACCAGCGCGGCGAGCGCCAGCGGAAACAGGCGGGACGGAATGCGGTGCGCGACGGACATTCGGGAACTCCCAGGGAGATAAGCGGCGCGAAGGTGGTGCGATGCGCCTTGTGCGAGCGTGGAAGAATACATACAATCACGTCTGTTTGTAAAGAGGCGCGTTCGGGCGAAGGCGGGCGGGAGTCGGCGGCAGGCATGGCACGAAGAACGAAGGAAGACGCGGCGATCACCCGCGAGCAGCTGCTTGACGCGGCCGAGACAGTATTCCGGCAGCGCGGCGTGGCGCGCAGCTCGCTTGCGGAGGTTGCAGCGGCAGCCGGGGTCACCCGCGGTGCCGTGTACTGGCATTTCCGCGACAAGGCCGATCTATGTGCGGCGATGTGCGAGCGGGCACTGCTGCCGCTCGAGACGTCGCTGCGCGACGCCGGTGCCGTCGAGCACGACGATCCAATGCAGGTGCTGCGCGAGTTGGCGCTGGCGGCGCTGACGCGGCTTGCGACCGATCCGCGGTCGCAGGCGGTTTTCGAGGTCATGCTTCACGAAAGCGCGGAAAGCGTGGAAATGGCGGCAATCGCCGAGCGCAAGCAGCGCGAGCGGCGGCAATGCCTCGTGCACGTCGAGCGCGTCGTGCAGCAGGCGGTTGCCTGCGGCCAATTGCCCGAGGATACGGACGCCTCGCTCGCCGCACGTGCGATGCACGCCTACATCGGCGGCATCATGCAGGACTGGGTACTCGATCCGGCGGCATACGACCTTGCGGCGTGCGCAGCCGGGCTCGTCGATGCGATCGTTGCTGGCTTGCGCGCTGCGCCGCCGCGCGTGCGGGACACGCGTTCGCGCGCATCGAGCGGCGCTGTTTCACTGCATGCCGAACGCGACGCGGTCGGCAAGGCCTGAACAGGGTCGGCCAAACGGCCGATTCGACGTTTCACAGCAGGATTCGGGCGTCCTCGCGGCGTTCTCGTGTTCGTTGTCGCCATGGCGAGTATCGACGCAAGATTCGCACGCCTGGCGGGAGCGATCTGACCGGCGACGTCGCATAATGCGATCGTCTGTTTCCAAGGAGATCGCGATGCACATCGAGCGCGTCGGCGTCATCGGCGCCGGAACCATGGGCAACGGCATTGCGCAGGCTTGCGCTGCGGCCGGCGTCGACGTCGTGATGGTCGATGTCGCGCAGGCGGCCGTCGACCGCGGCCTCGCCGCGATCGATACGAGCCTCGAGCGGTTGCAGAAGAAGGAAAAGATCACCGGCGAGGGCCGCAAGGCCGCGCTCGCCCGCATCGCCGGAA
>DATEIQ010000113.1:0-5759 GCA_035278845.1 Casimicrobiaceae bacterium | reverse complement strand
TTGACGCCGACGAACAGCTTGCTGCCCGCGACTTCCTCCGGCGACGGCGCGGGCGCTGGCTCGCGCGGGGATACGTCGCGTGACGGCTCCCGCGGCGACGGCTCGCGCTGCGGCGCTTCGCGATGGGCGATCGCCGGCTCGGCGGCGGCAGGCACGGCCTGTCGTGCGGGCGAAACGCCCGGCAGCGGCGGCTGCGTGGTTGCGGCGGCGGTCGTCCCGGGTGTCGGCTTCGCCGGGGTTTTGCTCGAGTCCTTGAGATCCACCCAGCGGTCGTTGCGGCCGATGTTCAGCATGGCGTGATTCCTTCGATTTCGTCGGCGACTATGCCAACGTCATCATGCGCCGCGATGCTTACGCTGGCAAGCGGAAACTGCGCCGGTTCACGCTTCGAGCGGGTGCGCGATTCGTCGTCGCGCCAAGGATGACCTATGCCGCGCGCACTCGAATGCCGCGACGGCGCGACAATCCGATTCCCGCAATCCCGATGCCGAGCAGCGCGAGCGTAGCGGGCTCGGGAACGACTGCCGTCACGCTGAAATCACCGCGAGAGCACGTGCTGAAACATTCATTGGCATACGCCACGGCAGGGGATGCGATGAAGAAGTTGCCGCCACCCGCGTTCGTGGGCCAATTGAAGATAAAAGCCGCTGTCGATGTCGAGAATGCATCGACCTGCCAGATTATCGCCGGGGTTGGCGAGCAACCGCTGTCCGTGAGAACGCCGAAAGTCAGCGCGGCATTCTTGTCCGGTGCTCCACATAACGGTAGCTCGAGGATGCTTCCCTCGTTTAGAACGGGCGTATTCGCGGCGCCCGTCAAATCGAACGTCACCCCGTCCCACATGACGGTGAAGTTCGAGAATGCCGGCACGTCCGGGTCGTAGACGAAGTTGCCCGTGGGCGTGACCGAGCCGCCGGAGAAACTGATTTCGTATTGCGTGGGGTTCGCGGCCGCCGGAGCCGACACAAGAGGGGTGACCATTGCGGCGCCAAAGAATAGCGAGTACAGCGCTTTGACAGCGCTCTTTGCGTTCTTCATCGAATTTCCCCCTGATTATCAGGGTCGGTCGGGAGCAACTTGCGAGCCAGGATGCCCAACTGTCTGAACGAAGGCGGGTTTCTTGAGCGTCTGTACAAACAGGCCCGCACAACTGTAAATCCTGCCAACAACCTGAGCGGTCCATCGCCCAGTGGCCAGGCTCGGCCCCGAACGGTTGGTCTCGCCAGTCGCCGCGGGAACCGGTTGACCCGCGCCTCGATCGAACGTAAGCTTCAAACAAACGTTTAAATCGACGCCCCGACTCGTGTCGCGTCCGACTGTCGTCGGACTGACGGCCGTCGGGAAGGAGCCACGCACACGATGCCCCGAGCCAAAGTCATCCCGCTGCCGACGGCAGTCCCGGCCGAAACGAAGGCGCGCATCCTCGATGCCGCGGAAACGCTGTTCATGGAGCACGGCTACGAGGCGACGAGCCTGCGCGCGATCACCGCCGCCGCCGACGTGAACCTGGCCGCCGTCAACTATCACTTCGGCAGCAAGGAGGAGCTCTTCCAGTCGGTGCTGACGCGCCGCCTCGATCCGATGAACCAGCGCCGGCTCGAGCTCCTTACGCGCTTCGAGGCCGAGGCGGCTCCCAAACCGCTGCCCTGCGACCGCATCCTGAGCGCGCTTCTGATCCCGGCGCTCAAGCTCGCACGCGATCCGGCGCGCGGCGGCTCCAATTTTCTGCGACTGCTGGGCCGCGCCTATGCCGATCCCGCGCCGTTCATCCGCCAGTTCCTGTCCGAGCAGTACGCTGGAATGATCGCGCGCTTCAAGGCCGCGTTCGCGCGCGCATTGCCGAACATGCCGCGCAAGGAGCTGTCGTGGCGATTGCACTTCATCATGGGTGCGCTGTCTTACACGCTCGCGGGCACCGACGCGCTGAAGCTGATCGCCGAGCTCAATCCGCACGAGACGGCGAACGACGAGATCCTGCTGCGCCGTCTCGCGCCTTTTCTACTCGCGGGACTGACCGCGCCCCTGCCCGATCTCTCGCGCGTGACGCGCGACCTCGACGACGAGCCGGCCGCGCGCCGCCGCAGGACTCTTTGACGCATTCGAGCCGGCCACCTTCGTTGCGGAGACCGACATGACCGCCATCCCTACCATGCTCGTCGTTGCGCTGATCGCAATCGCGATTCTTGTCGCGCCGCTCGTCGTGCCGCCGCTGCGCCGTGCGGTGATCAGCAAGCCGCTGCTGCGCGTCTTCCGCAAGGTGATGCCGCCAATGTCGCAAACCGAGCGCGAGGCGCTCGAGGCAGGCACCGTCGGCTGGGACGGCGAGCTTTTCTCGGGGCGTCCCGCGTGGCGCGAACTGTTGTCCATTCCCCGCACGACGCTCACGGCGGAGGAGCAGCATTTCCTAGACAACGAGGTCGAGACGCTGTGCGCGATGATCACCGACTGGGAAACGACGAACGTCCACAAGGACCTGCCGCCGCACGTGTGGCAGTACATCAAGGAAAACGGCTTCCTCGGCATGATCATCCCGAAGGCGTACGGCGGCCTCGGATTCTCGGCATACGCGCATTCGCAGGTGATCACGAAACTGTCGACGCGCAGCGGCACCGTTGCCGTCACCGTGCTCGTGCCCAACTCGCTCGGCCCCGGCGAGTTGCTGCTGCACTACGGCACCGACGAGCAGAAGCGTCGTCATCTGCCGCGCCTCGCGCGCGGCCTCGAGATTCCGTGCTTCGCGCTCACGAGTCCGCAGGCGGGCTCGGATGCGGCAGCGATTCCCGACTTCGGCGTCGTGTGCCACGGCGAGCATGAAGGCAAGCGCGTGCTCGGCCTGCGCGTCACCTGGGACAAGCGCTACATCACGCTCGGCCCGGTCGCCACGCTGCTCGGCCTCGCGTTTCGCGCGTACGACCCCGAGCATTTGATCGGCGATCGCGAGGACCTCGGCATCACGTGCGCGCTGATCCCGACGTCGCATGCGGGCGTCGAGATCGGCCGCCGGCACATGCCGCTCAACGCGGTGTTCCAGAACGGACCCAATTCCGGCCGCGACGTGTTCATCCCGATGGACTGGGTGATCGGCGGCGCGCCGATGCTCGGCAAGGGCTGGCGCATGCTGATGGAGTGCCTCGCGGCGGGCCGCGGCATCTCGCTGCCGTCGTCGAACACCGGCATGGCGAAGCTCGCGGTTCGCACGACCGGTGCGTATGCCCGCGTTCGCACGCAATTTCGCACGCCGATCGGCCGCTTCGAAGGCATCGAGGAGGCGCTGACGCGCATGGGCGGCAACCTCTACCTGATGGATGCCGCGCGAATGCTGACCGCGTCGATCGTCGATCGGGGCGAAAAGCCGGCGGTGCTGTCGGGAATCGCGAAGCTGCACATCACAGAGCGCAACCGCGAAGTCATCAACGACGCGATGGACATCGTCGGCGGCAAAGGCATCTGCATGGGTCCGTCGAATTTCCTCGGCGCTGCGTACATGCAGATGCCGGTGTCGATCACGGTCGAGGGCGCCAACATCCTGACCCGCAGCCTGATCGTGTTCGGCCAGGGCGCGATCCGCTGCCATCCGTACGTGCTGCGCGAGATGGCGGCGACGCAGGAGCCTGACCATGCCAAGGCGCTTCGCGATTTCGACGCTGCGCTCGCGGGCCACGTGCGCTTCGCGGCCGGCAATGCGGTGCGCGCGTTCGTCACGGCGGCGACCGGCGCCCGGTTCGTGCGCGCGCCGCGTAACGCGGCGCGGCAAACCGCCTGCCATTACCGCCAGCTCGCGCGCACATCGGCTGGATTCGCGTTCATCGCCGACCTGGCGATGGCCACGCTTGGCGGCGCGCTGAAGCGCAAGGAAAAGCTTTCGGCGCGCCTCGGCGACGTGCTGTCGCTGCTCTACCTTGCGTCGGCGACGCTGTGGCGTTTCGAGCAGGACGGCCGGCCCCCCGCCGACCTGCCGTTCGTGCACTGGGCGGTGCGCGATGCGCTGTTCAAGGCGCAGGAAGCGGTCGAAGGCGTGATCGTCAACTTTCCGAATCGCGCGATCGCGACGCTGATGCGGCTTGTCGTGTTCCCGCTCGGCCGGCCGCACGCGGTGCCGTCGGACCGGCTCGGCCAGCACGTGGCGCGCCTTCTGATCGAGCCCGGCGCCGCGCGCGACCGGCTCACATCGGGCATGTTCATCGGCGACTCCGCGGAGCCCGTGGGGTTGCTCGAGCGCGCGCTCGCGGTCACCGTCGTCGCGGAGCCGATCGAGCGCAAGCTCAGGAGTGCGATGCGCAGCGGCCGGTTGACGCCGGCGCTCGCGCCGGGCGAGGGCGCCGCCGAGACGGCCGCGCAGGCCGTTGCGGCGGGCATCATCGCGCAAGCCGATGCCAATATCCTCGCCACACAACGCGACCTCGTCGCCCGCGTCGTGCGCGTCGACGATTTCGGGCAGGACCTCGGCGCGTCGCTACTGATTCCGGTTGGTCAGGACGCGACGCCAAAAAACGCGCGCGCGACGAGCGCGCCGGAAGTCCGGCGGGCAGTTGCCTGATCATCCGCGCGGCACCACGTTCATTCTCATGACGAAACCCATCTACATCGTCGATGGTGCGCGCACGCCGTTCCTCAAGGCGCGCAACCGGCCGGGCCCGTTCGCGGCGTCCGATCTCGCAACCGACGCAGGCCGCGCGCTGTTGCTGCGCCAGCCGTTCGCCCCTACCGATCTCGACGAAGTGATCCTCGGCTGCGCCGCGCCCTCGGTCGACGAGGTGAACATCGGCCGCGTCGTCGCACTGCGGATGGGCTGCGGCCACAAGGTCCCCGGCTGGACGGTGATGCGCAATTGCGCGTCCGGCATGCAGGCGCTCGACTCGGCGATGGATTCGATGCGCGCCGGCCGCTCGCATCTCGTGCTGGCGGGCGGCGTCGACGCGCTGTCGCGCGCCCCGCTGCTGTTTTCCGACGCGATGGTGACGTGGCTTGCCAACTGGTACGCGGCGAAATCGCTAGGGCGGCGCGCCGCGCTGCTCGCGAAATTCCGCCCCGCGTATCTCGCGCCGGTGATCGGGCTGATGAAGGGCCTGACCGACCCGGTCGTCGGATTGCTGATGGGCCAGACCGCCGAAAATCTCGCGTACCGCTTCGGCATCTCGCGCGCCGACATGGATGCGTACGCTGCGCAAAGCCATGCGCGCGTGCTCGCCGCGCAACGCAACGGACACTTCGCGGGCGAGATCGTGCCGCTGATCGATCGCGCGGGTAACGTCTACCCCGCCGACGACGGCGTCCGCGAGGACTCGACGCCGGCCAATCTCGCGAAGCTCAAGCCGTTCTTCGACCGCAAGTACGGCAACGTCACGGCCGGCAACAGCTCGCAGGTGACGGACGGCGCTGCGTGGCTGTTGCTCGCGACCGAAGAGGCGCTGGCGCACCTCAACATGACACCGAAAGGCCGCATCGTCGATTCGCAGTGGGCGGCGCTCGATCCGGCGCAGATGGGTCTTGGCCCCGTCTACGCCGCCACGCCGCTGTTGACACGCAACAACCTCGACCTCGCTGACGTCGACGCATGGGAAATCAACGAGGCATTTGCCGCGCAGGTGCTCGCGTGCCTCGCCGCGTGGCAGGACGACGCGTTCTGCCGCGACGAACTAGGCCTTCCAGGCGCGCTCGGCGTCATCGAAGACGCGAAGCTCAACGTGGACGGCGGCGCCATCGCGCTCGGCCATCCGGTCGGCGCATCGGGCGCGCGCATCGTGCTGCACCTTCTGAAT
>DATEIQ010000112.1:0-19972 GCA_035278845.1 Casimicrobiaceae bacterium | reverse complement strand
CGACGTCGTCGATGCGCAGCCGCAGGAGCAGCGCGTCGATCTCGGCACTACGCGTTTGCAACATTTTTGTCGCCGCTGAGCGGTCACGCCGCTCGCGTGTGGCGAGCGCAACCGCGACACTCTCGCGCACCGTCATCGATGCGAACGTCGCGGCCACTTGGAACGTGCGGCCGACGCCGAGGCGCGCGATCGCGTGCGGCGGCCGCCCGCGGATCGAGCGGCCCGCGAGGCGCACGTCGCCGCGATCGGGCACGAGCTCGCCGTGGATGACGTTGAAGCACGTGGTCTTGCCCGCGCCGTTCGGACCGATCAGCGCGACGACTTCGCCGGGTGTGACACCGAATGACACGTCGCCCAGGGCCGTGACGCCGCCGAACGACTTCGAGAGCGCATCGACGACGAGCAGCGGCGCGCCGCTCGTGTTCGCACGCTGATCGTTCATCGCGGCGAGCACTCCGGTCATGCGCGCCAGAGCCTCGGACGAAGGGCCGCGAGCGCGCCGCCGATGCCGTACGGGAACACGCTGACGATCACCAGGATGACGACGCCGACGCCCGCCCGCCAGTATTCGGTGGCGCGGCCGAGCACGTCGGTCAGCCACGTGAACGCGGCTGCGCCGAGCAGCGGCCCGAACAGCGCGTTCTGGCCGCCGAGCAGCATCATCACCAGCGCGTCGACCGAACGCGGAATCGCCAGTGCATCGGGTGCGATGCCGCCCTTGGAAAAAGCGTAGAGCGAGCCGGCGAGGCCTGCGAAGGCGCCGGCGAACGTCAGTGCCTGGATGCGTCGCGCAGCGACATCGATGCCCGAGGCGCTCGCGCGCAGCGCTGAATCGCGGCTGCCGCGCAGCGCATACCCGAACGGCGTGAACGCAATGACCGCGAGCGCGCCGAGCGCCACCACGACGATGCCGACGACGACGGCGTAGTACCGCGTGCGGTCCGCCAGCCAGTCGGGCGGCCAAACGCCGGTGATGCCGTTCGAGCCGCCGGTCACAGCATCCCATTGCAGTGCGATCGACCACACGATCTGCGCGAATGCGAGCGTCAGCATTGCCAGATAGATGCCCGACAGCCGCACGCACAGCGCGCCGAACGCAAGTGCGGCGACGGCGGCGGCAACCGGCGCAAGCGCAAGCGCCGCGAGAAACGGGTAGCCGTGCGTCGCCAAGAGCGCGCTCGCGTACGCGCCGATGCCGAAGTAGGCGGCATGGCCGAACGACGTGATGCCGCCGGTCCCCGAGATCAGCGTCAGGCTCGCGGTGAAAAGTGCAGCGATCAGGATGTCGATTGCGAGCACCAACGCGTATTCGTCACCGGCGAGCGGCAACAGCGCGGCGAAGGCGATCGCGATGCCGGCCGCGATCGCGTGGCTCTTGGTGGGGCGCGCCACCAGCGCGCGCTCCACCGGAACCGGTGTCGTCGGCGGTAGCGTCGCAGGTGTGCCGAACAACCCTGACGGCCGCACGAGCAGCACGAGCGCCATGACGATGAATTCGATGACGAGCGTGAGTTTCGGCATCGCGAACGTGAACCCGCCGAGCGAGACGTTTCCGGCCGCGATGCAAAGCGCCTTCGTCACGCCGATGACCATCGCCGCGACGAACGCGCCGGGTATGGATCCCAGGCCGCCGAGTACGGTGACGACGAACGCGTCGGCGATGACGGCGAGGTCCATGCCCAGATTGGCGGGCTCGCGGGGCAGCGTCAGCGCGCCGGCAAGGCCCGCGAGCGCAGCACCCAGTGCGAAAACCGCCGTGAAAAGCCGCGACTGGTCGATGCCGAGCGCGCCGGTCAGCAGCCGGTTTTCCGATGCGGCGCGCACCACGAGGCCGAATCGCGTTCGCCGTACGAGCAGCGTCAGCGCGACGAGGACCAGCGGTCCGATCCCGAGCAGCAGGAGGTCGTATTCGGGAAGCGGATGGCCAGCGAAATCGACGGCATCGGCGAAGCCTGGGACGCGCGGCCCGAGCCGGTCTTCCGGTCCCCATATCGCGAGCGCTGCGTCGCGGACGATGAGCACGATGCCGAACGTCGCGGTGAGCTGCAGCAGCTCCGGCGCGGCATAGAGCCGCTTCAGCACGCCGATTTCGATCAGCGCACCGAGCACGGCCGCCGCGGCCGCTGCGGCGAGCGCAGCCGACCAGAAACCCAGCGCGGAGTCATCGTATGCGCCGAGCGCGCTGCCGACGCTGTAGGCGACGTACGCGCCGACCATGTACAGCGACCCGTGCGCGAAATTGACGATCCGGGTGACGCCGAAGATCAGCGTGAGTCCCGCGCTGATCAGGAACAGCGACGATGCGGACGCGAGTCCGTTGAGAAGCTGGGCCGCGAGGGATGCGAGCGACACGCTCCGCGGTTAGCGCTTCGAGACGTGCCGGGTTTTCTTCACGCCATGCACGAAATAGCGTGAACGAAGCCTAATCCGCGGGACGGAGACGGCGGACGACGTCGTCCGGCGGCAGGTAGTCCTTGCCGTCGGCGTAGCGCCAATCGACCATGATGCCCTTGCCGTCGCGCACCGCCGTGCGTCCGACGTACGCGCCCATCGTCGACTGATGGTCGATCGCACGGTACGTGATCGCGCCGAACGGCGTGTCGACCGGCAGGTTCTGCATGGCGCCGACGAGCTTCTCGGTATCGGTCGACCCCGCGCGCGCGATCGCAGCTGCCGCCGATTTGACCGCGCTATAGCCGACCACCGAGCCGAGGCGCGGATAGTCGTTGAACTGCTTTTGATACGCCTCGCGGAATCGCTTGTGCTCCGGCGTGTCGATCGCATACCACGGGTAGCCGGTGACGAACCAGCCGGTCGGTGCCTCGTCCTTCAGCGGATCGAGGTATTCCGGCTCGCCGCCGAGCAGGTTGAACACCGGCCGATCCTTGAACAGGCCGCGCAGCTCGCCCTCGCGCACGAAGCGCGCGAGGTCGGGGCCGAACAGCGACGAGAAGATTGCATCGGGACGCGCGTCGGCGAGCGCTTGCACGACGGCGCCGGGCTCGATCTTGCCGAGCGGGACGGCCTGCTCGATGAATTCCAGATCCGCACCCTGCCGCGCCTTCATCTGCTCCTTGAACGTGTTCGTCGCCGCCTGGCCGTATTCGTAGTTCGGATAGACGATCGCCCACCGCTTCTTCCCGACCTTGACGGCCTCGGGGACGAGCATCGCCGTCTGCATGTACGTCGATGCGCGGAGCCGGTACGTGTACTTGTTGCCGTTTTCCCAGACGAGCTTGTCGGTGAGCGGCTCGGCTGCGATGAAGAGCACCTGCCGGCGCTTCGCGAGATCGGCGACGGCGAGCCCGACGTTCGACGCAAACGTCCCCATCAGCAGAGTGACCTTTTCGCGGGTCAGCAGCTCTTCCGCGGCCCGCACGGCGTCGCCCGGAACGCCGTTGTCGTCGCGCGAGACGATCTCGATCTTCTTGCCGAGCACGCCGCCCGCCGCGTTGACTTCGATGACGGCGAGCTCCATGCCCTTGCGATACGGCTCGAGAAACGCGGGAAACTGCTTGTACTCGTTGATCTCGCCCAGCTTGATCGTCTGCGCGAAAAGCCCCGTGGCGTAATCGCAACCGGCGAGAAGGGCAACGACGAGCAGAACGACAAACCGAAGCATGCGGGCTCCTGTCGAAGGCAGCGCAACCGGCGGCCGCGCGGCACGATGCGAGCGGCCGCGGACGCCGATGGTAGCAAATCGGGGATAACGATATGCCGACGCGGCACTGCGCCATTGCGGTGCGGGCGGTAAAATATGCGGTTTGTCCGGCTCCCCACCCATGTTCAACGACATCGCGGCCGCGGAGCGCTCGCCGGCGCTCGCGTCGCCGCACGCCCTCACGTTCGCGGACCTTTATACGGTCGCGGGCGCTGCGCGCGTCGATGCACTGTTCCTCGCCGATCTCGAAGCTGCCGACTCGGGACTCGCAGCACGCCTCGCGGCCGCGCGCGCGGCGCCCGACGGACTCGCCGCGAAGGACGAGTCCGCGCTGCTGATCGCGCTCGCGCCGCACGTCGAGGATTTTCTTGCGCGTCTTTTCGGCATCATCACGGAAGTGCGGGCGCTCGAGGCGCGCCACCACGAGCTCGCTCCGCTTTACGCGATCAAGCGCCAGTTCGTGCAGCGCAAGGTGATGAACGCCTACAAGGCCGACGTCGCCGCCACGTTCGACGGCGAACGCCTGCGCGCTGAACTCGATCGGCTGCTCGGCGCGACGGCCGACGTCCAGGCATTCGAGCGACTGTTCGCCGATGCCGTTACGCGCTGGCAGCAGGACGAAACCGCCAACGCCGAGGCGCTCGACGTCGCGCAGCGCTACGCGGCGTGGGCGTCGCATACGCCGGCCGGCAAGAGCGCGCATCGACGCGGCGTGCTGTTCCGCGCACCGCGCAAGCTCGACATCCTGCGACTCGTTCCGGTCGAAACAATCGCGCAGAACGGCATCGAAGCGCTCGAGATCTCGGCGCAGCACGGCAAGCGGCACCGCGACGGCTTCGCATTGACGGATCCCGGCACCGATCTAACCGGCGCGCTGGATCAGGCGCATTACTGCATCTGGTGCCACGAGCAGGGCAAGGATTCGTGCGCGCGCGGATTGACGGAGAAGCGACCGGCCGACGCGTCCGATCCATTCAAGAAATCGGTGTTCGGCGTCACGCTCGCCGGCTGTCCGCTCGAGGAGCGCATCTCCGAGTTCCACAAGCTTCGCGCGGAAGGCTGGGCGCTCGGCGCGCTCGCGATGATCTGCGTCGACAATCCGATGGCCGCAGCCACCGGCCACCGGATCTGCAACGACTGCATGAAGTCCTGCATCTACCAGAAGCAGGATCCGGTCGACATCCCCCAGTCGGAAACGCGCGTGCTGAAGGACGTGCTCGCGCTGCCGTGGGGCTTCGAGATCTATTCGCTGCTGACGCGCTGGAATCCGCTGAACCTTCGCCGGCCGCTGCCGCTTCCGCGCACCGGCAAGCGCGTGCTGATCGTCGGCCAGGGACCTGCCGGGTTCACGCTCGCGCATCACCTGTTGAACGACGGTCATACGGTCGTGGCGATCGACGGCCTCAAGATCGAGCCGCTCGACCCGACGCTCTCCGGGGTGACGATCGCCGGCGAGCGCGTGACGTTCATGCCCGTCCGCGACATCGCGTCGCTCACCGAATCGCTCGACGCGCGCGTGATGGCCGGCTTCGGCGGCGTGGCCGAATACGGCATCACGGTTCGTTGGGACAAGAATTTCCTGAAAGTGGTGCGGCTGCTGCTCGAGCGCCGCGCCGCCTACGCGCTGTACGGCGGCGTGCGCTTCGGCGGCACGCTCGACGTCGACGAGGCATTCGCGCTTGGATTCGACCACGTCGCACTCGCGGCGGGGGCCGGTCGCCCGACGGTGCTCGACCTGCCGCACGGGCTCGCACACGGCGTGCGCACGGCGTCGGACTTCCTGATGGCGTTGCAGCTCACGGGTGCGGCGAAGGCGGATTCGATCGCCAACATGCAGGTTCGCCTGCCGGTGGTCGTCATCGGCGGCGGATTGACGGCGATCGACACGGCGACCGAATCGCTGGCGTACTACCCGGTGCAGGTCGAGAAGTTTCTGGCGCGCTACGAAGCGATGGTGGCCGAGCAGGGCCGCGCGGCGGTCGAGTCGGCATGGACCGATCACGAGTTCCTGATCGCGGAAGAATTCCTGTCGCACGCGCGCGCGATCCGCGTCGAGCGGGAGAAAGCGGCTGCCGAAGGCCGCGCGCCGGCCATTGCCGCGTTGCTGCAAGCGTGGGGCGGTGCGACCATCGCATACCGCAAGCGGCTGATCGACAGTCCGTCGTACACGTTGAACCACGAGGAAGTCGAGAAGGCGCTCGAGGAAGGCATTCGCTTCGCCGAAGGCTTGACGCCGCTCGCGATCGAGATCGACGAAGCCGGCCACGCGATCGGATTGACGGTTTCGGTGCGGCGACTCGACGGCAACGGCAACTGGACCGAAGCGAGCCGCACGTTGATGCCGGCGCGCACGATCCTCGTGGCCGCGGGCACGCAACCGAACACCGTGCTCGCGCGCGAGGACGCCGCGCATTTCAATGTCAACGGCAAATATTTCGAGCTGCTCGACGAAGAGGGCGGCCGCGTGACGCCCGTGCGCGGTCTCGCGAAGCCTTCCAAGGCTGCGGTGCTGACGAGCATTCGCGACGACGGCCGCGCCGTTAGCTTCTTCGGCGACTTGCATCCGTCGTTCTCCGGCAACGTCGTGAAGGCGATGGCGAGCGCCAAGCAGGGCTATCCGATCGTTTCGCGAATGCTCGCGCGCGTTCACGCGGCCGATGCGCGTTCCGATGCCGAGTTCATCGGCGCGCTCGACGACGGCTTTCGTGCGCGCGTCGAACGCGTCGTGCGGCTCACGCCGACGATCGTCGAAGTGGTCGTGCATGCTCCGGCGGCCGCGCGGAGGTTCAGGCCGGGGCAGTTCTACCGGTTGCAGAACTTCGAATCGCTGGCGCGGCGAGCGGGGAACACGCAGCTCGCTATGGAAGGACTGGCGCTGACCGGAGCATGGGTCGATCGCGAGCGCGGCCTCGTATCGGTGATCGTGCTCGAAATGGGCGGATCGTCCGACCTGTGCGCGGGGCTCGCGACCGGCGAGCCGGTCGTGCTGATGGGCCCGACGGGAACGCCCACCGTCATCGAGCAGGACAAGACCGTGCTGCTCGTCGGCGGCGGTCTCGGCAACGCGGTGCTGTTCTCGATCGCACGCGCCTATCGCGATGCGGGGTCGCGTGTCGTTTACTTCGCCGGCTATCGGCGGATGGCCGATCGCTACAAAGTCGAAGAGATCGAAGCGGCCGCGGACGTCGTCGTCTGGTGCTGCGACGAAGGCCCCGGCTTCTTGCCGAGTCGGCCGCAGGATCGTGCGTTCGTGGGCAACATCGTCGAGGCGATGCGCGCGTATGCGAGCGGGCGTCTCGGCGCGCAGGCGATCGCGCTCGCCGAGTGCGACCGCGTCATCGCGATCGGCTCCGACAAGATGATGGCCGCCGTCGCGTGGGCGCGCCACAACGTGCTCGCGCCGTATCTCGCGCCGCGGCACGAGGCGATCGGCTCGATCAATTCGCCGATGCAGTGCATGATGAAGGAAGTCTGCGCGCAGTGCCTGCAACCGCAGCACGATCCGGTGACCGGCAAGACGAGCTACGTGTTCTCGTGCTTCAACCAGGACCAGCCGCTGGACGCCGTCGATTTCCCCGCCCTCGACGCCCGCCTCAAGCAGAACGCCGTGCAGGAAAAGCTGACGGCGCGGTGGGTGACACGGGTCGCGAAAGACGCCGAGGCGCGTTGAAAAGGCCGTGCGCGTGCACGCATGGCTGCGCCTCGCTGCTGCGACGCTCGTCGGATCGGCGGCGTTGGTGCAAGGGCCGATCGCAAAGGTGCGTTAACCAGGCGGTCTACTCGATCAGCTCGTCTGCACGCAGCAGCAGCGCCTGCGGGAGCGTCAAGCCAAGCATTCTCGCGGTCCTGAGGTTGATGACGAGTTCGAATTTCGTCGGCTGCTCCACCGGAAGTTCAGCCGGCGTCGCACCCCCGAGGATCCTGGCCACGTATTTCGCAGCCTGGCGATGCTGATGCGTAATGTTGGGGCCGTAGGAAAGCAAACCACCGGCTTCCACGTTGCCGCGTATCCCGAACATCGTGGGCAGCCGATGTTTCGCCGCAAGCGTTGCAAGCCGCGTGGCGTGCAGCCCGAACACCGAGTCCGGCACCACGAGGACCCCCTCCACCCGCTCCTTCGTCATAGCGAGGAATGCGGCATCGAATTCGCCAGGCGCGCGCACCCTCACGATACTGAGTGACAAGCTCAACGGTTGGGATGCATCGCTGATGGCCTTCAATGCCGCTGCATGGCCAGGATTTGCTGCGTTTGAAAGAACCGCCACTCGCCGAGCCGTGGCAACGACTTCTTTGAGCAGTTGCAGCTCCTTGCTGTACAGCTCCATGCCAAATGCAAACGTCAATCCGGTGACGTTGCCGCCGGGACGCGCCGGGTTCGCGACGAGTCCAACGGCGACAGGGTCGGCGACGCCCCACATGACGATCGGAACCGTCGCCGTGGCATGCTTGGCTGCGAGCGCCGCTGGCGTCGGGCCGGCGACGAGGACGGACAGGCCGAGGCGAAGGAGCTCCGCGGCGAGCACCGGCAGCCGTTCGAAATTCCCGTCGGCGAACCGATAGTCGACACGGATGTTGTCGCCGTCGACCCACCGGGATTCCCGCAGACCGTCCCGAAACGCTTCGACATTTCGCGCAATTGTGGAACCGCTGAACAGATAGCCCACTCGGTGGATCTTGGCCTGCTGCGCCATGGCAGCTGATGCCATGGCACCCACCGCAGCGAGTGCA
Organism: Casimicrobiaceae bacterium; assembly: GCA_035278845.1. GTDB lineage: Bacteria > Pseudomonadota > Gammaproteobacteria > Burkholderiales > Casimicrobiaceae > VBCG01. The sequence goes on along the minus strand of DATEIQ010000112.1, from coordinate 11,583 downwards.
GATATCGTTTGGCGCCGATTCATCTGACCCCTCCCTCATCAGCACGGGCAACGAGGATTCCGGTGTCGCGTTCAGCCGTCCACGGTTTCGCATGCGCGCTCGTCTGCGCGTTCGCCGATCAAACCCGCCGCTTCCGCGAGCTTTCGCAACTCCGCACGCTCGTCCGCGTCAATGCCCAGCTGCGGCGGCCGCACGGTGGCATGCGCGATCAGCCCCTGCATCTGCAGCACTTCCTTCATCCGCGGCCGGTAGTCGCGGATAGGCGCGCGCCAGCAATAGCGCGCCAGCGGACCGAGCCGGTCCCAGATCGCGAACGCGCCGGTGAAGTCCTTCGCCTGTACGCGCCGGTGCATGTCGATCAGCTCGGCCGTTGCGGTGCTGGCGAAGCCGATCAGGGCGCCGTCGCAGCCCATCACCATCGCCTCGCAGATGAACGTGTCGCTTCCGGTCAGGATGCCAAGCTTGCGCGGCAGCGTGCGCGCCGTCGCGATCGTCTCCACCGTCTTCGTCGTGTCGAACGACGCTTCCTTGAGGCCGATGATCTGCGGGATCGCGGCGAGCCGCGCGAGCGTCTCGGGCGGGAAGTCGGGCCCCCACGCCTTGGGGAACTGGAACGCGATCAGCGGGAGTCCCACGCCGTCGGCGACCGCCTTGTGATACGCATAGATCATTTCCGATGGCACCGGATTGCCGAGGAACGTCGGGAACGGCGGAAACACCGCGAGCGCTTCGGCCCCGGCCTGCTTGAGCTCGTTGCCCCAGCGCACGGCGGCCGCCGTCGAGCCGACGATCAGGCCCGACACGAGGGGTACGGCGCCGGCGATCACGTCCTTGCACACGCGCAGCACTTCGAGCTGCTCGCCGGGCTCGAGCGAAGGACCTTCGCTCGCGTCCATGTTCATCGCGATCGCGGTTGGCTTCTGCCGCGCGATCCAGCGGATGTACGAGCGCAGCGACGTCCAGTCGATCGAATGGTCGGCGAGCATCGGCAGCACGGGTGCGGCGACGATGCCCTGCAGCTTGAATGCGGTCATGTTCCGGGACCTCTCAACTTGAATGCGGCCATGCTCCGGGGCCTTGCCTCAATGGGGGGCGCGGGCGCCGTGCAGCACGCCGCGCGCGAGAAAGATGTCCGTGATCTCCTCCGCCACGCGCACGAACTCCGGCGCCCGGCGCGCGTCGAGGCCGCGCGGGCGCGGCATCGTGACGTCTATGATGCGCTCGATTCTCCCGGGGCGCGGCGACATCACGACCACGCGATCGGCGAGCAGCACGGCCTCGTCGATCGAATGCGTGATGAACAGCACCGTCTTGCGCGTCGCGAGCCACAGCGCCTCGAGGTCCAGGCGCATCTGCTCGCGCGTCAATGCATCGAGCGCGCCGAACGGCTCGTCCATCAGCAACAGCGGCGCGTCGTGGATCAGCGCGCGGGCGATCGCGACGCGCTGTCGCATCCCGCCCGACAGCTCGTACGGGTACCGGTCGGCGAAGTCCTTGAGCCCTACCTGGTCGAGCAACGTCAGCGCGCGGTCGCTGTAGGCGCGCGGATCGCCGCCGCGGAGCTCGATCTGCATCAGCACGTTGTCGAGCGCCGTGCGCCAATCGAGCAGCACCGGGCTCTGGAAGACGATGCCCAGATTCGTTTGCGGGCGGTCGACGCGCGTGCCGTCGACGTGCACTTCGCCCGTCGTCGGCAGATGCAGACCGGCGACGAGGCGCAGCAGCGTGCTCTTGCCACAGCCCGACGGCCCGACGATCGCCATGAACTCGCCCTGGCGGATCGTGAGGTCGACGTGCGCCAGCGCGTGCGTTTCGCGCCGCGCGCGCCGGTACGTCTTCGTGACGCCCGCGATGTCGACGTACGGCCGCGCCAATGGATTAAGGCACGAACTCGTTGGTGTGGAAGGTCGTCCACCCCTTGTCGGTCTGCAGGTCGCGATAGTTCTTGAGGATCGCGAGCGTCTGGTCCCAATCGGCCTGCGCGCCCCAGCCGATGCGGCCCTTCGAGTTCTTCGAGTCGAGCAGGTCGATGTCGACCATTAATTGGTCGAGTGTCGATTGCCGGTTTAGATCGGGCTTGGCCTTGAGCGCTGCGTCGACCGCGGCACCGGGATTCTTCTTCGACTCTTCCCACGACTTCACGGTGGCGCGGACGAAGCGCTTGACCAGGTCGGGATTCTTCTTGATCGTGTCGCCGGTCGCCATGATCGTCATGCCGACGATGTTGCCGCCGAAGTCGGCGTAGCGCATCGCCGCCGGCGTCGCGCCCTTGTACTTGATGAGGAAGTACTGGTCGTCGGCACCGCCGAGCAGCGCGTCGGCCTTTTTCTCGAGCACCGTCACGACCTTGGCGGCGGGGTCGACCTGGATCATGTTGATCTTGGCGCAGTCGACGTTGTTGGCCTTGCAGAGCGCCTGCAGCAACTGGCCGAGCGGGTCGCCGGGCGTCACCGCGACCTTCTTGCCTTCGAGATCCTTCGGCGTCTTGATGTTCGCCTCGGCCAGCGAGACGACCGAGTAGCCGGTCGTGTTGAGCAGCGACATCACGCTCTTGACGTCCGCGCCCTTGGAAGCGGTCAGGATCACCGATGATGAATCGGCCAGCCCGAACGTATCCGATCCGGCGGCGACCACTTGCACGGTGTTGGCGGAGCCGCGCCCTTCGTTGATCGTGAGATCGATGCCCTCGGCGGCGTAGTAGCCCTTGTCCTTGCCGTAGTAGAACGGAACGTGCAGCCCGCCCAGGTACCAGTTGAGCCGCAGCGAGACCTTGTCCGCCGCGAACGAAAGCGATGCCGCGGAAAGCGCGAGCGCTGCTACGCCCAAAGTGATCGCACGTGCCAGTTTCACGATGCCTCCTTCGTCAGACCCATTGAGAAATTAACCGGACTTCCCGCCTCGTCGTGGGCGCTTCGCAATGCGGACTGCGCGCGTCTCGCGCGCGCCGCCCGCAAATTTCTTCACATTGTCGCATCGCGCGCAGTCGCCTGCTGCGACACGTGCCACGGGATGGCGATGCGCTCGATGATCTCGACCACATAGTAGACGGCCAAGCCGATGAGCGACAGGATCACGATCGTCGCGAACACCATCGGCGTGTCGAGCTGGCCGTTGTACTGCAGCAGCAGGTAGCCGAGTCCCTTGTCGGAGGCTACGAATTCTGCGACGACCGCAGCCGTCGCAGCGAGCGCGGCGCCGACCTTGAGACCGGTGAAGATGTGAGGCAGCGCCTGCGGCAGGCTGATCTTCAGAAACATCCGCAGCCCGCCGGCACCGGTGGTGCGCGCGAAGTCCATCACGTCGCGGTCGGCGCTCTTGAAGCCGGCAATGCTCGACACGACGATCGGGAAGAACGACAGCAGAAAAACGAGCAGTACCTTTGGCGTGAAACCGAAGCCGAACCAGATGATGAACAGCGGCGCGATCGCGATCTTCGGCACGATCTGCAGGAACACGATCACCGGATACACCGCCTGTTCCATGAAGCGCGAATAGGCAATCGCGAGCGCGAGCGGAATGCTGACGACCACCGCGAGCACGTAGCCGACGACGATCTCCTGCGTCGTCGCCCACGCGCCGCCGGCGACGATCTCGTGGCGCTTCCAGAACTCGGTCCACACCTTCGACGGCGCCGGCAGCAGGTATTCCTTGATGCCGGTGAGGCGCACGGCGACCTCCCAGACGACGAACAGCAGGATGAAGATCGCCAGCGCGCCGCCTCGCTTGCCGAGCCATGCCGCGAGCGCGCTGCCGCGGCTCGCCGGCGTCAGCGCCAGGGTTCCGGCGCTTCCGTCAGGTCCCATGTGCCGTATTCCGCAGGTTCGTTGATCTCGATCACTTCAAGGTCGTCGGAGCGCGCGACCACGTTGTGCGGCACGCCGGCCGGCTGGGACAGGCCGTCGCCTGCCTGCAGCGTCACGTCGCCCTCGACCCCCGCGAAGCGGAACGTGAGCGAACCGCGCAGCACGAACACGTAGTGCGCGGTCATGTCGTGCCAATGCCAGCCGGTCGGCGCGGCCATCGGCTTCAGCGCGCGGATGTGCTTGGCGCCGATGCGGCCGTTGGTGGCGGCGGCAAGGCCGAGATCGCGGTATTCCGAATCCTCGCGCAGCCCCTCGCGATGCCAGTGCGCGTCAGTGGCGGCCATCCGCGCGAACGCCGACAGCGATTGGGCGAGCGAGCGTGGACCGGCGTAGCGGGGCGGCGAGGCGGGCATCAGCCGTCTCCTGGAATGCGACGCGTTCGTGGGCGAGGGCCGTATTTAAGCATCAATGCGATTTTGCGTCGTCATGCCGGGAAGGCGGGGGATGGCGGATGCGGTTGACAGCGCGGACGAAATCGACCAGAACGCTGGCCGTCCAGCCGAAGGTGAACAGCCCCGAGATGGCGATGATCGGGGCCATCATGTTCCATTCCGGAGGCAGCACGAAGCTGCCATAACCGAGTGTCGTGTACGTATTCGCGGCGAAGAATGCCGCGACGCGCCAATCGCTCACCAGCTTCGACCACACGAGCGCGCCCGTCCACAGGACGATCTCCGCGAGATGTAGCGCGAGCAGCAGGAAGATGGCGACGGCGAGCAGCGCGTCGAACCGGAGCAGCGCATGCGTGCGCAGGGTGACGACCGCGCTGCGGCGATAGAAGTGCCGCGTGATGATGCCGATGACGAGACCATGAAGCAGCATCATGGCAACGAGGATGGCGCCACCGAATACGATGTCGGGAAACGGAATGATGTCGGCCAGCGGCAGAACCCCAGCCAGTTGGTCTACGTCGGCTTCGACGCCCATCGTGGAAATCGCGCGGCGCGCGCTCGCTGATCGGACGCTCGCATGGTACGGCTTCGGTGCCCAAGGGGGGAATGCGGACGAACAGGAGACTGTTGGCGAGCCTGACGGCATGCGCCGCAAAGCCTGAACGTTACGGATGATCGACAATCCTCGATCGATACAATTGAAACGCGTGCGCACGAAACTTTTTTCCGCACGCAAGTGCCTGTTGTGGGTCGCGAGCGTGCTCGCGGTGATCGCGTCCGCGGCGGCCGGGGCCGACGTGGATATCGACGTGCGACGCGCGGAGGGTATCGTCGTGATCGGTGCGCGTGCGGAGCTCAAGGCCGACCCCGCCACGGCATGGCGCGTGCTGACCGACTACGCGCGCTACCCCGAGTTCGTGCCGGGCATGCGCGAAAGCCGCGTCGTCGCGCGGCGCGGCACGCATGCGGTCGTCGCCCAGTCCGGAGATGCCCCGTTGTGGTTCATGCGCACGCCGGTCGAGATCACCTACCAGATCCAGGAATTCCCGCCGTCGCGCATCGAGTCGAGTGCGAAGGCCGATGCGGTGCGCGCGCTCGACAGCAGCTATCAAATCTTCCCCGCGCCGGAAGGTGTTCGGCTCGAATACGAAGGTCGCCTCGCGCCGCGTTCCGCGTGGCTCGGCCGGATCGAGCAGTACGCGCTGCGGCAGGCGATCGTCGCCGAGTTCCAGGCGCTCGCCGACCGGATCGAGCAGGAAGCCGCGGCTGAACGGTGATGCGCGTATCGATGCCGCGCGCGCTGGCGTTCGCAACCGCCGCCTTGTTCCTGGCCGCTTGCGCGCCACAGCCCGCCGAGCGAGCCGTGTCGCGGGAAGCCGGTCCGGAGGGCTTCCCCGGGCAGACCTACCTTCGCGCGGCGGCGGAAGGGCGACCGGTGTTTCGCATCGACCCGACGTCGTCGATCGTCGTCGTCGAGGTGCGCCGGGCGGGCTCGCTCGCGCGCCTCGGCCACGACCACGTCGTCGCGAGCCACGACGTGCGCGGTTATGTCGAACCCGATGCCGGCCGGGCGGATCTCTATGTCACGCTCGACCACCTCGCCGTCGACGAGCCAAAGTTGCGCAAGCAGGCGCGCTTCGATACGGAGCCGACGGCCGACGCCATCGCGGGGACACGGCGCAACATGCTGGACAAGACGCTCGAGGCGGATCGCTATTCGTACGCGTCGATCGGGGTGCGTCGCGCACCGGGGGCGGGAGCGGCGGACGTCTCCATTGCGTTGCATGGAACGACGCGGACGATGCGCGTGCCGTTGACCGTGGCGGAAAGCCCGCAAGAAATCGCGGTGAACGGAGAATTGGCGCTGCGGCAGACCGATTTCGGCATCACGCCGCTGTCGGTGGTCGGCGGCGCCATTCAGGTGCAGGACGAAGTGAAGCTGCGCTTCGACATCCGCGCGCGCCGGATGCATGGCGCGTGAATGCCTGTTCCGAGCTGTGCCAGCGCCGTGCCCCAGCCACCTTAGCGCGGAACGTGACTCGGGCTCCGGTCGCCGGCATGTCAAGATAGCGGCATGCTTCGCCGTGCGCGATCTTTGTGGAGCCTGCTGACCCTCGCGGGGATCGCCTTCTCGTCAGCCGCCGCAGTCGCACAGGCACCTGCCACGCCGGAAGTCGTCGCACCGGGCGTTCCGTCGCCAGGGTCCGTGGTCGACGCGATGATGAGGCTTGCCGACGTCGGCCCCGACGATTACGTCGTCGACCTGGGCTCGGGCGACGGGCGAATCGTCATTGCAGCCGTTGGCCGCTACCGTGCACGCGGCGGTTTCGGCGTCGACATCAATCCCGTGGCGATCGCGCAAGCCAACGAGAACGCCGTCAAAGCGGGCGTCGCCGATCGTGTCCAGTTTCACGAGCGCGACATGTTTGCCACCGACGTGCGCGACGCGACGGTGGTGACGATCTACCTGATGCCAAGCATCATGGGCAAGGTCGAGCGGAAGCTCCGCGCGGAACTGAAGCCCGGTGCGCGCATCGTCGTGCACGATTTTCCCTTCCCCGACTGGCGTCCGGAAAAGACGATCCTCGTCGAATCGCTCGACAAGCTCGGCGTGACGGGCTTTGCGCTGTCGCAGCTTTATCTCTATCGCGTACCGCCGCGTCCGTGATCCACGGCGCATCAGTCCTGCTAAGCCTTGTTAATCAACGGGTTACCGGAGTCCGTTTTCGGGCAGTCGACGTGTCGAGCAATGTGAATACGCGCATGCGCGCGGGTTGATATAACGGCCGCGAGTCATCACTCCCCCGTGAGCGGCATCGAGGTGAAGAGCTGGAGACAGAGTCGCTGCGGGGTGCCGTAAACGGAAGGCAGCCCGTAACCGTTATCGCAACGCCATCGCATCCCGTGTGCCCGCGCACGTCGGGAGGATGCCGCCCACATTTTCTCGAGGAGACAGAAATGCGCAGCAAGTGGTTCGTGATCGTTGCAGGATTGTTGTGTTCGTTGTCGATGGCAGCGTATTCGCAAGCACCCGCGACGTCAGGGACGGCATCCGGCGGATCGAGCGCCGCGGCGCCGAAGCGCGACCTGAACGCCGAGGCGATGAAGGGCATGGGATCGTCGCGATCGACGATGTCCGAGGAGGAGCAACGGAAGCGCGCCGCCGAGAAGGCGGAGAAGCAGGCGCAACGCGCGCAGATGAAAGCCGACGACGCGAAGAAGAAGGCCGACGCGGCGAAGAACCAGCCCGGGAAAGAAAAGCAGGCGCAACGCGCTCAAAAACAAGCCGACGACGCGCAGAAGAAAGCCGACGCTGCGAAGAAGAAGGCTGCAGACGCCCAGGCGAAAGCGGTGGCCGCGAAGAAGTAGCAGCGATTGACCGCAACCGCGCACTCAACGTCGCGCGGCTCGACGACGCCCGGCCATCCCGGTCGGGTGCCGTCGAGCGTTGTGCCCGGCCTGCTGCTCTCAGCCGCGATATCGGTTGAAGCGGGCGCATGGTCGCGCGACTGCGCCGAGATAACGCATCATCGAAGGCCAGTCCGATGACGACAAAGCTCGAGGGGCCGCTGAAGCGTGAGCTCGCGATCGCTGGAGTGCTTTACACCCTCACGATTACCCCCGAAGGCTTGACACTGGTCCTGAAAGGCAAGCGCAACGGCTTCGCGCTCGAGTGGGCCGCGCTGGTGAGCGGCGAAGCCGCGCTCGCGACGGCCCTCAACGCGTCGTTGACGGCGAACCTCGAGGAACGGACTCCGTCGGCCCGCGAACGCACGAAGAACGCGAAGCCGCGCGAGCGACGGGATCGCAAGCGATAGCGCAGCGATTTTCGCTTACAAGCCGAAAGCCAGTGCGGTGAAGCTGGCCGGAAATGCCGGTGAGCACGTCGACCGTGTCGAGCATAGGAAATCGTCGACGCGACCCACTCCGCGTACGTCCACGCTGCGAGTCCGATTACTGCCGATAAATGCACCAGTGAGGGGTGGTGCCGGTAGAGGGAGTCGAACCCCCGACCTTCGCATTACGAATGCGCTGCTCTACCAACTGAGCTACACCGGCACGAAGCCCGGCATTATAGCGGAACGAGGCGCCTCACGAAGGCCATCGGGCCGCGTGACGGGCCTGACCAGGCGCGTCGTCAACCTGGCGCCATCGTCCGCCACAGCGCCGACACGCCGTTCCATATGATCTGCACGCCGATGCAGAGCAATATGAAGGCGGAGAGGCGCAGCATCACCGCCGTTCCCGTCGGTCCGAGCCGGCGGATGATCGCATCGGCGTAACGCAACGAGAAGAATATCGCGATCGCCACCACGAGCATGCTCGTGATGTGCGCGGTCGAGTTAACGATGAACGAGCGCACGCTTTGCGACTGGTTCGCGCCGATCGTGATCGCCACCGAGATCGACCCCGGCCCGACGATCAGCGGCATCGTCAACGGATAGAACGCGCGCGTCCGCAAATCCGGGCGGGTAATCGCCTTCGCCGCGTCGTGAACCCACTCGATCGGCTCGTCGGGCTGGTTCAGCAGCGCCCACGCGAGCGAGCAGACGACCAAACCGCCTGCGACCTGCACGACGGGCACCGACAGGCCGAAAAAGTCGAGCACGTATGCGCCGATCAAAAGGGACGCGAGCAGCAACAGGAAGCAGTTGATCGCTACACGTCGCGACAGGTCGGCGTGCTCGGCGGGCGTCAGGTCGACGGTCTTGGCGAGATACACCGGCGCGGCCCCGAGTGGATTGACGATCGGCAGAAGTGCGGCCAGGGACAGCAGCATCGATTCGACGAATTGACGGAAGTCTTCGGCCATCGGCGTGGTCGGCGAGTAACGGACAGGATAGGGGTACAGCGCGGCGGCCCGGATTCTGGCATACCGCGCGGTCCGGCGGTGCAAACAACCTAGAATGTTCGCGAGCCAATCGCTTTGTAATCGACAAACTCCCCCGCGAAGATTCGATGACGACGACGCGCACGCTGTTCGGCTTTCATGCGGTGACCGCCCGGCTACGGCAGCAAGCGGATTCCATCGAAGCGATCTACGTCGATGCAACCCGCAACGACGCGCGGGCGCGCGATCTCGCCGCGCGTGCGCGAAGCGCCGGAATCGACGTGCATGCCGTCGATGCCGCGCGCCTCGCCTCGATCGCGGGGAGCGTCGGCCATCAGGGCGTCGTGGCCATCGTCGACGCGCAACGTCCTCATGTCACGCTCGACGACGTGCTGTCCGATCTCACTGAGCCTGCGCTGCTGCTCGTGCTCGACGGCGTCACCGATCCACACAATCTCGGCGCGTGCCTGCGCAACGCCGATGCGTTCGGTGCGCACGCGGTCGTCGTGCCGAAGGATCGTGCAGTCGGACTCAATGCCACGGTCGCGAAGGCGGCGAGCGGCGCGGCGGAAACGGTGCCGCTGATCGCAGTGACCAATCTTGCACGCGCGCTCGCGCAAATGAAGGAACGCGGCGTGTGGATCGTCGGCGCCGACGAGCGCGGCGAGAGCCTGTTCGAGGCGGACGTCACCGGACCGATCGCCTGGGTGCTGGGCGCGGAAGGACAGGGCTTGCGGCGACTCACGCGCGATACCTGCGACCGGCTGGTCGGCATTCCGCTCTCGGGCGCCGTCGAAAGCCTCAACGTGTCCGTAGCGGCTGGAATCTGCCTGTACGCCACGCGGGCCGCGCGAAGCCGAGGCATTGCCGCGGGGAACGCCGTCAGCTAGCATGCCTGCCCCTGCGGCGCTTTGTCGCCGTCCCCGTCCGAGGTATGCCATGCTGAACCCCAACCGTTTCCGCCTGCGCGCGGGCACGCTTGCCGCGCTCATGCTTTCCACGTTCGTCGCGGCCCCCGTCTTCGCGAAGGGCACGCTCGTCTATTGCTCCGAAGGCAGTCCCGAAGGCTTCCAGCCGCAATTCTTCAGCACTGGTACTACGTTCGACGCGGTGTCGGTGCCCATGTTCAACCGGCTGGTCGAGTTCGAGATCGGCACCACGAACATCGTGCCGGCGCTCGCCGAATCGTGGACCGTCGCGCCGGACGGCAAGACGTACACGTTCAAGTTGCGCAAGGGCGTCAAGTTCCACAGCAACGCCAACTTCAAGCCGTCGCGCGACTTCAACGCCGACGACGTGCTGTTCTCATGGTACCGGATGGCCGACGATAACCATCCATTCCACAAGTTCACGGCCGGACAGACGTACGCGTACTTCGACGATATGGGCATGAAGAACATCGTCGACAAGGTCGAGAAGCTCGACGAGTACACGGTTCGCTTCACGCTCAAGCGCCCCGAGGCGCCGTTCCTCGCCGACATGGCGATGGACTTCGCGTCGATTCTGTCGAAGGAGTATTTCGAGGCGATGCTGAAGAAGGGTACGCCGAACGCCGCCGATGTCTATCCGATCGGCACGGGGCCGTTCGAGTTCGTGAGCTATCAGAAGGACGCGACGATTCGCTACAAGGCGTTCGACAAGCACTGGAAGGGACGGCCGAAGATCGACAACCTCGTCTATTCGATCACGCGCGATGCGACGGCGCGCTACGCGAAGCTCAAGACCGGCGAATGCCACGTGATGGCGTTCCCGAAGCCCGCTGATCTCGACGAGATGCGCAAGGATCCGCAGCTCACGATCCAGCAGAAGGAAGGTCTGAACATCGGCTACATCGCCTTCAACGTCGAGAAGAAGCCATTCGACAACAAGCTCGTGCGGCAGGCGCTCAACCTTGCGACGAACAAGGAAGCGATCCTGAAGGCCGTGTACCAGGGCAATGGCCAGGTCGCGAAGAATCCGATTCCGCCGATCCTGTGGGGCTACAACGACAAGGTGCAGGACTATCCATACGATCCGGCGAAGGCCAAGCAGCTGCTCGCGCAGGCGGGCTACGCCAATGGCTTCGAGATGGATCTGTGGTATCTGCCGGTGACGCGCCCGTACAACCCGGACGGCAAGCGGATGGCCGAGCTCATCCAGGCCGACTGGGAAAAGATCGGCGTGAAGGCGAAGCTCATCACGTACGAATGGGCGGAGTACCGCAAGCGCAGCAAGACTGGGGAGCAGGCAGCGATGATGTTCGGCTGGTCGGGCGACAATGGCGATCCGGACAACTTTTTCGTGCCGTTGCTCGGCTGCGAGGCGGTGAAGGGCGGCGGGAACGTTGCGCGCTGGTGCAACAAGCCGTTCGAGGACCTGATCATCAAGGCCGCGCAGACGCCCAGGCAAGCCGATCGCGCAAAGCTCTACGAGCAGGCGCAGGTGATCGTCAAGGAAGAGGCGCCGTGGATCACGATCGCGCATTCGGTGCGCTTCGATCCGCTGCGCAAGGAGGTGC
>DATEIQ010000111.1:0-4751 GCA_035278845.1 Casimicrobiaceae bacterium | reverse complement strand
TCCGTGCGCCACGTCACCGGCGCGCCGATCAAGTTCGCCGGCGTGTCGGAGAAAATCGACGGCCTCGAGGTGTTCCATCCCGAGCGGATGGCGTCGCGCATTCTCGGCATGGGCGACGTGCTGTCGCTGATCGAGGAAGCGCATCGGACCGTCGACGTCGAGCGCGCGAAAAAGCTCGCGAAGAAGGTCAAGACCGGCAAGGGCTTCGACCTCGATGACTTCAAATCGCAGATCGAGCAGATGCGCAAGATGGGCGGCCTTGCAGCGCTCGTCGACAAGCTGCCCACCGAGATCGCGCGCGCCGCTCAGGGCGCGACATTGGACGAGAAGCGCGTCGCGCGCCTCGAAGGCATCATCAACTCGATGACGCCGCAGGAGCGCGCCAAGCCGGATCTGTTGAAGGCGTCGCGCAAGCGTCGCATCGCCGCCGGCGCCGGCGTTTCGGTCCAGGAAGTGAACCAGCTCCTGAACCAGTTCGAGCAGACGCAGAAGATGATGAAGATGGTGGCGAAAGGGCCGCAGAAGATGATGCGATCCTTTCGCAACCTGATGCCGGGCCGGTAGCGGCCTATTCTCGCCGATCCACGCCCGATTCGAGCGTGCCCGCGGCCATCCGGAGGCGCCAGATGTCGAGCAGCGTGAGCGCCACGACGAGCACGAGCGGCCCCAGCACGACCCCGGTGACGCCGAATGCGACGATGCCCCCGAGCACGGCGATGAACACCGGCACCGTGTGCAGGCGGATCTCGCTCTTCACGAGAATCGGGTAGAGCACGTTGTCGATCGTCGAGACGACGATGCCGCCCCACGCAGCAAGCAGCGCCGCGCGCTGCCAGTCGCCTTCCAGCGCCAGATAGAGCGCTACGGGCACCCAGACGATGGCGGCGCCGAGGACCGGCAGCACCGCGACGAGCGCCATCACGGTGCCCCACAAAAGCGGCGCGGGCAGGTCGAGCCACCAGAACATCAATCCGCCGAGCGCTCCCTGCACGGCCGCGACGATCAGCGTGCCGAACACGATCGCGCGGATCGCATGACGAACCTTCACCAGCACCTTGTCGATTTCCGGCGGCGCGAGCGGCACGAAGCCGCGCAGCGTGGCGAGGAGGCGCCGGCTGTCGCGCAGCGCGTAGAACAGCAGGAACAGCGTGATGAAAATGCCGATGACGATTTCCGGCGTGCGGGCGAGGAAGCCGCGCACGCCCTTGGCAACCGCCTGCGACGCGCGCTGGAACTCGCCGCGAACGTCCATCTGCTCGCCGAGCCACGTACGCAGCGGCGCGAGCCGCGGGAAGCGCTCGAGCGTCGCCTTCCACCGGTCACCGTCGAGCAGCTTGCCGACGGAGTCCGCGCTATCGATCGCCTCGACGGCGATCTGGCGCACGACGAAAGCTGCGGGCAACGCAAGTGCGACTGTTACCGCGAGCACGGCGAGCGAGGCAGCGAGCCACGGTCGTCGCACGCGAGAGAGCAGCGCCTCGTGCAGCGGATGCGCCATCACCGCGAGCACGCCCGCCCACGTGATGGCCGGAACGAACGGCTCGAGCAGCCGGAATCCGAGGATGCAGACTGCCCCGGTCACGAGCGCAAGCACGATCAGCAGCACCCGCTCGCGGGTGAGCCAGGCGTCGTCGTCGCGGGGCGGCGTACTCGCGTGCTTGGCCAACTCGGGGGACTCCGTTCGGGGCGACTGTACCGCATCGGCACGCGGTTTGCCCCGCAGGCCGCGCAGCCGGTATAATCGAAGACTTTTCCCTTTTCGGGGCGCTTCGTAAGCGCCTTCCGAGGAACCGGACAACGATCATGGTGGTGATCAGGCTCGCCCGCGGTGGGGCGAAGAAACGGCCGTTCTACAACGTCGTCGTCACCGACTCGCGCAACCGTCGCGACGGCCGCTTCATCGAGCGCGTCGGCTTCTACAATCCCGTAGCCGCTGCGCACGAGGAAGGTTTGCGGATCGCACAGGACCGCGTCGCCTATTGGCGCGCGAACGGCGCTAAGCTGTCGGACACGGTCAGCATGCTCGTCGAGCGCGCGGCGCGCGGCGGCAATGCCCCGGCCGCGGCAACCGAAGCGACCGCAGCGCCGAAATCCGCCTGAACGCGGGCGACTCGCCCGCGATCGTCGTGATGGGGCGCGTCGCCGTTGCGTACGGCGTGCGCGGCGCGCTCAAGGTGCAGCCGCTGTCGGCCGACCCGGCGACGCTCACGCAATTCGGCGAGTGGTGGCTGCAGACGCATGACGGCGGTTCGTGGCAGGCGCATCGCGTGACTGCGAGTCGCCTGCAGGCGCGCATGGTGGTCGCGGAGCTCGATGGGATCGCGACGCGCGAGGCGGCGGCCGCGTTGCGCGGTGCAAGCGTCGGCGTCCCGCGGCAACTGCTGCCGGCGCTCGCGGACGACGAGCACTATCGTGCCGACCTGATCGGCATGACGGTCGTCAACCGCACCGGCGAGCGGCTCGGAGAAGTGGTCGGCTTCATCGACAGTGGCGCGCATCCGATCGTGCGGGTCGCGGAAAGCGGCGCCCCTGAGCGGCTGATTCCGTGGGTGGCGCGCTACGTCGATCGCGTCGACACGGTGGCGAGGCAAATCGAGGTGGACTGGGCCGCGGACTATTAGGCCGGTCCAGGGTGTGAAAATGCGCATCGACGTCGTGACGCTGTTCCCTGACATGGTGACGCACGCCGCGACCTACGGCGTCACCGGACGGGCGCAGGAGCGGCGGCTGTGGCGGCTCGGCGTCGTCAATCCGCGCGATTTCACGACGGATGCGCACAAGACGGTGGACGACCGGCCGTACGGCGGCGGGCCGGGAATGGTGCTGATGGCGGAGCCGCTGTCGCGGGCGCTGCGCGCGGCGCGCGAGGCGCAGGCCGCGGACGGCATTGCGGCGCCGCGCGTCGTGTACCTGTCGCCCGCGGGTGCGCCGCTCACGCACGCGACGGTGATGGAACTTGCGAGCTGCGCCGGATTCATCCTGCTCGCGGGACGGTACGAAGGCGTCGACGAGCGTCTGCTTGCGCACGAGGTCGATTGCGAGCTGTCGGTGGGCGATTTCGTCGTGTCGGGCGGCGAATTGCCGGCGCTGCTGCTGATCGAGGCCGTCGTTCGACAGCTGCCCGGCGCGCTCAACGACGCGGAGTCGGCGCGCCAGGATTCTTTCGCGCAGGGTCTGCTCGACTGCCCGCACTACACGCGGCCGGAGACGTATGATGGCGAGCGCGTCCCGCCGGTGCTGTTGTCGGGGGACCACGCGGCGATTCGCCGCTGGCGGCTGATGCAGGCGCTCGGCCGCACGTCGCAGCGGCGGCCGGATATATTGAGGCAGAGGTCGCTGTCGGCAGAGGAAGAGGCGCTGCTGGCGCAGTTCAGGCAACAGGCAACAGGTAACAGGTAACAGGTACAGCAGCACGCGACAGGTGACAAGTAACGGGTAACGCGCAACAGGTAACAGCGGTAGCGGCCGGGGTGAGTCCGGAGCGGCGTAAGAGTCACGGAAATTCATTTATAAAACGGCAACACGTCGGCGCTTATCAGGGTGTGCAGCGAATGGGTCTGTTCCCCGTTCCCTGTCACCTGACCTCTGAAACCGACCTCTGTCTGCTGCAACCAACGAGGCAATGCCATGAACATCATCGAAACGCTCGAGCGCGAAGAAATCGCGAGGCTCGGCAAGACGATCCCCGATTTCGCGCCCGGCGACACGGTGATCGTCAACGTCAACGTCGTCGAGGGCGAGCGCAAGCGCGTCCAGGCCTACGAAGGCGTCGTGATCGCGAAGCGCAACCGCGGTCTCAATTCGGCGTTCACCGTCCGCAAGATCTCGAGCGGCGAAGGCGTCGAGCGCACGTTCCAGACGTATTCGCCGCTGATCGCCTCGGTCGAGGTGAAGCGCAAGGGCGACGTCCGGCGCGCGAAACTTTACTATTTGCGCGGTCGCTCCGGAAAATCAGCGCGGATCCGCGAAAAGCTCACCGCGCGCGACGTTGCCAAGCCCGAGTAGCCACGCGATCCTTGTGCAAATACCCGCGCCGCCTGCTGCCGGCGCGCGGCAGCGAAAGCGGCCCTGGAAAGGCCGCTTTTTTTGCTTTCGAAAGCCGTGGAGACCGCGGCTCATGCCGAGCCGACCGCTGACCAGCCGTGGCGTGGAACTTGCACACCGGTGGTGGCGCCCCATGCCCGCGGCCGCCCGGCATTGCCATCCGCCGGAATTTGAACGACTATTCCATTGGCATATCGTTGCCGAAGCCGTAGCGCACCATGAAAGCGACGCTATACGACGCGCTGGGCATTTCCCCGACTTCCTCGGACGAGGAGGTGCGTGCGGCGTTGCGCGGCCTCATTCGCAAATACTATGCGAAAACGCGCGACGGCCAGGGAAACGTCGAGGAGGCGCTGCGTTTCATCAATCATGCGTCGCGGATCCTCGGGGACAGCGAGCGGCGCGTTCGCTACGATGACGAACTCGCGCGGAACGTGGCGCACGAAGAGCTGCCGAGTGCGCTGTCCGTCGACCAGGCGCTGCTCGGCGACGACGAGCACACCGACGCGGGCGCGGTCAGCGAGCCCGGGTCGGACGTCATCGAGCGCATCGAAGCCGAAATTGCCGAACAAGCGCCCGAGGCCGCGCCTGCGCATCATCCCGGACTGACCGAGCGCGTTGCCTCCTTCAGCCGATCGCCGATCCTGACGTTTGGATTGTGCGGGCTGTTCGCGACGTTCATCACCGCGGCGATCGTTTTCGTCACG
>DATEIQ010000110.1:0-10195 GCA_035278845.1 Casimicrobiaceae bacterium | reverse complement strand
CGGTCGCTACCGATTTCGTCACCGCGCTCGCGCGCATCCTCACGCGGCACGGCAACCGTGTCGGCGCCGCCTTCTACGGCGAGACGATGGACACGGTGATCCCGGCCGGCGCCGGGCGGCGCCACGTGCTCGCGATCCTGCACCGGATGCTGCGGCAGTCGAATCAGGGGCAGGCCAAGCCCACCGACCTGAACGCGTTCCTGCGGGCGGCGTTCCCGGCGATCTCGCGCCGCTCGATCGTGTTCGTCGTGTCCGATTTCATCAGCGCCGCACCGTGGGATGACGCGCTCGCGCAGCTCTCGCAGCGCCACGAGGTGCTCGCCGTGCGCCTCTACGATCCGCTCGAGAACGAGCTGCCCGATCTCGGTCTTTTGACGATGCAGGACGCGGAGACCGGCGAGCAGCTGTTCATCGACACGCACGACCGCGGCTTCCGCAAGCGCTTCGCCAAGGCCGCCGAGACGCGCGAAGCGCGCCTGCGGACGGGCTTCCGGCGCGCGGGTGTCGACGCGCTCGAACTCGCGACGGACGACGACCTGGCCGATGCCATCCTGCGATTCGCCGACATGCGCAAGCGCCGCAGCCGGCTCGCCGCGGGCGCCGTACTGCCGCGACTTCCCGAACCGACCGATGACGTTTCTCTGGCCTGAACTGCTCTGGCTGCTGCTGCTCGTGCCGGTGATCGTCGGCGTGTACCTGCTGCTGCTGCGCCGCAAGCAGAAGCTCGCGGTGCGCTATGCGAGCCTGTCGATGGTTCGCGAAGCGCAAAGCGTCGGCAACCGCTTCCGCCGCCATGTGCCGCCGCTTCTGTTCCTGATCGCGCTCACGCTGATGATCGTCGCGATCGCGCGGCCGGCCGCGGTGGTCACGTTGCCGTCGCAGCACGAAACGATCATCCTCGCGATGGACGTGTCGGGCAGCATGCGCGCCGTCGACGTGCAGCCGAATCGCCTGACCGCCGCGCAGGACGCCGCGCGCGCGTTCATCAACGATCAGCCGCACAACGTGCGCATCGGCATCGTGTCGTTCGCGGGAACCGCCGCCGTCGTGCAGCCGCCCACGGAAAACCGCGAGGATCTGCTCGCCGCGATCGACCGCTTCACGCTGCAGCGGGGAACCGCGGTCGGCAGCGGGATCCTCGTCGCACTGAAGACGATCTTCCCCGAGATCGAGTTCGACCTGGGCCGCACGAATCCGCGCATCAACGCGAGCGACACCGGGCGCGGGCGTCCGCTGGGCGGCCGGAGCGCGGACAAGAGTAAGGGTTCTGACAAAAGCGGCGACAAAAGCGCGGACAAGGACGCGGACAAGCCCGTGCAGCCCGGCTCGTATCAATCCGCGGCGATCATCCTGCTCACCGACGGCCAGACGACCACCGGGCCCGATCCTGTCGAGTCCGCGAAAATGGCGGCCGATCGCGGCGTGCGCGTCTACACGGTCGGCATTGGCACGGTAGCGGGCGAAATCATCGGGGCCGAGGGCTGGTCGATGCGCGTGCGCCTCGACGAGGAGGCACTGAAGCAGATCGCCAACGTCACGCGCGCCGATTATTTCTATGCGGGAACGGCGACGGATCTCAAGAAGATCTACGAAGGCATGAATGCGAAGATGGTGCTGAAAAAGCAGCAGATCGAGATCACCGCGCTGGTGGTGGCGGCGGCTGCCTTGCTCGCAACCATTGCCGCGGGGCTGTCGCTCGTCTGGTTCAACCGGTTGTTGTAGCGTCGACCGACGATCGGCCGATGGGCGACGGCAAGCTCGGCGTGCTCGAGCATCAGGAGGGCAATGGCGGCTGCCTCGTGCACCAGCCGACCGACACCTGAAGGAAGGAGCAGACGATGGCCAGTATGGTTGAAACGAACGACGCGTTCACCGCATTCTGGAACGACGTTCTCGCCGCCAAGTTCGAGCGCTTTCGCAACATCCTGCTCGAAGGGCTCTCGTATCACAGCAAGGTGCCGCTCGCGAAGCTCGAGCTGCCGGCGGGCGCGCACGCCGTCGACGTCGGCTGTGGCTGGGGGGACACGGCCATCGAGCTTGCGCACAAAGTCGGGCCGAAGGGATCGGTCGTGGGTCTCGACTGCTGCGATCAGTTCATGGAGAAAGGGCGCCGCGACGCCGAAGCGGCGGGCCTGAAAAATCTCCGGTTCGTGGAAGCCGACGTGCAGACGTACCGGTTCGAGCGCGCGTTCGACTTCGCGTTTTCGCGCTTCGGCATGATGTTCTTCGCCAATCCGGTCGCCGCGATGCGCAATGTCCGCACCGCGCTCAAGCCCGGCGCCGAGCTGATGTTCATCACGTGGCGCCCCATCGCCGACAACCCCTTTTTCGCGATGCCGAAGCAGGTGGTGTCGCGCTTTCTGCCGCCGCCAGGCGAGAACGCGCAAACGTGCGGGCCGGGACCGTTCTCGATGGCCAGTCCCGACGTCGTGCGCGCGCAACTGAAGGCCGCCGGCTTCACCGACGCGTCGTTCGACCAGATCGACGGCTCGGTGATGATCGGCCGCGACGTCGATCAGGCGGTGGAATTCCAGCTCGCGCTCGGGCCCGCCGGCGAGATCGTGCGCGAGGCGGGTGCGCTCGCGGAAGCGCGCCGCGGCGAGATCGTCGCGGCGCTGCGCACCGAGCTCGGCCGCCATGCGCGCGCCGACGGCGTGTGGATGGATTCGAGCTCGTGGACGATACGCGCGCGCAATCCTGGCTAAGCTAGGCCTTGCTGCCGAACTCCGGCCCGTCGAGCTGGCGCACTTCGCACTCGATGTCCCATTCGTCCCCGTGCACCTTCAGGAAGCGGCGCGTCAGCTCGATCGCCTCCTCCTTCGTCTTCGTCTCGAGCACCGCGTAGCCGCCTATCACTTCCTTCGTCTCGGTGAACGGGCCGTCGGTCTGCGACAGCGCGCCGCGGCGCAGCCGTATGCGTACACCTTCCGAGGTCGGCCGCAGTCCGGCCGTGCTGACCAGCTGGCCGGTGCGCGTCATTTCCTCGATCAGCTTGCCCATGTCGGCCATGAGCTGCTCGCTCGGTACCTGGCCGGTGTTCTCGTTGACGCGGATCATCGATAGGAATCGCATGGCAGAGTCTCCTTGATTGTCGGGAAGCGGCGAGCGGGACGAAGGGTTTCCCGCCTCGCCAACGGATAGTCGAGCGCGGACGGGCCGGATCGACCAGGACTTCGGGGTCAGAGCAAGAAGTCGACTTATTGCTCTGACCCCGAAGTCCTATGTGGCCACCAGCTTCCGGTGCGCCTGCACGCTCATCAGGATGCCCAGGCCGATGAAGAGCGAGATCATCGCGGTGCCGCCGTACGAAACCAGCGGCAGCGGCACGCCGACGACGGGCAGCAGGCCGCTGACCATTGCCATGTTGACGAACGCGTAGGTGAAGAACATCAGCGTGATCGCGCCCGCGACGAGGCGCGCGAACATCGTCGACGCATTGGCGGTGATCACCATCGCGCGCCCGATCAGCAGCAGGTAGAGCAGCAGCAGCACGCCAGCGCCGATCAGTCCGAACTCCTCGCCGAACACCGCAAAGATGAAATCGGTGTGGCGCTCGGGCAGGAAGTCGAGGTGCGTCTGCGTGCCATTGAGCCACCCCTTGCCGACGATTCCGCCCGAGCCGAGCGCGATCGACGCCTGCATCGAGTGATAGCCGGCCCCGAGCGGATCACGGCCGGGATCGAGGAACGTCAGGATGCGCTCGCGCTGATAGTCGTGCAGATGGGTCCACACCATCGGCCCGACGGCCGCGGCGGCGGCGACCAGGCCGACGATCACCTTCCATGACAAACCGGCGAGGAACAGCACGTAGAAGCCGGACGCCGCGATCAAAAGCGACGTGCCGAGGTCGGGCTGCCGCTTGATCAGGTACACGGGCACGACGATCAGCACGGCCGCGAACACGAAATCCTTCCAGCCGATCCGTCCCTCGAACTTCTGGAAATACCACGCGAGCATCAGAGGCAGCGCGATCTTCATGAGCTCGGACGGCTGGAACCGCGCGACGCCGAGATTCAGCCACCGCCGCGAACCGTTGACGACGACGCCGAACAGCGCCACACCGACGAGCATCGCGACGGCCAGCACGTAGAGCGGAACCGCCGCGCGCGCGAGCGTCTGCGGCGCGATGTTCGCGAAAATCCACATCAGCACGATGGCGAACGACAGGCTCATCGCCTGGCTGGTGACGCGCGCGATGCTCTGGTCGGCGGCCGAGAACAGCGTCACGAGACCGACGCCGACGATGGCAACCGCGCACGCGAACAGCATCGTGTCGATGCGCCGCGTGAGCACGTCCCAGGCGCGAGAAAGCGCACCCATCAGCGGCTACCTTGCTCGCACGGACAGCGCTTCATGGCGGAATCGCTCAATCGCTCTCGTCGTCGCTCACGCCGGGGACCACCACCGCGGCGCCGGGCTCGGTGCTGCCGAGCAGATAACGGTCGATGACCTTGCGCGCGATCGGCGCCGCGGCGGCCGCGCCGAATCCGCCGTTCTCCACCAGCACGGCGAGCGCGATCTTCGGGCGGTCGGCCGGCGCATACGCGATGAACCACGCGTGGTCGCGCAGCCGCTCGTCGACCTTGTGCTCGGTGTACTTCTCGCCCTTGAGCGAGAACACCTGCGCGGTGCCGGTCTTGCCGCCGCTCACGTATTGCGCGTCCTTGAATGCTTTCGCGCTCGTGCCTTCCTTGTTCACGCCGACCAGCGCGTTCTTGATGACTGCGAGATTCTCGGGCTTCACGGCGAGACGCGATGCCGGCTCGCGCGCGATCTCGCGAACTTCGCCCGTCTTCACGTTCTGTACGGTCTTCACGAGGTGCGGCGTGTAGCCCACCCCGTCGGCAGCCACCATCGCGATCGCGTGGGCGAGCTGGATCGGCGTGAACGCGTTGTAGCCTTGGCCGATACCGGCGGAGATCGAATCGCCGAGATACCACTTGCGGTGATCGTCGCGGAAGTTCTTGCCGGCGAAGCGTTGATTCTTCCACGCGCGCGAAGGGAGTACGCCGGCGAGCTCGCCCTCGATGTCGATACCGGTCTTCTCGCCGAATCCGAGCTGCGAAAGGAAGTGCGCGGTGTCGTCGATGTCGGTGTCGTTGGCGAGCAGGTAGTAATACGTATCGCACGACACGACAATCGACTTGTACATGTCGACGGTGCCGTGTCCGCCCGGCTTGTCGTCGCGGAATCGGTGCGAGTGGCCCGGGATCTGAAAGAAGCCCGGGTCGTGGAACGCCTGGCTCGGCGTGCGCTTGCCCATCGTGAGCGCGCCGAGCGCGAGGAACGGCTTGATCGTCGAGCCGGGTGGATACGCGCCGCGCAGCGGCCGGTTGAGCAGCGGCTTGTCGGGCGATTCGTTCAACTCCTGCCAGTTGGCCGGGTCGATGCCGTCGACGAACAGGTTGGGGTCGTATCCCGGCTTCGACACGAATGCGAGCACGTCGCCCGAGCCCGGATCGATGGCCACGAGCGCGCCGCGACGATCGCCGAACGCCGCCTCGGCGACCTGCTGCAAGCCGATGTCGAGCGAGAGCGTCAGGTTGTTGCCGGCGATCGGCGGCGTGCGCTTCAGCGTGCGCACGGCGCGGCCACCCGAGTCGACCTCGACGTCCTCGACGCCCGTCGTTCCGTGCAGTTCCCGCTCGTACGACAGCTCGATGCCGACCTTGCCGATGTAGTCGGAGCCTTTGTAGTTCGCGGTCTCGTCCCACGACGCGATGCGGTCGAGGTCCTTGTCGTTGATGCGGCCGATGTAGCCGATGACGTGCGATGCGATTTCGCCGAACGGATACTGGCGGAAGAGCCGCGCCTTGATGTCGACGCCGGGAAAGCGGTAACGCGCGACGGCGAAGCGCGCGACCTCCTCGTCGGTCAGCTTGGTGCGCAGCGGCAGGCTCTCGAAGTTGCGCGACTCCTCGAGGAGCTTGCGAAAGCGCTTGCGATCGCGCGGCTGCACGTCGACGATCTCGGCGATGCGGTCGATCGTCTCGTCGAGGTTCGCGATGCGCGACGGCGTGAGCTCGAGCGTGTAGGCCGAATAGCTCTGCGCGAGCACGACGCCGTTGCGGTCGGTAATGACACCGCGGTTCGGCACCACCGGGACGATCGCGATCCGGTTCGATTCGGCGAGCGTCTCGAAATGTGCGTGCTGGACGACCTGAAGATAGAAAAAGCGTCCGAACAGGCCGCAGAACGCCGCGAACACGAGCAGCGCGACAAGTGACAGCCGTCGGCGAAAGTAGAAGAGCTCGCGCTCGGGATTGCGCAGCTCCGACGTCGCGGCCGCGCGCCCGCTGCCGAACCCGCGGCGGCGCGACGTGAACAGCAGGCGGTTGGCCACGGTCGCTCTGCCGTCAGCGCCGCGTGCCGGAACGCGAAGGCCGCTGCGGCGTCTGCAGCAGCACGGAGATCAGCGGCCACAAAAGCGCACCCACCAGCGGCGGCGCGAAGTACGTCCAGTGCGGCAGGACTGCACCGCCGACGAACCGGACGAACAGCACGATCAGCGCGCACAGCACGAGTAGCGCGGCGACCTGCACCGCTTGCTGCCACAGCGGGAAGCGCAGTACGCGGCGGCGGAAGAATTCGGCGCCGTACGCAAGCACCGCATAGGCGAGCGCGTGCTGCCCGAACACCGTCGCGTCGCCGACGTCCATCAGCAGGCCGACGACCCATGCGGTGCCGACACCGACGTAGCGCGGCTGCTGGATGCACCAGTAGAGCAGCACGAGCGCCAGGAAGTCCGGCCGCAGCTCGAGCACGACGCCGCTCACCGGGACCAGATTGGCAATCAGGCCGAGCAGCAGCGACAGCACGATGAACCACGGCTTGGCGGGACGCAGGATCTCGTCCGGCGACGCCGGGCCGAACGAGCCGACGTTGGGCAGCACCCTCATCGGCCGTGCTCCGGTCGCATCGTCGTTCCTCGTGCGTGGCGGTCGATCACCTGCGGCCCTTTCCGCGTCCGCCCTTCTTGGCGGCCTCGGCGTCTCCCGGCTCTTCGGGCCGCGGCGGCAGCGCGGCCGACTGCGACAGCACGAGCAGGAACTCGCTGTGATCGATGCCGGCGAGCGGCTTGCAGACGATGCGCGCGAACATCTGGCCCGCATCGCGGACGACGTCGGTGATCTGCGCGACCGCAAGACCCGGCGGATACGTGCCGTCCAGGCCGGACGTCAGCAAACGGTCGCCGGTGCGCAAATCGGCGGAAGGCGACGTAAAGCGCAACTCCGGCGAGCGCCCGGTGCCGTTGCCGAACAGCACGCTGCGCGCGCCTGTCCGCTCGATTTGCACTGGCACCGCCTGGTCGCGATCGGTGATCAGCGTCACCTCGGCCATGTACGGAAACACGCGCGTCACCTGGCCGACGACGCCGTTTTCATCGATGACGCCCGCCCCGGCCAGGATTCCGGCGGACGCTCCCTTGTCGACGAACAGTTTCTGCGTGAACGGGTCGCGGCTCGAGTAGAGCACCTGCACCGCCGTCGCGGTCGTCGCGTACTGGGCCCGAACGTCGAGCAGCGCTTTGAGGCGCGCGTTTTCCTCCTGCACGCGCGCGTAGCCCTGCGTCGCGGGGCCGCGCGCCACCAGCTCCTGCTTAAGGCTGGCGTTCTCATCGGCAAGCTCGCGTTTGGAGCCGAAGTAGTCGGCGACGAACGCGTACGCCTCGCCCGGCATCTGCAGCACGCGCTGCACCGGGTAGAGGACGATCGCCACCACCTGCCGGACGTTTTCCAGATAGCGGTAGCGCGTGTCCGCGAACATCAGGATGATGGACAGGATGCCGAAGAACGCGAGCCGCGCGAGGGGACTGGGCCCCCGGTTGAAGAAGGCGGGCGTGTCGACCGGGATGGGACGCATGGGCGAAAAAGTAGGGTCAGAGACGACTTTCGAGCCTCCGTGCCGGACGGACCGTACGGTCGGAAAATCGTCTCTGACCCTACTTTTCGCCGCCGAAACGCGTCTTCGGCCCTGCTTTTCTTCAGTCGGACGTGAAGATGGTCTGCAGCTTCTCCATGTTTTCGAGCGCCTTGCCGCAACCGCGCACGACGCAGGTCAGCGGGTCGTCGGCGACCACCACCGGCAGGCCGGTCTCTTCCATCAGCAGCCGGTCGACGTCGCGCAACAGCGCTCCGCCGCCGGTCAGCACCATGCCTCGTTCAGCAATGTCCGCGCCAAGCTCGGGCGGCGTGCGTTCGAGCGCGCTTTTCACCGACGACACGATGCTGTTCAGCGGGTCCGTGAGCGCCTCGAGGATCTCGTTCGACGATACCGTGAAACTCCGCGGGATGCCCTCCGCCAGATTACGCCCTTTCACTTCCATTTCGCGAACTTCCGACCCAGGGAACGCCGATCCGATCGTTTTCTTGATTATTTCGGCCGTCGTCTCGCCAATGAGCATCCCGTAATTGCGCCGGATGTAGTTGACGACAGCCTCGTCGAACTTGTCGCCGCCGACCCGCACCGACCCGGCGTACACCATGCCGCCGAGCGAGATCACACCGACTTCCGTCGTGCCGCCGCCGATGTCGACGACCATCGAGCCGGTGGCGTCACCGACCGGCAAGTCGGCGCCAATGGCCGCGGCCATCGGCTCCTCGATCAGGAACACTTTCGACGCGCCCGCGCCGAGCGCCGATTCGCGGATCGCGCGCCGCTCGACCTGCGTCGAGCCGCACGGCACGCAGATGATGATGCGGGGGCTCGGCGAGAACAGCCGCGAGTCGAGCACTTTCTTGATGAACTGCTTCAGCATCTGCTCGGTGACGGTGAAGTCGGCGATGACGCCGTCCTTCATCGGCCGGATTGCCGTGATGTTGCCGGGCGTGCGGCCGAGCATCTGCTTGGCGGCGAGGCCGACTTCCTGGATCACCTTCTTGCCGTTCGGGCCGCCTTCCTGGCGGATGGCCACGACCGATGGCTCGTCGAGCACGATGCCTTTGCCGCGAACGTAGATCAGCGTGTTGGCCGTGCCGAGATCGATGGCCAGGTCGCTCGAAAAATAGCCTTTGAAGGACTCGAACATGAAGAAGTGGGGATCGTGGGACGAATCGCGCGTAGCCGGCCGGCGCTGCGAGACTTCGCGGCGGGTGCGAAAAATGCTCGCTATGATACCCTAAGATGATTTTCTTCCGCGCTGATTTCACGCGGTTTTTTGCACTCGCGGATACCCGGTTCACGTCGCGTTTTTTCCGCACCCGAAGATGAGCCTCGGCGAAACCGACATCCGGCGCCTCGCGCGCCTTGCGCGAATCGGCATCGACACCGCCACGGTATGCGACGTGCAGGCGAAGCTCGATGCGATCCTCGGGCTGATCGACGAGTTGAAGGCGATCGACACGACGGGTGTCGAGCCGATGGCGCACGCGCAGGACGTCATGCTGCCGCTTCGCGACGACGTCGTGACCGCACATGATGAACACGCCGCGTTCCAGCAGGTTGCGCCGGCCGCCGAAAACGGCCTCTACCTGGTGCCCAAGGTCATCGAGTAGCGGCAACCGTGCGCACGATCGCTGAAATGCATCACGCGCTCGCAACGCGCGCGGTCTCTAGCGTCGAACTCGCCGAGCAGGCACTCGCGGGCATCTCGCATTGGCAGCCGGCGATCAATGCGTTCATCACCGTCGACCGCGAAGGTGCCATCGCAGCCGCGCGTGCGGCCGATGCCGCGCTTGCGCGCAAGGACGCATCTCCGCTCGCCGGCATCCCGATCGCGCACAAGGACGTGTTCATGACGGCGGCGAT
The DNA here is from genome assembly GCA_035278845.1 of Casimicrobiaceae bacterium. Lineage (GTDB taxonomy): Bacteria > Pseudomonadota > Gammaproteobacteria > Burkholderiales > Casimicrobiaceae > VBCG01. The sequence continues at coordinate 448 of DATEIQ010000110.1, read as the reverse complement.
GCGCACGACCTGCGGCTCGCGGATGCTCGCCAATTTCGTGGCGCCGTACGACGCGCACGTCGTCGCGCGGCTGCGCGGAGCGCACACGGTGCTCGTCGGCAAGACGAACATGGACGAGTTCGCGATGGGCTCGTCGAGCGAGACGTCGCATTTCGGCGCCGTGCACAACCCGTGGAATGCGGAACGCGTCGCCGGCGGCAGCTCGGGCGGTTCGGCGGCGGCGGTGGCCGCGGGCCTCGTCCCGGCGAGTACAGGAACGGACACCGGCGGATCGATCCGCCAGCCCGCGGCGCTGTCGGGCATTTGCGGCCTCAAGCCCACATACGGGCTCTGCTCGCGCTACGGCCTCGTCGCATTCGCGTCGAGTCTCGACACGCCGGGGCCGTTCGCCCGCGATGCGCAAACCGTGCTCGTCGGCAAGACGAACATGGACGAGTTCGCGATGGGC
>DATEIQ010000109.1:0-2522 GCA_035278845.1 Casimicrobiaceae bacterium | reverse complement strand
AGCTCATGGAAGGAAAGAAGCAAGAGACAGCAGCTGCGGCCGCCGGGATGAGCGAGCGGTCCGCGAGGAAGTGGCAGCAAGGACCGCTGCCCTCGGAGACCAAGGCGCCCCGGTGGTGGCGCACCCGTGTCGATCCGCTTGTCGACGTCTGGGACAGCGAGGTCGTCCCGATGCTCGCCGGCGACGAGAAGGGCGCACTACAGGCGACGGGGGTGTTGCAGTGGCTGCAGGACAAGCACCCCGGCAAGTACGACGAGGGCTTGCTGCGGACGCTGCAGCGGCGCATCCGGGACTGGCGCGCGTTGCACGGCCCACCGAAGGAGGTGTTCTTCGAGCAGGAGCACGTGCCCGGGCGCGAGGCCGCGTTCGACTTCACTGACGGCTCCGAGCTCGGGATCACGATCGCCGGCCAGGTGTTCCTGCACCTGTTGTTCGAGCTCGTGCTCACGTACTCCGGCTGGACGTGGGTCTGCCTGGCGTTCGCCGAGACGTACGAGGCGATGGCGGCGGGCATCCAGGGCGCCCTATGGGACCTGCGAGGCGTTCCGTTGGTCCTGCGCTCGGACAATCTCTCGGCCGCCACACACGAGCTCAAGCTGACGGGAGGGCGCTCGCTCACGCGCCGGTATCAAGCGCTGCTCGACCACTACGACATGACCTCGACGAGGATCCAGCCCGGCGAGTCGCACGAAAACGGAGCGGTGGAGCAGCGGCACTACCGGACCAAGCGGGCGATCGCCGAGGCGCTGGTATTGCGCGGCAGCAGCGAGTTCACTGATGCCGATGCGTACCTCGCGTTCGTACGTGAAGTGGTCGCACGTCACAATCGCCGGGTCGACGCACGCGTCGCCGAGGAGCGCGCGGTGTTGCGATCGCTGCCGTCATCACCGATCCCGTCGTACACGGTGTTTCATCCTCGAGTCCGGCGATGGAGCACCGTGCGTGTCGGTCATCAGACCTACTCGGTTGCATCTCGGCTGATCGGCCACATCGTCGAAGCGCGTCGCCACCCTGACACGATCGAGATCGTGTATCGCAAGCGGACGGTCGAGGTGATGCCGCGTCTTCGCGGCGAGAGCGCGGTCCGCATCGACTACCGGCACGTGATCTGGTCGCTCGTCACCAAGCCCGGAGCGTTCGCGCGCTACCGGTATCGCGAAGAGCTATTCCCTACGCTGACGTTCCGGCGCGCGTACGATGCGTTGCGGACGCGGACCGAGCGTGCCGACGTCGAGTACCTGCGGATTCTCCATCTGGCGGCGAGCACGATGGAGAGCACCGTTGAAGAAGTTCTCGTCGCGCTGCTCGATGCCGGTGAGTCGCTCAGCTTCGATGCGGTTCGCGAGCGCGTGACGCCGACGAAGCCATCGGTGCCGACGGTCGACATTCCAGCGCCGGATCTGTCCACGTATGACCGGCTGCTCGAGCAAGGAGGTGCCGCATGACGACGGAAGCAGCTGACCGTCTCACCACGTTGTGCAGCGAGTTCCGACTGCCCACGCTCGCCAACGAGCTGGTGCAGCGTCTCGTCGCTGCGGGTCACGACGCGCTGATTCCGCTCATCACCGAGATCTTCGAGCTCGAAGCTGGTGACAGGCGCGAGCGCCGCGTCGAGCGTCTGCTGCGCATGTCGAAGCTTCCACCGGGCAAGACGTTCGACACGCTCGACGACGCGCGCTGGCCACGGCCACTCGCGCAACAGGTTCGAGATCTCGCACGTGGCGAGTTTCTCGATCGCGCTGCCAACGTGCTCGCATTCGGCCTGCCGGGCGTCGGCAAGAGCCACGTTGCAGCAGCGATCGGTCACGCACTCGTCTCGTCGGGGCGCAGCGTGCTGTTCGCGCCGACTTACCAGCTCGTGCAAGAGCTGCTCGCGGCGAAGCGCGATCTCGAGCTTCCACGCGCGCTCGCGAAGCTCGACGCATTTGATCTGATCGTGCTCGACGACATCGGGTACGTGCAGCAAGCGCCCGACGAGATCGAGGTGCTGTTCACGCTGCTCGCCGAGCGCTACGAGCGACGCAGCGTGATGATCACGTCGAACCTCGTGTTCAGCGAGTGGGGACAGATCTTCAAGAACCCGATGACGACGGCAGCGGCGATCGATCGGCTCGTGCATCACTCCGTGATCCTCGAGTTCGCGGTGCCGAGCTATCGCACCGAGCGCGTCGGCAAGCCGAGCGATGCGTCGCCGGATCCGAAGTCCGAATCGAAGGCGAAGAAGAAGGTCAAGTGATGTCTGACGCGCGACTCACCACCCTGGTGGCGTCTTCTCCAGCCCCGGCGCGGTCGCCGTCGGTGGCGTTCAACTTGGGCTCGGCGACCGGCAAGAATAGTTGGCGCCCGCCGGCAAGAATAATTGCCGTCGATCATGTTGGCGGTCGTCACGAAGCGCGGAATTCCGTGCCGGGTGATCCGAGCGGTACACGGCGATGCGCGCGAATCTGCTCCGGCCGGGGGCGCCGGGATCCGGTCCGATCAGGCTGCCTGCTTCTTGGCGCGGCGTGACTTCTTGTCCGTCT
>DATEIQ010000108.1:0-18998 GCA_035278845.1 Casimicrobiaceae bacterium | reverse complement strand
TCCGGCCCGCGAAGCGCCTTCCGGCCCGCGGGCGCCGGGGAGTCAGCGGGTGGCGGCTGCCGCCTGCTGGTAAACGGCGCGCGCGGCGTCCACCGCCGCGCCGCGCGGCAGCTTGTAGCCTTCGCCCGCGAGCACGGCGTCGAGCGCGCCGAGCGTCGTCAATACGGCGTCCTTGCGCGCGTTGACGCCCATCGTGCCGATGCGCCAGATCTTGCCGTGCAGCGGCCCGAACGACGTGCCGATCTCGATGTTGAAATCGGCGAGCAGCGCGGCGCGCACGCGGTCGCCCGCGATGCCGTCAGGAATGACGATGCCGGTGACGTTCGGCATCTTGTTCGACCGGTCGCCGAAAACGCGCAATCCCATGGCGTCGATGCCGGCGACGAGCGCCGCGCCGGCCAGCGCGTGCCGCCGGTACGCGCGCTCGTGGCCCTCGGCCAGAAAAATTCGCGCGCACTCGCGTGCGGCGTAGAGCATCGACGTCGCCTCGGTGTGATGGTTGAGGCCGAGGTCACTCCAGTAGTCCATCAGCATCGCGAGGTCGAAGTAGTTCGACCCGATCGCCGGCCCTGCGCCGGCGACGTAGTCGCGCGTGCGCAAGCCTTCCTCGATATGTCGGCGGCGGTAAACGACTTCCGCCATCCGGTCGCTCAGCGTGATCGGACCGGACCCCGAGGGCCCCGCAAGGCACTTCTGCAAGCCGCCGGTCACGCAATCGATCTGCCACGCGTCGACCGGCAGGCACATGCCGCCGATCGTCGCCGTCGCGTCGACCTGCAGCAGCGCGCCGTGGCGGCGGCACATCGCGCCGATTTCGGCGAGCGGCTGCGCCATCGTCGTCGACGTGTCGCCCTGGCACACGGCGACGAGTTTCGGCGATGTCTTCGCGAGCGCCGCCTCGACGTCACCCGGGTCGAACACCGTGCCCCATTCCGCTTCCGCGACGGTGACGTCACCCCCTGCCCGGCGCGCGATCTCGCTCATCAACTGGCCGAAGCGCCCGAACGACAGCACGAGCACGCGGTCGCGCGGCTCGATGACCGAGACCATCGCGCATTCGATCGCGGCGCGCGCGGTCCCGTCGACGACGAACGTCCACCGGTTGTTCGTCTCGAACACGCGGCGGTAGAGCGCCATCGTCTGCCGCATGTATTCGCGAAACTGCGGATCGAACTGACCGAGGAGCTGCGTGCCGAGCGCGTGCAGCACGCGCGGATCGGCATTGATCGGCCCCGGCCCCATCAGGAGCCGCGGAGCGGGGCTCAGGCTGTCGAAGAGCGTGTCCTCGTCGTCCGGTCGGGTCAGCGGCGGCAGGCGTACGTTCATGCAGTCGATGGTAGCAGGCGCGACCGTGACGCCGGCGAAGGCTCTGCGATATCATCGCCCTCCGCGAATCTCTGACACGTCTCTGAGAAATCTCCGAGACGTCTTCGGACACCGATCCGGTGGGCAAGCTCACGACGCACGTGCTCGACACCGCAGGCGGCCGGCCGGCCGCCGGGATGCGCATCGACTTCGCGTCCGTCGGCCCGAACGGCGCGGCGCCGATCGCCACCGTGCACACGAACGCCGAAGGCCGCACCGACCGGCCGCTGCTCGACGGCGACGCGATGCGTGCCGGCGAATACGAGCTGACGTTTCACGTCGCCGACTACTTCCGCGGCCAGCACGTGATGCTCGCCGACCCGCCGTTTCTCGATCGGGTGCCGCTGCGCTTCGCGATCGCCGACGCCGGCGCGCACTACCATGTGCCGCTGCTGTGCTCGCCGTGGGCGTATTCGACGTACCGCGGGAGCTAGCCTTTTCGTGCCGCTGACGCTCGAAGCGCTCAATCGCGCAACGGCCGCGGAATTCGCCGCGCTGCTGGCCGGCACGTACGAGCATTCGCCCTGGGTCGTCGAGCGCGCGTTCGCCGCGCGGCCGTTCGCGACGCTCGCGGCGCTGAAGCTCGCGCTCGTGCAAGTGGTTCGCGACGCAGGCGCCGACGCGCAACTCGCGCTGCTCCGCGCGCATCCCGAGCTCGCCGGCCGCGCGATGGAGAACGCGACGCTGACGCGCGAATCGACGCACGAGCAATCGAGCGCCGGCCTGAATCGCCTGACGCCGGAAGACCTCGACAAGCTGCGCCGGCTCAACGCCGAATATCAGGCGCGGTTCGGCTTTCCGTTCATCCTCGCCGTGCGCGGGCCGCGCGGCCAGGGCCTCGCGAAGGACGCGATCATCGCGACGTTCGAGCGGCGCCTCGCCAATCACGCCGACTTCGAGCGCGCTGAGGCGCTGCGCAACGTGCATCGGGTCGTCGAGCTGCGCCTCGCGGAAAAGTTCGACCACGTGCCCGAGCTCGGCAATCGCGTATGGGACTGGGCGGAGGCGCTTGCGCGCGACAGCGATTCCGCGAACGGTGAGCTCACCGTCACTTACCTCACGCCCGCGCATCGCGCGGTCGCGCAACGCCTGCTGCACTGGATGCGCGACGCGTGCGGCTTCGACGAGGCGCGGATCGACGCGGTGGGCAACGTGGTCGGCGTTTACCACGGCACGGATGCGCGCGCACCGCGGTTACTGACGGGAAGCCACTACGACACCGTGCGCAACGCGGGCAAATACGACGGCCGCCTCGGCATCCTCGCACCGATGGCGTGCGTGCGCGAGTTGTCACGGCAGCACAGGCGGCTGCCGTTCGGCATCGAGGTCGTGGGCTTTGCGGAGGAGGAGGGACAGCGCTACGCGGCGGTGTTCCTGGGCTCGAGCGCGCTGTCCGGTCGCTTCGACACCCGCTGGCTCGACCAGCGCGATGCTGACGGAATCGCGATGCGCGACGCGATGGCGCAGGCGGGCCTTTCACCCGCTGACATTCCGGCTCTCGCGCGCGATCCCGACCGGTACATGGCTTTCATCGAAGTGCACATCGAGCAGGGACCGGTGCTGACCGACGCAGACCTTCCGCTCGGTGTCGTGACGTCGATCAATGGCAGCGTGCGCTATGCCGGCGAGATCGTCGGCATGGCGAGCCACGCCGGAACGACGCCGATGCACCATCGCCGCGATGCCGCCGCGGCAGCGGCCGAACTCGTGCTCTTCGCCGAGCGGCGCGGCGCGCTCGAGCCCGATCTCGTCGCGACCGTCGGCATCCTGCAAGTGCCGAACGGATCGATCAACGTCGTGCCGGGCCGCTGCAGATTCAGCCTCGACGTGCGCGCGACCACCGATGCCGTGCGCGATGACTGCGCGGCGGACATCGAGCAGGTGCTCGCCGCGATCTGCGCGCGCCGCGGTGTCCGATTCGCGCTCACCAAAACGATGTCCGCGAGCGCCGCGCGCTGCGCCGATCCGTGGCGCGAGCGCTGGGAGCGCGCGGTGGCCGCGCTGGGGCTGCCGATCCGGCGCATGCCGAGCGGCGCGGGTCACGACGCGATGAAGCTCGCGGAGATCATGCCGCAGGCCATGCTGTTCGTTCGGGGCCAGAACGGCGGCATCAGCCACAACCCGCTCGAGGCGATCACGAACGACGATGCCGACCTGGCCGTGCATGCGTTCGCGAACCTGCTGGACGGCCTTGCCGCGCAGCGATAGCACCGCCGGCCGGGTGCTAAACTGGCTTCGTCAAATGAGGCGCCTCGCTCGCAATCGACAATGACGGCGACGCTCGCGGTTTCCGACACCGCGGATGGCCGTCGCCTGCTCGCTTTGTCGGGCCGACTCGACGCGACGACGATCCGCCGCGTATGGGACGAGGGTCGCCGCGCCATCTCTGCGGCCCCCGACAAGCGCGTGCTCGTCGACGCGACGAACGTCGACTATTGCGACGGCGCCGGCGCCGCGCTGCTCGTCAACCTGATGCAGCAGCGCAAGCCGGGTGACGTGCAGGTCGCCAATCTCAAGCCCGCATTCGAAGTGCTGCTCGAGCAGTTCGACGTGCGTGCGCTCGCAGAGGATCTCGACCCGCCTGCGCCGCGCCGGCCGGCGGTGGAGGAGATCGGCGTCATCACGGCCGGCATGGGCACCGACCTTCGCCAGCAGCTCGTGTTCATCGGCGAAACCGCGGCCGCGCTTCTGTATGCGCTGCGGCATCCAGGGACGATCCGGTGGCGGGACGTGTGGCGCATCTGCGAGCGCGTCGGCGCCGATGCGCTGCCGATCGTCGCGCTCATCTCGTTCCTGCTCGGCGTAATCCTCGCGTTCCAGTCGGCGATTCCGATGAAGAAATTCGGCGCCGAGATCTTTGTCGCCGACCTGATCGGCCTCGCCATGCTGCGCGAGCTCGGCCCGCTGATGACCGCGATCCTGCTCGCCGGCCGTTCCGGCGCCGCGTTCGCGGCCGAAATCGGCACGATGACGGTGAACCAGGAAGTCGATGCGCTCACCACGATGGGTCTCGATCCGGTCCGCTTCCTGGTCACGCCGCGCATCATCGCCGCGCTGCTGATGACGCCGCTCCTCACGCTGTTCGCCGATCTCGTCAGCCTGATCGGCGGTGCGATGACGCTGCAGAGCTTTTCGATTCCCTGGGTCACCTTCGTGCACGAGGTCGAAGGCATCGTCGACTTCAACGACTTCATGGCCGGGTTCGTCAAGTCGTTCGTGTTCGCGATCCTGATCGCCGGGATCGGTTGCCTGCGCGGCCTGCAGACGGCGGCCGGCGCGTCGGCTGTCGGCGACGCGGCGACGCGCGCCGTGGTTTCGGGCATCATCCTGCTCGTCGTCGTCGACGGCTTGTTCGCGGTCATCTACTTCGTACTGGACATCTGACGGAAGCATGAATGCCGATGCGACACAGGCCGGCGCGAGCCGCAAGGTTGCGATCGAAGGCGGCGAGCCGATCATTCGCGTGCGCGACCTCGCCGTCGGCTATGGCGAATCGGTGCTGCTCGAGCACGTCACGTTCGACGTGCACCGCGGCGAAGTGTTCGTGATTCTCGGCGGCTCGGGCAGCGGCAAGAGCACGCTGCTCAAGCACATGATCGGGCTGAACGACCCTATCAGCGGCAGCGTGCTGATCGACGGCGACGACATCGTCACCGCGACCGGCGACGACCGGCGCGCGATCCTGCGCAAGATCGGCGTCATGTATCAGTCGGGCGCGCTGTTCGGATCCATGACACTTGGCGAGAACGTTCAGCTTCCGCTCGAGGAGTACACCGACCTCGAAGACGACGAGATCGAGCTGATCGCGCGGATGAAGCTGTCGCTGGTCGGCCTCGCGCAGTTCACCGGGCACCTGCCCGCGGAAATTTCCGGGGGCATGCAGAAGCGCGCGGCAATCGCGCGGGCGATGGCGCTCGATCCGATGATCCTGTTCCTCGACGAGCCGTCGGCCGGCCTCGACCCGATCACGTCGGCCGAGCTGGACGCGCTGATCATCCGGCTTGCGCGCAATCTCGGCGTCACGTTCGTCGTCGTCACGCACGAGTTGCCGAGCATCTTCGCCATCGCCGATCGCGTGATCATGCTCGACCGCACGCGCAAAGGTATCGTCGCGGACGGCGACCCCCGCACGCTGCGCGACACGAGCGCCGATCCCTGGGTGCGCCAGTTCTTCAACCGCGAGGCCGAGCCGGCGGCGGCGGCAGCGTGAGACGCGAAGGGCCGCCCCGAGCGTCGAATTGCCCCGAAGCGCGTCAGCGCGGAGGGTAGTCCAGTGAGCCAGAAAGCGAACTACTTCAAGCTCGGGCTGTTCGTGATCGGCGCGATCGTCGCGGGGGTTGCCGTGCTCCTGATCATCGGCAGCGGGCGCTGGCTCACTCCCCGGGTGGTGATGGAAACGTATTTCAACGAATCCGTGCAGGGACTCGACATCGGCTCGAAGATGAAATACCGCGGCGTCACGATCGGCGAAGTGACCCGGATCACCTTCACGTACACCAAGTACGAACTCGACCGGCCGATGAGCCAGCGCAAGCGCTACGTGCTGGTCGAGGCGCAGCTCGAGCCGAGGCTCGTCGGCGGGCGGGTGGCGAACGACATCGCAAGCCCCGCGTCGGTCAAGATCGAGGTCGAGCGCGGCCTGCGCGTGCATCTCGCGCCGCAGGGGATTACGGGGACGAACTACCTGGAGCTCGACTACGTCGACACGCTGCCGGCGCCGGTGGTGCCCATCGACTGGGAGCCCGACAACATCTACATTCCGAGCACCCCGTCGACGGTGTCGACGTTCGTGAGCGCGGCTTCCGAGATCCTCGACCGGCTGCACCGGCTGGACATCGAGTCGACAGTGGCGAATTTGAACAAGCTGCTCGTGACGGCGACAGCTCGTATCGACAGCATCGACTCGGCGGGCATCTCGAAAGGCGTCACCGACGTCGCGCAGCGCGCCGATCGCACGCTGGCAAAGATCGAGAAGACGCTCGACAGCATCGCCGCGAAGAAGCTCTCCGACGAAGCGGTGGGCCTGATCGCCGATCTGCGGCAAACGAACGGCGAACTGAAGACGTTCCTCGCGAATCCGTCGTTCCGCAAGCTGCCCGAAGACACGTCGGCGGCGCTCGCGAGCGTGCGCCAGCTCGTCGGCGATCCGCGCCTGCCGCAGTCGATCGCGCATCTCGAACGCACGCTGGCGCGGCTCGATCGCATCTTCGGCGCCGGCGAGGCCGACCTCGGCACGACGTTCGACAATCTGCGGCAGATCACCGACAACCTGCGCGATCTCACCGAGGATGCGAAGCGCTACCCGTCGAACCTGCTGTTCGGCGCGCCGCCGCAGCCGCTGGGACACACGCCATGAAGACCTTGCTTTGCTGCGCACTGGCGGCGTTGCTCGCCGCGTGCTCCGCGCTCACGCGTGCGCCAACGGTGCGGCAGACGTTCCTGATCGAGCCGCCGCCGCTGGCCGCGGTCGCGCAATCGCATCCGGGTGCGCTGCGCGTCGGCACCGTTGGCGTCGCGGCGCCGTTTCGCGGCAAGTCGTTCGTCTTTCGCATCGACGAGCTGCGCTACGAAACCGACTTCTACGACGAGTTCATCGTGACGCCTGCGTCGATGCTGACCGACCAGACCACGCGGGCGCTCGCGCGGGCGCGGCCGTTCACGCGCATCGCCGGTCCCGGTGCGACGGCCGACGCGGATTTCGTGCTCGACGGTTTTACATCCGCGCTCTATGCCGACATTCGCGAAGCGGGAAAGCCGGCCGCCGAGATCGCGATCACGTACTACCTGACGCCCACGAGCGGAGGCGAGCGGACACCGATCTGGTCCCACGAATACAGGCGACATGCACCGATGCGCGATGCGTCGCCTACCGCGTACGCGGAAGCGCTCAACACGGCATTTGCAGAAATCGTGGGAGAGCTCGCTCGCGACCTGGCAGCCGTCAAGCTGCCTGCGAGCTGAACCTGTTCGAAAACGGGCTGCGCGGCCCGATAGCTTCGGCGGGCCGGCACCGCGAGGCGCGTGCCGACCCGTAACGATGCCGTCAGTGCGTCGTCGTGATTTCTCGCTGCGACACGCGATTCATCGCCATCGCCCACGCCGCAAAGAGGATCAGCAGCAGGCCGACGATCACTGCGTTGCTTTCGGCAGCGCGGCTCGTGACGCCGAGTACCCACGACGAGATCACCATCCAGATGCCGATCAGGATGTTGATGACCTCTTCCCACGCCTTCGGCATCGATACCGCCAGCGCCGAAAAGACGACCGTCGCGACGCCGAAGATCCATGCGTTCCACGAGGCCGTCATGTCGGTCCCCGCGAAACCGACTGCCCACGGCGATATGAATAACCACACGCCGATCAGCAGATTGAGCCAGTCCTGCCAACGCCTTTCCTTCATGGTGTCTTACCTCCATCGGGTGAAACACTTGTTGGATCGGGCGCGCGCGTGCGAATTCCCCCGGCAAAAATAAAAGCGAGCCGCGCCGCTTCTTAAGCAGCGCTTAAGGCGCGCGAGCGAAATCGTCTCCGACCCCGTTTCCGGCGAGCTCACTCGGCGAACGTGGCATGCAGGTCGTGCTCGTCGGCTTGCACGACGCGCACGCGCGCGAAGCTGCCGGGTGTTGCGCGTGCCCCGTCGCGAACGCGCACGACGCCGTCGATCTCCGGCGCATCCGCGGACGATCGCGCGATGGCCACACCGTCTTCGAGCGTGTCGATCAGCACGTCGAGTTCGCGGCCCGTCTTCGCGCGCAAGCGCTCCGCGCTGATCGCAGCCTGCACGGCCATGAAGCGCGCGCGGCGTTCCTCCTGCACGGCATCGCTAACCGCATCGGGCAGCGCGTTCGCGGCCGCACCGTCGACGGGCGAATAGGCGAAGCAGCCGACGCGATCGAGGCGCGCCTCGCGGAGGAACGCGAGCAGCTCGTCGAACTCCGCTTCGGTCTCGCCTGGGAAGCCGACGATGAACGTGCTGCGCAGCGTGATGTCCGGCTGCACGCTCCGCCACGCGCGCACGCGATCGAGCACCTTCTCCGGCGCGGCCGGCCGCTTCATCAGCCGCAGGATGCGCGGGCTCGCGTGCTGGAACGGCACGTCGAGGTACGGCAGCAGGCCACCCTGCGCCGGCGCCGATGTCATCAGCGGCACGATGTCGTCGACATGCGGATACGGGTAGACGTAATGCAGCCGCACCCACGCGCGATGCGCCTTGCCGAGCGCGTCGAGCTCGCGCGCGAGCTCCAGCATGCGCGTCCGCATCGGCCGTCCCTGCCAGAATCCCGTGCGGTAGCGGACGTCTACGCCATACGCGCTCGTATCCTGTGACACGATGAGAATCTCGCGCACGCCGGCGCGCAGCAGGCGTTCGGCTTCGGCGAGCACGTCGCCGATCGGCCGCGACACGAGGTCGCCGCGCATCGACGGGATGATGCAGAACGTGCACCGATGATTGCAGCCTTCGCTGATCTTCAGATAGGCGTAGTGGCGCGGCGTCAGCTTCACGCCTTGCGGAGGAACGAGATCGACGAACGGGTCGTGCGGCTTCGGCAGGTGTGCGTGTACGGCCGTCATCACCTCGTGTGTCGCATGCGGCCCGGTCACCGCGAGCACTTTCGGATGTGCGGCACGCACGAAGCCGCCACCTTCCTTCGCGCCCAGGCAGCCGGTGACGATCACCTTGCCGTTCTCGTGCAGTGCCTCTCCGATCGCGTCGAGCGATTCGGCCACGGCCGCGTCGATGAAGCCGCAGGTATTGACGACGACGAGATCGGCGCCGTCGTATGAAGGTGCGATGGCGTAACCTTCGGCGCGCAGCTGCGTCAGGATCTGCTCGGAGTCGACGAGCGCCTTTGGGCAACCGAGCGACACGAAGCCGACGCGGGGAGCCGCGATCGCGGGACGCTTGCGCGTGACTGCCATGGCTCGTTCTGATTGAAAAGGAGGGATCGCTCGCCCGGTCCGGCGCTTGATGCTGCGCAGCAAACCCGGACGGCCGGCATCGATGTTGCGGCGCGTCCGCCGCCGGTCAAGCCCGTGTCAGCGTTTCTTGTCTTCGTCCGCCGCAGGCGGCTGGCCACCGAATCCCGGAAACGGAAACGCCGAGAACATGCCGCGCGTCTGGTCCTGCATCCGCTGTTGCATGTCCATGAACAGCCGCGCGCTCTGCTCGAGGTAGTTGCCGAGCATGCCCTGCATCGCGGGCGCCTGCATCTGCATGAACTGCTTCCACAGCTCGGGCGTCAGCAGCATCTTGTCGCCGTAGACCTGCTTCGCCTGTTCCTGCAGCTTCTTCTGAATTGCGAGGAACGCCTGCACGTTCTGCTCGATGTACTGGCCCATGATCGTCTGCTGCGCGCTGCCGTAGAAGCGGATCATCTGCGCGAGCATTTCGGAGCTGAACATCGGCATCCCGCCCGATTCCTCGTCGAGGATGATCTGCAGCAGGATCGCCCGCGTCAGATCCTCGCTGGTCTTCGCGTCCACGACGCGGAAGTCGACGCCGTCGAGGACCATCTGCTTGACGTCGGCGAGCGTGATGTAGCCGCTGTTGGCCGTGTCGTACAGGCGGCGATTGGGGTACTTTTTGATCGTGCGGATTTCGGAAGGCATCGGACCTGTCCCGGAGGCGTTCCGGCGATTATAAACCCCTGATTTGGCGAGGGTTTGAAATTCCTGCCGGGTCGGAGAGCCAATCCATGGTGCGGCGCACAAAAAAAGACTTGACTTGCCTCCCAGCCGTCCCTACAATGGCTTTTGTGCGGTGCAGCAAAGGGTCGCCTGAACAGAGACCCGACAAACTGCAACCGATCGGGGCGGGAAGGGCGAATGTACCGGTCCTGCCAATGGCAACGGGTCTATGGACCCGCATTTGAAAGGGCAACCATGTACAACGCAACGGAACAATTCGCCGCGTTCAACCAGGCGAACGTCAGCAACGCGATCAAGCTCGCGTCGCTGTCAATCGAGAACGCCGAGAAGCTCGTCCAGCTGAACATCAACGCCGCCAAGCTCGCGATCGCGCAAGCGGTCGAAGGCGCGCAGGCCGCGGCCAGCGTGAAGGACGTGCAGGAACTGATGGCGCTCCGCGCGAAGCTCGCGGAAGTCGGCGTGCAAAGCGCGACGGGTTATTCGCGCACGCTGTACGAGCTGTCGTCGGAAGCGCAGGCCGAGTACTCGGCGCTGGCGGAGCAGTCGTGGTCCGATTACACGAGGGGTGTCGCCGCCTGGGTCGAGAAGGCCAGCCAATCGGCGCCGGCCGGCTCGGATGTCGCCGTCAATGCGCTGAAGTCGACTTTCGCCGCCTCGACGGCCGCGTTCGACCAGTTCCAGAAGGCGACCCGTCAGGTGGTCGACCTGGCCGACGCGAGCGTGCGCGCTGCGGCTAACAACGCGACAAAGGTCACGAACGGCAAGGCGAAGCGCGCCGCGTAAGTAACGCGCGACAGCAAGCCCGACAGGGCGGGACCCGGCGGACTGCTTGAAACTGCCGCCGGGCATCCCCAGAATGGATGTTGGTGGTGTCTCCACTGTATCAATTCTCTCCTCCTGATTGATACAGCCTATGAGCCCCGCAGGCTTTCTTGCGGGGCTTTTTTTTGGCTTGTCGCGGGCGAACGGCGGCGCGAGGGGTTCGCCCCTGTTCGGCGTCCGTTGACAGCGTCCCATTCGTTTGATAGTTTCACGATTGTGGAAACATCAAAGGTAATCGTGGCGCTCGCCGCATTGGCGCAGGAGACGCGCCTCGCGGTCTATCGGCTGCTGGTGGAGCATGCGCCTGATGGAATGCCCGCCGGGCTGATTGCCGAGCGCTTGCAAATCCCCGCACCGTCGCTGTCGTTCCATCTGAAGGAGTTGTGGCGTGCCGGCCTCATTGCCCCTCGGCAGGACGGGCGATTCGTGTGGTATCGCGCCGATCTTTCCGCCATGAAACACCTCGTTGCTTATCTCACCGAAAACTGCTGTCGCGCTACCGCGACGCGCGGCCCGTCCTGCGGACCCGGGAAGGCACGGAAGCCAACCCCTGTGGCAGTGCCTTTGCATCGCCGCCGCAAGTCCGTTGTTGCACCTTCCGGATAGGACTGCGCGTTGCGGCACGCCCTGCCTTCACTTGCGAGAGGACCCCGAATGTCTGCCACCGATGAACTGAAACAAGCCGTACGGGAGAAGTATGGTCAAGCCGCCGGTCGCGTGCGGGAGGGAAGGACGAGTTGCTGCGGCACTGCGCCGAGTCTCGCGAGCTGTTGCGATCCGATTACCTCGAACATCTACGACGCCAGTCAGGCGGGCGAAGTCCCCGAGGACGCGCTGAGCGCTTCATTGGGCTGCGGCAATCCCACCGCCCTGGCCGAGCTGAAGTCCGGAGAGATCGTGCTCGATCTTGGCTCCGGCGGTGGCATCGACGTGATTCTGTCAGCCCGACGGGTCGGTCCCACCGGCAAGGCTTACGGACTCGATATGACCGACGAGATGTTGGCGCTCGCGCAGGAGAACAAGCAGAAGAGCGGGCTTGCAAACGTCGAGTTCCTGCGCGGCGAAATCGAAAGCATCCCGCTGCCGGCCGACTCGGTGGATGTGGTGATCTCCAACTGCGTCATCAACCTCTCCGGCGACAAGGATCGGGTGCTGAAGGAGGCGTTCAGGGTTCTCAAGCCCGGTGGCCGGTTCGCGGTCTCCGACGTGGTCATTCGGGGCGAGGTTCCGGACCCCATTCGCAAGAGCATGGAACTGTGGGTGGGCTGCATCGCGGGCGCAATGACCGAAGCCGACTACCGCTCGAAGCTGGCCGCAGCCGGCTTTGGCGGTGTCGACATGGAGGTGACGCGCGTCTACGGCGTGAAGGAGGCCGCAACCTTTCTTGCGGGACAAGGGCTCGATGTCGAGGCCGCTGCCAGGGAAGTCGATGGCAAGATCGTCAGCGCGTTCATCCGCGCGACGAAGCCGGCGTCCTGCTGCAATTCGTCCTGCTGTCGGTAACCCCAGCTTTCGAACGGGCTCCGGCGCCGCCGCGGGTATTCGGCGCGAGGCGGGTTCTACGGAACGGCAACGGCGACTGAGCGCGTCACTCCACCTTCCCGACGCGCTGGACAGCTTCGGCAAGCTTCTTCGCGTCGGCCTCCCAGAAGCGCCTCATCTCGGGCGCATCGAGATACTGCACCGGTGTCTCGACTGTCTGCAGCGTTCCGACGAATTTCGGATCGGCGGCGGCAACACGCGCCGCCTCGCGCAGTCGTGCGACGACCGGCTCGGGCGTCGCCGTGGGCGCGAACAGCGCCGACCATTGGAAGAACACCGCGTCGTAGCCTGATTCGGATAGCGTCCTGACATCGGGAAGCGACCCGAGCCGATGGTCGCCCCAGGACGCGAGCACGCGGATCTTGCCTGCCTTCACGTGCTGCAGCACCGTCGATGGCCCGGTGGATAGCGCGTCGACCTGGCCGCCGAGCAGCGCGATCACCGCCGGCCCGCCGCCGGTGAACGGAACGTGCAAGAGCTTGACGCCGGCGCTGTGCGCGAACATTTCCATCGGCACGTGCATCGTGCCGTAATTGCCGGACGAACCGTACGTGATCGCGCCGGGCCGCTTGCGCGCGTCGTCGATGAATTCCTGCAGCGACTTCCACGGACTGTCGGCCCGCACGGCCAGCACCGTCGGATCGGCGGTGAGCCGCGCGATCGGCGTGAACTGGTCGAGCTGGTAGAGCGGTGCGCGGCCCAGCACCTTGTCCGCTTCGGGCAGGATCGAGATCGACGACAGCGCGAGCAGCAGCGTGTAGCCGTCCGGCTTCGCCTTCGCAACGACGCCCATGCCGATGCCGCCGCCCGCGCCGGGCTTGTTCTCGATGACGACGGGTTGCTTCAGCTCACGCGACAGCGCATCGGCGAACGGGCGCCCGACGATGTCGGCGACGCCGCCGGGCGGGAACGGCACGATCAGCGTGATCGGCTTCGCCGGATATGTGTCCTGCGCGAGCGCAGCCGATGCGACGAGCGCCGCACCGATGATGGACACGAACGCCGCGGCCGTTGTGCCACTGCGGGACTTTCGGTACATGATCGGCCTCCTCCCCTTTCGCCTTGTCGAGCCGGGTCATTATGCGCGTGCCGCACGCGGCCAAGACGCATGCCCGACGCTACTACCCCATCGCCCAATTGCCCGAAAGCAACGCCGCCTGCTCCAGAACCGTCTGCGTGGCCTTGTCCTGCTTGTCCGGTGGATAGCCGTATCTGCGCAGGATCCGCTTCACGAGCACGCGCAGATGAGCCCGCACATTGTCGCGGATCGTCCAGTCGATGGTCACGTTCCTGCGTACGGTTGCGACGAGCTCGCGAGCAATCGTGCGCAGCGTTTCGTCACCCAGGACTTTCACTGCGCTATCGTTCGTCTCCAGCGCGTCATAGAAAGCGAGCTCGTCTTCCGACAATCCGAGATGCTCGCCGCGCGCTTCGGCGGCGCGCATTTCCTTCGCGAGCTGGATCAGCTCCTCGATCACCTTTGCGGCCTCGATCGCCCGGTTCTGATACTTCCGGATTGACTGCGCCAGCAGGTCGGCAAACGATCGCGCCTGCACGATATTGCGGCGCAAGCGCGTGCGTATCTCGCCCTTGAGGAGCTTCTGCAGCAGCTCGACCGCCAGGTTGCGCTGAGGCATTCCGCGCACCTCGGCGAGGAACTCATCGGAAAGGATCGAGATCTCGGGCTTCTTGAGACCCGCGGCGGCGAAGATGTCCACCACTTCGCCCGAAACGATGGCTTTGCGAGACGATCTGGCGAATCGCGTGTTCCAGCTCCTCGTCCGTCTTGCGTTCGCCCGGTGCGTCCTTGGCCAGCACTGCGCGCACGGCCTGAAAGAAGCCGACGTCGTCGCGGATGCGAAGCGCTTCCTCGTGCAGCATGGCGAGCGCGAACGCCTGCGACAGCTCGGTGACGGCGCGCAGCAGCCGATTCTTGCCATTCTCGAGCGCGAGGACGTGCTCCTGCGCGGCGGGCAGGAGCGCAACGCGCGCCTGCGGCGTGCCGGTGGTCCACGCAGCACGGTCGAACCCATGGAAGAGTCCACGGCACACCTCGTACTTCTCCAGCATCACCGCCACCGCCTCACTCTGGTCGAGCACCGTCTTGCCGGTGCCGCCGGCCTCGGTGTAGCTGGCAAGCGCCTCCTTGAGCTCGTCGGCGAGGCCGAGATAATCCACGACCAGTCCGCCCGGCTTGTCCCTGAACACGCGATTCACGCGTGCGATGGCCTGCATGAGCCCGTGGCCGCGCATCGGCTTGTCCACGTACATGGTGGAAAGGCTCGGCGCGTCGAAGCCGGTGAGCCACATGTCGCGCACGATGACGATGCGGAAGGGCTCCTGCGGGTCGCGAAAACGTTGCGCCAGCGCCTCGCGGCGCGGCTTGTTGCGAATATGGGGCTGCCAGTCGAGCGGGTCGGATGCGGAGCCGGTCATCACCACCTTGAGCGCCCCGGCGCCGTCATCGTCGACCGCCCACTCCGGCCGGAGCAGCGCAATCTCCTGGTAGAGCTCGACGCCGATGCGTCGGCTCATCACCACCACCATCGCCTTGCCATCGATCGCTTCGCAGCGCTTCTCGTAGTGCTCGACCAGATCACGCGCGATCATCGTCAGCCGCTTCCGGGTTCCGACCACGGCTTCGAGCTGCGCCCATCGGCTCTTGAGCTTCTCCTTGCGCTCGACTTCCTCGCCTTCGGTGGCCTCCTCGAACTGCGCGTCGATCTTCGGCCGCTCGGCGTCCAACAGCTCAAGCTTCGCCAGGCGGCTTTCGTAGTAGATCGGCACCGTCGCGTTGTCCGCCACCGCGCGCTGGATGTCGTAGACACTGATGTAATCGCCGAACACGGCGCGCGTGTTGGCGTCGGTCTGTTCGATCGGCGTGCCGGTGAAGCCGACGAACGAGGCGTTCGGCAGCGCGTCGCGCATGTGGCGCGCGAAACCGTCGATGAAATCGTACTGGCTGCGATGCGCCTCGTCGGCGATGACGACGATGTTGCGCCGGTCCGACAGCACCGGGTGTCGATCACCCTTATCCTCCGGAAAGAACTTCTGGATCGTCGTAAAGACCACACCGCCCGCGGCTACCGCGAGCTTCGCGCGCAGATCGGCGCGGTCCGCGGCTTGCACCGGAGGCTGGCGCAACAGGTCGCGGCACCGCGCGAACGTGCCGAAGAGCTGATCGTCGAGATCGTTGCGGTCGGTGAGCACGACGATCGTCGGGTTCGCCATCGCAGGATGCAACACGACACGGCCGGCGTAGAAGGCCATGGTCAAGCTCTTGCCCGAGCCTTGCGTATGCCATACGACACCGACGCGGCGATCACCGGGCTCGCCGCCGGGCTGCTGGCCCGCCGAATAGGTCCCGCGCGGCTGTGCGATGCGACCCGCCGCGGCGCGCAACGTTTCCTCGACCGCCACGTTCACCGCATGAAACTGGTGATAGCCCGCCATCTTCTTGGCGAGCTTGTCCCCGCCTGCGTCCTCGAAGACGACGAAGTAGCGCAAGAGATCGAGGAAGCGGCGCCGGTCGAACACGCCTTCGAGCACGACTTGCAGCTCGGGCATCGAACCCGGCGCGTCGCCGCGGCCGCTCACCGTCCGCCACGGTTTGAACCATTCCCTGCCCGCACCAAGAGATCCGATGCGCGCCTGCACGCCATCGGAGGCAACGAGCGCAGCGTTGGCGGCGAAGAGCGTCGGGATCTGCGCCTGGTAGGTCTGGAGTTGCGCAAACGCCGACCAGACGCTGGCGTTCTCGTCCGCCGCGTTCTTGAGCTCGATCACCGCGAGGGCCAGGCCGTTGACGAATAGCACCACGTCGGGCCGACGTGTATGCTGCCCATCGCACACGGTGTATTGGTTCACCGCAAGCCAATCGTTGTTCTCCGCGGCGTCGAAGTCGATCACTCGCGCCTGCGCGCCCGCGATCGATCCGTCGTCGCGTCGGTACTCGACGGTGACCCCGTCCACCAGCATGCGATGCACGGCACGATTGCGCTCGAGCAAAGACGGTGCATCGACGCGCGTCAGCTTGCGGAAGGCGTCCTCCTGCGCTTCCGCAGGCAGCTCCGGGTTCAACCGCGCGAGCGCAGCGCGCAGCCTCGTTTCGAGCACCACGTCGCGGTAGCCGGGATCGCGTCGCTCGGCGGCGGGCTCGCCGGCGGCAATGTCCGGCCCGTGCAGAACGGCGTAGCCGAGCGCTTCGAGCCAGCCGAGGGCGGCTTCCTCGACGACGGATTCGGCGAAAGCGCTCATCTCGTTGATCCGAGCGTGCTGCGGGCTTCCTTCAGCAGCCGGGTCGCCTCATCGATGCAGGCGATCACCGAGGCGTCGTCGATGTCGTCGCCCGTGTAGTCGGCCAGGTTGCGCTTGCGGCGCAAGGTGTCGAGCACGACGACGCGATCAGCTTCGATACCTAGAGTGATGGGTAGCACCTGGATCACCGTGGCGTGATGGCCCGGGCGCTTGGTATCCGGGCGGTAGCCATGTGACATCAGAGCGGCGAGTGCAACCTGCATGATGGCGCGATACGCCGCGTCGAACCGTGTCTCGGTGCTGATCGCAGTGGTGTGGGCGTCACCGAGGCCGCGTGCCGCCGCCGCGAGCAGCCGCTCGATCTCGTCGGGATCTCGCGGATGCTCCTTAAGCTGCCCGATCTTGCGTAAGTTCTCCAAGCTCACGGGCGTCGCCTATGACAAAGATTTTGGGCTCGCGCACGATCCTCGCCACGAATCGGTCGCGCACTGCGATCTTCGCCTTGAAATCCTTTGGCGTCATGGCGACCGGGTTGACCTCCCGCCGCAGACGCTGGCTGGCGGGCGCAAGCGCCGCGACGACGCGTGCGAAGGGCGCGCTGCCCACGACCATCACGTCCACGTCGCTTGTACCACTCTCCTTGCCCTGCGCCACCGAGCCGAATACGAACGCGAGGCGGACCGCGCGCCCGAGCGGTTCCAGCGTCTCGCGCAGGAGGTCCGCGAGCCCAGCGGTCTTGCGAAATATACCGGCCAGCTCCTCAAAGATGGGGCAGGTGCGGTCGGCTTGATAGCGAACCTGGTTGCCCACCGTACTGCGGGTGAGCAGGCCCGCGCGGGTAAGCGCCGTCACTTCCCGTTGGAGCGAGCCGGCCGGAACATCCGCCAAGCGGCCAATCTCCCGGGCATAGAAGCTCTGCTCCGGATGGAGGAGCAGGAGAGCAAGAATGCGGCGGCGGTAGGCACCGAACAGCAGCTCGATGGGTTGGACAGGCGACACCATTGATCTCAAGGTGAGAACAATTGTAGCCGAATTGAGAACGGAAGCAAGCGAGCGTGGGCCTCGGCGGCGCGCTTTCGGCTACGACGAGCCGTGTGAGCATCTGCCGGTGTATACCTTTGTCGGCCAGATCGGGTGGCGTCACACCGCGCGAGCGGCGGGCGAGCCCGAGGGTTCGGTCGCGTCGGTCGCGGCATGCATGTGGCAAATGCTGGACAGTTACGGACAGATGTCAAGGTTCTGCCACAACCGCCTGCGCCACTCCTTCGAGGGACTGCGCGATGTCTCCGACGCCGAGCACGCCAGAGATCAGTTTCGGCAACAACGCGTCACGAAGTGCGGCAAGCGTTCGCGAGCGAGATGCACTGTTCGCAACCGATTCTTCGAACGAACGCATAAAACGATCAAAGATCGCGGCCACGACCGGACTCGGCTGCACGATCGGGTATGCCAGGAAGTCGTCTCTGCTAAGGCCAAGGTTTGTTGTTCCTGTTGCATGTGCGCGGCAGTAATCGCGATACTCTGCCGTCAATAACGACTGGTACACGAGCTCCCGCGAAACGCTCGGCGCCTTGAACATCAGCTTTACAGTGTCTTGCGTCAGCCTGCCTTCGCGGATGTGGTCGGGCACCCGCGCCACGGCGCCAAGAAGATCGGCGGACTGCGTCACGTCTTTCAGCGACGCGAAAATATCACCAGGCCCGAGAATCAAGTTTGCGGGAGAATCTCCGCCGTAAGTAGACAGCTTGTCGTCACGAAAACCGCCGTTTCTTTCGATGCTACCGAGTCCGAGCAAGACTGGTCCAGGCAGGTCTTTCAGGCCACTCTTGTAGGTCTTGCCTCTTCGAAGCTCTGTGAGATCACCAAGTGGGACCAATCTCCATCCCTCCGGAATCTCGCCGAACTCGGAGTCGACGAGGCGGGCTGGGAATAGATCGGCGATAGGCTTGGCCAGGCCGGGGTCTCGGCCCTCCATCTTGGCGCGGATGGGGTCGAAGTCGACGAACCACGACTTGAACAGCGCCCGCGCCATCGTCTCCAGCGTCTCGCTCATTCGCCGGTTCAGCTCGATCTTGTCGTCCAGCGTGCCGAGGATGTGCGCGATGGCGTGTTGTTCGTTGATTGGGGGAAGCGGTACGGGTGTGGCGCGAAGAATGCCAAGATTCGTGTGCGGAACACCGGTTTGAATTGCATGCTGACGAATGTATTCCTGCTGCTCGGCTGACGTGAATAGATAGTAGAAGAACAGTGGATCGGCGATATCGCGGTTGACCGTAAGTTTCATTTGACTCTGCGACACCAAGTAGCGGTCAAAGCGTCCGTCGGAAACAAGGGTCACTTGTCCGAGCGTGCCACGTTGAGTG
>DATEIQ010000107.1:0-4947 GCA_035278845.1 Casimicrobiaceae bacterium | reverse complement strand
GGGGCACGTAGCCCGCGCCCGGCGCGCGGAACCGCGCGTCCGGCCGCCGGGCCGCCGACGTACCGGGAGGGACCGAGCCCAGCGGGCATGCCTCGTCGTTCGCGGTATAATCGATGGTTTATGCGCTTTTTCGCGGACTATTTTCCGCTCCTGCTCTTCTTCGTCGCGTTCAAGTGGCAGGGCATCTGGGTCGCCACGGCCGTCGCCATTGCCGCTTCCATTGCGCAGATCGCCTGGTTCCATTTTCGCGGCCACGTATCGCCGATCCACTGGCTGTCGCTGGCGATCATCGTCGTCTTCGGAGGCGCCACGCTGCTCTTGCGGGACGAAACCTTCATCAAATGGAAGCCGACGGTGCTCTACCTCGCGTTCGGCGCGATCCTTGCGGCGGGCAAGCTCGTTTGGCACCGAGATCTGGTGGCCGTCGTGATGAAGGACATCGAACTGCCGCCCCCTATCTGGACGCGTCTTACCTGGTCGTGGGTCGCGTTCTTCGGCGCGATGGCGCTCGCGAACTGGTACATCGCGTTCCACTTCCCGACCGAGACGTGGGTCGACTTCAAGGTCTGGGGCGGCATCGGGCTCTTCCTGCTGTTCGCGGTCGCCCAGGCGTTTTTCCTGGCACGGCACGTGATCGAGCCGACGCGATGAGACGCGAAGGGTCGACCCGAGCGTCGCATTCCACCCCCACGGGGGGCAGCGAAGCGGCGAAGCCGCTAGCGCGGGGGGATCATCCAAGCGCGGTGGGGCAAGTGATGAACGTGCAGGCCACGCTGCAGGGTCGCCTCGCGGCGCTCGCCCCCACGCAACTCGAGATCCGCGACGACAGCGCCGCCCATGTCGGCCACGCCGGCGCGGCAGGCGGCGCTGGGCACTTTTCCGTGACGATCGTGTCGGAGCACTTCCTCGGTATGACGCGCCTCGCCCGCCATCGGGCCGTACTGAGCCGCGTCGGCGATCTGATCCCTTTCCCGGTGCACGCGCTGGCGATCCACGCGTACGCCCCGGGCGAACCCGTTCCTATGAAAGGATGAAAGCAATGAAACGTACGCTGGTTGCTGTCGCGGTGACGGCCGCACTGTTCTCGGGCGGGGCGTTCGCCCAGGCCGCGGCGCCCGCACCTAAGGCGGCGCCCAAGGCGGCGGCCGCCGCTCCCGCCGCCGAGAAGCAGCTCTATTCGCAGGCGCAGTACGACGTTCTCCTGAAGGAACGACTCGCGCAGGGCGGGCAGGACACCCCCGAGATCCGCAATGCGGTCAAGGAAGAGCTGAACACGCGCGAGTTGCTCGCGCGCGAGGCTAAGAAGTCGGGTGTCGACAAGAATCCCGACGTCAAGACGCAGATGGACCTCGCGTCGCAGACGGTTCTCGTCCGCGCTTACGTGAGCGACTGGATCAAGAAGAATCCGGTGCCGGAGGCCGAGCTCAAAAAGGAATACGACGCGATCAAGGGCCAGATCGGCGACAAGGAGTACAAGGTGCGGCACATCCTCGTCGAGAAAGAAGACGAGGCGAAGTCGATCATCGCCGAGCTGCAGAAGGGCGCGAAGTTCGACGAGCTCGCGAAGGCGCGCTCCAAGGATCCGGGCTCGAAGGACAAGGGCGGCGACCTCGACTGGAATGCGCCGGCCAATTTCGTGAAGCCTTTCGGCGACGCGATGAAGGCCACGCCCAAGGGCAAGTTCACGCCGCAGCCCGTGCAAACGCAGTTCGGCTGGCACGTGATCGAGGTCGACGACGTCCGCGACGCCAAGGTTCCGGCGTTCGACGAGGTGAAGCCGCAGTTGCAGCAGCGGCTGCAGGCGCAGTGGCTGGACAAGTACTTCAAGGATCTGCGCGCGAAGAACGGCGTCTGACGCGCGCGATCGCTCGATTCGCCTCGCAAGGGCAGGCCGCGCGCCTGCCCTTTCGTTTTGTCTTCACGGATCTCCGAGCGGAGCCGTTCGTTTCACGATGCTATTCTTACGCCGCGCGCGGCGGCGTTCACGCGCGGCGTCGACAGTATCGAGAACGAGGTCGAGATGCCGATCCGCAATCCCAGGGACTTCTGGTCGGGCGTGCTGTTTACGCTGCTCGGCGCCGGCGCGCTCGCGATCGGGTCGAAGTACGCGCTCGGCACCGCGGCCCGGATGGGTCCCGGCTACTTCCCGCGCATCCTCGGCATCCTGCTGATCGTGCTTGGGGTGGCGATTGCCCTGCGCGCGTTGCGCGTGCGCGGCGAGGCGATGCCGCGCCTTCGCCTGCGCCCGCTCTTCGTGGTGCTCGGCAGCGTCGTGCTGTTCGGCGCGATCGTTCGTCCGCTGGGCGTCGCGCTGTCGACGGTGATCCTGATCGTCGCGGCCAGCGCGGCGAGTTCGGAGTTCCGGCCGCGCGAATCGCTGGCGGCCGGCGTGCTGCTCGCGGCACTCGCCGTTGGCGTGTTCGTCATCGGCCTGCAGTTGCAGCTTCCGATCTGGCCGATGCAGCAGTAAGCGAGTCGGCCCTGCGCGTTCTGCGACCGTGGAACTGTTCGCCCATCTCGCGACCGGCTTCGGCGTCGCGCTCACGCCGGTCAACCTGCTGTACGCGCTGGTCGGCACGCTGCTCGGTACGCTGATCGGCGTGCTGCCGGGCATCGGGCCCGTCGCGACGATCGCGATGCTGCTGCCGACGACGTACGCGCTGCAGCCGGTCTCCGCGCTGATCATGCTCGCCGGCATCTATTACGGCGCGCAATACGGCGGCTCGACCACCGCGATTCTCGTCAACATGCCGGGCGAGGCATCCTCGGTCGTCACGTGCCTCGACGGCTACCAGATGGCGCGACGTGGCCAGGCGGGTGCGGCGCTCGCGACCGCCGCGCTCGCTTCGTTCTTCGCGGGGACGTGCGCCACGATCCTCGTGGCCGGCGTGTCGTTGCCGCTGTCCGCGCTCGCATTGAAATTCGGACCGGCCGAATATTTTTCGCTGATGGTGCTCGGGCTCATCGGCGCCGTCGTGCTGGCCCATGGATCGCTGCTGAAGGCGATCGCGATGATCCTCGTCGGGCTGCTGCTCGGGATCGTCGGCACCGACGTGAACTCCGGCGTCGTGCGGTTCGATTTCGGGATTCCGGAGCTTTCGGACGGCATCGGCGTCGTCGTCGTCGCGATGGGCCTGTTCGGCTTCGCCGAAATCATCGTCAACCTGGAGTCCACCGAGAAACGCGAGATCGTGCGCACGAAGCTCGGCGGCCTCTGGTTCACGAAGGATCAGTTTCGTCTTGCCGCGCCCGCGGCGCTGCGCGGCACGGCGCTCGGCTCGGTGCTCGGCGTGCTGCCCGGCGGCGGCGCGATGCTGTCGTCGTTCGCCTCGTACACGATCGAAAAAAAGGTCGCGAGAGATCCGTCGCAATTCGGCAAGGGCGCGATCCAGGGTGTCGCGGGACCCGAAGCGGCGAACAACGCCGGCGCGCAATCGTCGTTCATTCCGCTGCTGACGCTCGGCATTCCCGAGAACGCGGTGATGGCGATGATGGTCGGCGCGATGACGAT
Organism: Casimicrobiaceae bacterium; assembly: GCA_035278845.1. Taxonomy (GTDB): domain Bacteria; phylum Pseudomonadota; class Gammaproteobacteria; order Burkholderiales; family Casimicrobiaceae; genus VBCG01. Next base: position 1,436 of record DATEIQ010000107.1, on the reverse strand, counting down.
CCACAACATCCAGCCCGGCCCGCAGGTGATGACGTCGAACCCGCAGCTCTTCTGGGGCCTGATCGCGTCGATGTGGGTCGGCAACCTGATGCTCGTCGTGCTGAATCTGCCGCTGATCGGGATCTGGATCCGGCTTCTGACGGTACCCTATCGGCTGCTGTATCCGGCCATCCTGCTGTTCTGCGCGATCGGCGTGTACACGGTGAACAACACGAGCTTCGACGTCATGCAGACGGCGTTCTTCGGCCTGCTGGGTGTCGTGTTTGCGAAGCTTGCCTGCGAGCCGGCACCGCTGCTGCTCGGATTCGTGCTCGGGCCGATGATGGAGGAGAATCTGCGGCGTGCGCTGCTATTGTCGCGGGGCGATCCGGCGGTGTTCGCAACGCGGCCGATCTCGGCGGGGCTGCTCGCCGCCGCAATTTTGCTCGTTCTCGTGATCGCGCTGCCGAACATGCGTCGTCGGCGCGAGGAAGCGTTCCAGGAACCGTAATGGATTACTCGCTGCCCTACCCATCCCGCCGCCAGCCGATCCTCGCCGACAACGTCGTTGCCACGTCGCAGCCGCTCGCGACGCAGGCGGGCATGGCGATGCTTGCACGCGGCGGAAGCGCCGTCGATGCAGCGCTCGCCACCGCGATTGCGCTGACGGTCGTCGAGCCGTGCAGCAACGGCATCGGCTCCGATCTCTTCGCGATCGTCTGGGATGGCCGCGAGCTCGCGGGCTTGAACGCATCGGGCCGCGCGCCGGCGGCGTGGTCGCGCGAGCGCTTCGCGTCGCATGCGTCGATGCCGCAGCGGGGCATCGAAACCGTGACGATTCCCGGTGCCGTCTCCGGATGGGTCGCGCTGTCGAAGCGCTACGGCAAGCTGCCTTTCGCCGACCTGTTCGAGCCCGCGATCCGGCATGCGCACGATGGCTATCCGGTATCGCCGGTCGTTGCGCAGAAGTGGCAGCTCGCGGCGCCGCTGATGCCCGAGGGTCTCGGCTGGCAGGAGCACTTCCTGATCGGCGGCCGCGCGCCGGAGCCCGGCGAGCGGTTCGCATCACGCGCGATGGCCGAAACGCTCACGCAACTTGCGCGCAGCGGCGGCGAGGCGTTCTATCGGGGCGCGCTTGCCGACGCGATCGTTCGTCACGCAACCGCGCTCGGCGGCGCGCACCGGCGCGAGGATTTCGAGCGCCATGCCAGTGATTGGGTGACGCCGCTTGCGCTTTCCTATCGTGACGTCACCGTGCACGAGATACCGCCGAACGGGCAAGGCATTGCCGCGCTGATGGCGCTCGGCATCCTCGACTCGTTCGATCTCGCGGCGCTCGCGCCCGACTCGGTGGCGAGCCAGCATCTGCAAATCGAGGCGATGAAGCTCGCATTTGCCGACGTCCACCGATACGTCGGCGATCCGGCCGCAATGACGGTGCAGCCCGCGGCGCTCCT
>DATEIQ010000106.1:0-10187 GCA_035278845.1 Casimicrobiaceae bacterium | reverse complement strand
GTCATGTGCAGGCTGCCGGCGACGCGTGCGCCGCGCAGCGGCGAAAGCGGCGCGAACTCCTCCCGGATCGCCATCAGCCCGGGCATCTCCGTTTCCGCGATCGCGATTTCCTTGCGACCCCAGTCCGCCAGCTTGATGTCGGCGATCTCGCAGTCGGCGAATCGCTTCGTTTCGTTGACAGCGTTCATCGTTCACTCCGCTTCGTCGGGTGAATCGTTCGGGGAAAAGGAGACCGCTCGTCCCGTCGTCCCGTGCGATTCACGGTTCAACGAGCGCGGTTGCAGCGGCAGGATGCCGGCCCCGAGCCTGGCCCGGCGTGAGCCGGGTTGCAACGCTCCTCGGGGCAACGGCGGCATTGTACCGGAAGCACGCGACGAGGCGCACTGCCTCGCCGCCAGCATGGTCGCGGACTATCCGGAAGCGAGCATCGCCTCCGACGCCAGCATCGCGTTGGCGAGGCTCGACTCGCGCCGATAGAAGCCGTCGGTGTGAAACGTCTCTTCGAGCGCGAAGAGCTCGTAGTCGAGGTGATGACAGACTTCGTGGCACAGCGTGCGCAGGAAGCTCTTGAACGCGACCACCTGGCGCTTGCGCGCCGTGCGCATCCACACGCTGATCCGCGCCGGCGTGCGTCCCTCCTCCGGCTCGTAGAGGCCATGCAGTTCGCCGTAGTCGTCGGCGGGGCGCTGCGCCAGCACGCGCAGTCGGATCGGCGGCACGTGATAGCCGGCGGTCAGCGCGTCGACGATGCGCTGCCCGCACCGTTCGACGGCGGCGCGGTCATCGGCTGCGAGGGCCGCGCGCATCGCGGCCACGTCGACTCCCGGGGAAACGCCCGGCGGCAACGCGATCGACTCGATCGCGTCGCTCGTCCGGTAGATGCGCTACTGCGCCGACGTCAGCCGGTTGTAATAGGCGAACGGCACGCGCGGCCGCTCATTCGCATTACGCCTTCTTGATCTTCTCCAGCATCTTGAAGATGCCCTTCGGCGCGCCTACGAACATGCGCTTGAACGTCTTGGGAAGGCAACGGCGCTCGAGCGTGTTGCGGCGGGTGCGGCTGCGTTCGGCCATGCTGATTCTCCGGTTCGGAAGGGCGACGATTATACGCGGCTTCGGACCCCAGCTCTCATGGCATGAAGCTTGCGCCGGGTGTGCTTCCCGCGGTCCGGTCCCATGGAAGCCGCAGCCAGGTGTCGTTGTTCGTCACCTGCGGTCGGCGCCGGTCCCTCGGCCGACACATTCGAGATGAAAGACGTCGAACAATTTGCTCGCCGGGCATCGCCGGCGAGGCGCGCGAAGCTGCGAAGCGCCGCGGTCGAAAGCCGCGCCATCCAGCTGACCGCCATCGTGATGCTTTCAGTGTTCGCGGTCATCGCGGGCCTCTGCACGTTTGCGATTGCCCAGCGCGAGTACCGGGAGATGGTGCGCGACGATCTGGCGCGCACGCTGCGCGACCGCCGCGCCTTCCTCGACTACGCGATCCGCGAGCACCTGCAGCAGGCGACGCTGGGGGCGCAGCCCGTGATTGCATCGTCGGCGGCGACGACCGACGACGCGCCCGATGCCGCAGCGCTGCAAAAGCGTTTGCAGGTTTCCGCCGAGGCCCTCGTCGATTCCGGATTCTCCGGTTGGCGCTTCGTCGTCGGCGACACCGGCGTCACGGCGGGAACGTTCATCGAACACCCGGAATTTGCGATTCCGCTCGTCGGGCGACATGCCACCGACCTGTTGCTGAAGGATGGGCGCTATTTCCTCCGCACTCGAATCGCTTTGAACGTTGGCGTGCAGGCGCCGGCCTACGCGATTGCCGAGGAGTCCTTTCCCGAACTGGGCCGCATGATGCTCGAAGCCGATGGCTGGGGGACGACCGGCAGCCTCGTCCTGTGCGGCACGCAAGACGGCGACATGGCGTGCCTGCCATCGCGCAACAACGTGAAAGCGACGAGAATCCGGCCGGACGTCGATGGACAGCCGCTGCCAATCAGCCTCGCGCTCGACCAGGAGATCGGCATCCGCGAAATGCAGGACTTCCGGCGGCAGCGCGTGCTCGCCGCGTATGGCCCCGTCGGCTTCACGGGCCTCGGCATGGTCATGAAGATCGACATGGCCGAGCTCTACGCGCCGCTCGCGGCTCGCTTCCGGTACGCCGCCGTACTGCTCGGCGCGCTGGTTGCAGCAGGCGTCTGGCTGCTGCGGCGGCGCCTGCGCCCGCTGACGCAGGCGCTCGTCGACGCGCGCGAAGAAGCGGCTCGCGTCGCCGCGCAGTTCAAGGGCGCCGCCGAGTCGAGCCTCGATGCTTACTTCCTGCTCGAGGCGGTGCGCGACGCCAAGCGCAGCATCGTCGATTTTCGCATCGTCTACGTCAACGCGAGCGGCGAAGCGCTGGTGTCGCGGCCGACCGAGGAGCTGGTCGGTCGCACGCTCACGGCAATTCTTCCGCACGCGCAGGCCCTGCATTTCATCGCCCGTTACGCGGAAATCGTCACGGGCGGCGCATCGCTTACAGAGGACTTCCGATTGTCCGCCACCGACGCCAAGGCGCCGTGGGTCGCGCACCAGGCGGTGAGGCTCGGCGACGGCGTATGCGTGACCGCGCGCGACATCACGCGCACGAAGGCGGTCGAGCGGCAGCTCCGCAGCAAGGCGGAGAACGACGTGCTGACGGAATTGCCGAATCGCGCGCTGTTCTTCGACCGGCTTTCGCGCGCACTGGCACAGGCTCGCGACACCGGGCACGCGGTCGGCGTTCTTTTCCTCGACGTCGATCGCTTCAAGACGATCAACGACACGCACGGCCACGCGGCCGGCGACGCCGTGCTCGTCGAGTTCGCGAAGCGGCTGCGCAGCGCGTTACGCGCGTCCGACACGGTGGCGCGACTCGGCGGCGACGAATTCGCGATCCTGCTGCCGAAGCTCGACGGCGTCGCACCGGCCGAGCGCATTGCGACCGACATTCTCGCCTCGATTGCGGTGCCGTTCGCGATCGGCGCGCTGCACGTCAAGATCGGCACGAGCATCGGCGTCGCGCTCAGCACGCGGCATGACACGCCGGAAGCGCTGGTCGGCCGCGCCGACCGCAAGCTCTACCAGGCGAAGGCCGCGGGACGCGGCCGCTTCTCGAGCGCGGGCGAGCGACGCGCGGCGTAACGCGGTCGGCTGCTCGTTACGAGTCGCGCCACGCCGCCGCGGCGCGCGATCAGTCGGCGGCGACCGCCGCCTCGCGAATGCCCGCCGCCTCGCGCAGCGCTTGCGCCTTGTCGGTGGCTTCCCAGGTGAAGCCCGGCTCGTCGCGGCCGAAATGACCGTACGCCGCGGTCTTGCGGTAGATCGGCCGCAGCAGGTCGAGCATCCGGATGATGCCCTTGGGCCGAAGGTCGAAATGCGCGTTCACGAGATCGACGATGCGCGCATCCGAAACGCGGCCGGTGCCCTCCGTGTAGACGGTGACGTTGATCGGCTTCGCGACGCCGATCGCGTACGACAGTTGCACCTGGCACTGTTTCGCGAGGCCGGCCGCGACGATGTTCTTGGCCACGTAGCGCGCCGCGTACGCCGCGGAGCGGTCGACTTTGGAAGGATCCTTGCCGGAGAACGCGCCGCCGCCGTGCGGCGCTGCACCGCCGTACGTGTCGACGATGATCTTGCGGCCGGTGACTCCGGCATCGCCGTGCGGGCCGCCGATCTCGAAGCGCCCGGTCGGATTCACGAGAAAGCGCGCGCCGGCGATCATTTCTTTCGGGAACACCGGCTTGACGATTTCCTCGATGACGGCCTCGGAAAGCAGCTTCTGCCGGTCGTTCATCTCAGGATGATGCTGCGTCGAGAGCACGACGGTGTCGACGCTCCTGGGCTTGCCGTCGACGTAGCGCACCGTGACCTGCGATTTCGCGTCGGGACGCAGCCACGGCAGCCGGCCGTCGCGCCGCACCTCGCTTTGCCGCTGCACGAGCCGGTGCGCGTAGTAGATCGGAAACGGCATGAGCGTCGGCGTTTCATCGCATGCGTAGCCGAACATCAGGCCCTGGTCGCCGGCGCCCTGGTTCAGGTAATCGTCCGACGCACGGTCGACGCCCTGTGCGATGTCGGGCGACTGGCGCCCGTAGCAGACCATCACCGCGCAGCCGTCGGCGTCGAAACGCAGCGCGGGATCGTTGTAGCCGATGCTGCGGATCGTGTCGCGCGCGACGCGGCCGTAGTCGACGTTCGCGCTGGTCGTGATTTCGCCGGCCATCACGACGAGGCCGGTGGACACGAGCGTTTCCGCCGCGACCCGCCCCGTCGGGTCATGCAATAGAATCGCGTCGAGCACCGCGTCGGAGATCTGGTCGGCGACCTTGTCGGGATGGCCTTCCGACACCGATTCGGACGTGAACAGGAATTCGCTCATCAAACGCTCTCCTTCGAGACGGCACGGGCGCTTTCGCGCGAACGCGTAAAGGGTTGAATTCTAACAGACGCATCACCTCCGACCGCATCGTCCGCGCCGACCGCGCGTCGGTCGTGCGCGCCGCGCGGCTGATCGCGGACGGCGGGCTCGTCGCGTTTCCTACCGAGACGGTTTACGGCCTCGGCGCGGATGCGAGCAACGAGTCCGCGGTCATGCGCATTTTCGAAGCGAAGCGGCGACCGGCCGATCATCCGCTGATCGTGCACGTGGCCGATCTCGCGTCCGCGGAGCGCTGGTCGTCGGCGATGCCGGCAGGCGCGCGGGCGCTCGCGGCCGCGTTCTGGCCGGGGCCGCTCACGCTGATCGTGCCGCGCGCAGCGCATGTGCATGACGCTGTCACCGGTGGTCAGGCGAGCGTTGGGCTGCGCGTACCCGCGCATGCGGTCGCGCACGCGTTGCTCGCGGAATTCGGCGGCGGCATTGCCGCGCCGTCCGCGAATCGCTTCGGTCACGTCTCGCCGACGACGCCGCAGCACGTCGCCGACGATCTCGAGGCCGCGGTCGACCTGATCCTCGACGGCGGCGCGTGTGACATCGGCATCGAAAGCACGATCGTCGCGTTCACCGGCGTTGCACCGATGCTGTTGCGGCCCGGCGGCATCAGTGCCGACGCCATTGCCGCGGTACTCGGGCATCAGCCGCTCGCGGCGGACGCCACCGCACCGCGCGCGTCCGGAACGCTGGCATCGCACTACGCGACGCGCACGCCGGCGCAACTCGTCGCGACCGACGCGCTTCGCGCCGAGCTCGCACAGCTCGCGGACCGCGACGAGCGCGTGGCCGTGCTCGCTCGCACCGCCGCGGCGCCGGAAGAGTTCGACGGCGTCTGGCGCAATGCGCCGCACGACGCGGACGGGTACGCGCGCACGCTGTACGCGAATCTGCGCGCGCTGGACAACAGCGGCGTCGATGCGATCCTCGTCGAGCAGGTGCCTGACGACCGCGCGTGGGATGCTGTTCGCGATCGACTGGCGCGCGCGACCGCGGGCATCGACGACGACCGCAATTAGCAGGAGCCGCCGAGCGCGCGTGCGATGAACGGTGCGATCGCCTCGGCGAGGCGCGGCGCCGCGTCGCCGAAGTAATGATCGGTGCCGCTGACGACGAGCGCACCCGAGCAGCCATCGCGCGGCAGTTGCGCCTTGCGCGCTTTCGACGCCACCAGCGCCTCGGGGAAATCGCGCTCCGCAACGACGTCGAATATCGGTTGCCGCGGTGGAACCGTGAATGGATCCATCATGCCGACCGGCACCCAGGCGTCGACACCGGGCGGCGGCGCACTCGCGAGCCACGCGTCGGTCATCGCGGAGCCCATGCTGTGCGAAACGATCGCGATGCGCGCGTAGCCCTTGCCGCGCAGCCACGCCACCGCCGACGCCAACCGCTCGCCCGCATCGGGAAACAGCGCGCCGTAGCCTTCGCGCGGCGCATCGGCGGCGAGCACCGGCATCTGCACCGACAACGTTGCAAAGCCGCGATCGGCGAGTGAGGTACGCAGTACGCCGATCAGGTTCCAGTCGGGATTGACGCCCATCCCGTGTACGACGACGACCGCCTCGCGCGTCGCCTTCGCCGGCTCCGTATACAGCGCCAGCACGCGCGGATGTCGCCGCGTGACGAGCCATACGGCATCGCCGACGACGAGCTGCGGCACGATCTGCTCCGCCCAGCGCGTCTCGCGTGCAACGTCGGCGGTTGCTGCGCGCGCGACGTCGGCGGTTGCTGCGCACGCGGCCGCGGCGGCGAGCGCAAGCGCTGCGCAGGTTGCGAAGCGCATTGCGATCCGCGGCAACCGCGCGCCGATGCCGGCATCGTGCAACATCGCCGTCACAATCCGAGCGACGCGAGCGACGCGTCGGGCACGATCGCGGCAACGCCGCCCTGCGCCTGCAGGTGGCGCACGGGATGGCCGACCAGCGGATCGTTCTCGACGAGGTCGTCGGCCGGAAGCCCGGTGACGCGCGCGATGGCCGACGGCTCCATCGCGACGACGCTCGCTCCGGGCAGCGCGTAAAGCACCGGCGCCTGCAGCGCGTTGGTGAAGAACGCGGCGCTGTGGCCGACACCCGTCAGAAGGCCAATCAACCTGCAGCCGCGCGCGCGCAGCAGCGCGAGCACGCAAGCGTGATGCGCGAGGAACTGCGACTGCAGACGCATGGCCGCCGCGCGCGATACCGCGTGCCCGGCCGAGTCCTCGACGAGCACGACCGCATCGGGAGCGTCCGCCTTGCGCGGCGCGACGTGCGCGAGCAGCGCGTCGTCCAGCGCATGGATGTCGGCCGGGCCGATCGAGGCCCCCGGACTCGGACGCGTCAGCCAGCATTCGTCACGCAGCCACAGGCGACCGCCGTTGTCGACGGGGACGGCGCCGTCGAAGCACGGAAGCACTTCGAAAGGCGCTGCCGCCGCCGCATCACCGGCGATCCGCGGGCGGAGCCGCGCATGCATCGCGCCGACGGCGGTGGCGAAATCCTCGCGCTCGCGCGCCGCGAGTGCCACCCATGCGCGCAGCGCGTCGGCGTCGTCGGCGAGAAGGTCGGCATATCCGGCCCGGGCGCGCGCCGCTGCGCCGAACACCGCGTCGATGTCACGCTCGTCATCCGCGTCGAGTTCCCACTTGCCGTGCACCGATTCGAGCACCTTCGGACCGGAGAGTCCGATTCGTGTGCCGGGCAGCAGCGCGAGCCGATCTGCGGCGCATGCGAGCACCGACGCGCCGCCGAATACGTGGCCGACGCCGACCGCGACGACTGCGATGCCGGCCGCACGCGCGTCGAGCAGCGCGGCGAGCGCACGCGCGAGCGCGAGCTCGGCAGCATTGGCCTCGTGCAGCCGAACGCCGCCGGATGCGAGCAGCAGTACGATGGCCGCGGGCTGCTCACGTCGCGCGATTTCAACCATCGCGAAGAGCGCGCGCGCATGACGCTCGCCGACGCTGCCTGCGAGATAGTGCTCGTCCTGCGCGGCAACGAGCATCGGCACGCCGCCGACGCGCACACGTGCAACGACGATGCCGTCGTCGCCGTGCGGCACGATGCCGTAGCGGGCGATGTGCGGACTGGGACCGGCCGGCGGCAGCGGCTGCACGGTGTCCGGGTCGGCAAGCGCGGCAATGCGCGCATGCGGGGACGCCATGCGGAGGCCGTGCGGCTGCGGCGGCTTCACGTCGTTCTTCATCGGTATGGAATAATGCCCTGAAACGCCACGCAACGCGCGCGACCGAGGATGAACGCCAATCTTTACGCACTGATCGAGGCGCATTTTCCGCGCGAGCGCGAAGTTCCGTGCATTCTCGTTCCGGACGGCCCTGTTGTTCACTACGACGACATTGCCGTGCTGTCGGCCCGGATCGCGCATGCGCTGATGCGCGCCGGATGCCGGCCGGGTGACCGAGTGGCGGTGCAGGCCGACAAGCACTGGCAGGTACTTGCGCTTTACCTTGGATGCCTGCGTGCGGGACTCGTGTATCTGCCGCTCAACACGGCCTACCAGAAGCACGAGCTCGCGTTCTTCTTCGACGATGCGAAGCCGCGCGTGATCGTTTGCCGGCCGGAAGCGCTCGGCATGGTGGCGACGCTCGCCGGCGACGCGACGGTGCTCGTGATGGACGCGAACGGCGGCGAGGTCGCGGATCGGGCGAGCCGCGAGGACGCCACGTTCGAAACCGTTACGTCGCAGCCCGACGATCTCGCCGCGATCTTGTACACGTCCGGAACAACCGGTCGCGCGAAGGGCGCGATGCTCACGCACCGGAATCTCGCGTCGAATGCGCTGGCGCTGGTCGAAGCCTGGGGATTCACGCGCGGCGATGCCGTGCTGCACGCGCTGCCGATCTATCACGTGCACGGCCTGTTCGTCGCCGTCCATTGCGCATTGCTATCCGGCGCGCGGCTGCTGTGGCTGCCGAAATTTGACGCGAAGGAGGTCGTCGCCTTGCTTCCTTCGGCAACCGTGATGATGGGCGTGCCGACGTTCTACACGCGGCTACTGCGCGAGCCCGCATTCACACGCGATGCGTGCGGCAACGTGCGACTGTTCATATCGGGGTCGGCGCCGCTGCTTGCGGAGACGTTTGCCGAGTTCGAGTCGCGCACCGGACAGTCGATCCTCGAGCGTTACGGCATGACCGAGACCGGGATGATCACGTCGAATCCGCTCGACGGCGTGCGGGCCGCGGGAACCGTCGGCCGGCCACTGCACGGCGTGTCCGTGCGGATCACCGGTGACGACGGAACTGTCTGCGGCCCCGGCAGCGTGGGCGCCGTCGAGGTGCGCGGGCCAAACGTCTTCGCCGGCTACTGGCAGATGCCCGACAAGACGCGCGAGGAGTTCACCGCGGACGGCTGGTTTCGCACCGGCGACGTCGGCGAGTGGATTGCCGAAGGATCCGCAAAGGAATATTTGCGGCTTGCCGGGCGCGCGAAGGACATGATCATCAGCGGCGGGCTCAACGTCTATCCGAAGGAGATCGAGGAGATCGTCGACGCGATGCCGGGGGTCGCCGAGTCGGCCGTGATCGGCGTGCCGGATCCCGACTTCGGCGAAGCGGTGACAGCGGTCGTGGTCGCCGTCGACGGACAGAACGTCGACGGCGATGCCGTCATTGCCGCGCTCAAGCGCGAGATCGCCGCGTACAAGGTGCCGAAGCGCGTGCACGTCGTCGCGGAGCTGCCGCGAAACGCGATGGGCAAGGTGCAGAAGAACGTGCTGCGCGAGCGGTTCCGCGAAAAGCCGGTGTCGGAGGTGTAACTCCAGCGGGATCGCTGCGATCCGATGCTCCGGGTCGGAGTTACACCTCCGACACCGGGGGGTTACACCTCCGACACCGGGGGTTACACCTCCGACACCGGGTCAGGCGGGCGCCGCGGCGCGCGGCTTCGCGCGTATCGCGTTGATGACGCGCGAGATCAGCGGCCACGCGAGCATCACGAGCGCGAGCGTCACGATCGACCCCACGAGCGGGTTCGACCAGAAGATCGACAGGTTGCCCTTCGACAGCAGCATCGACTGCCGGAACGCGGTCTCGGCCATGTCACCCAGCACGAGCGCGAGCACGAGCGGCGCGAGCGGGTACTTGAGCTTCTTGAACAGGTAGCCGACGACGCCGAACACGACCATCATGTACACGTCGAAAATGTTGTTGTGCACCGTGTACGCGCCGATCGCGCAGATGACGACGATGACCGGCGCGATGATCGCGAACGGGATGCGCAGGATCGCGGCCCACCACGGCACCGTCGTCAGCACGATCAGCAGGCCCGCGATGTTGCCGAGGTACATGCTGGCGATCAGGCCCCACACGAAATCGGGCTTCTCGACGAACAGCAGCGGTCCGGGCTGCAGCCCCCAGATCAGCAGGCCACCGAGCAGCACGGCGGCCGTCGGCGATCCGGGTATGCCGAGTGTCAGCATCGGCAGCAGCGCGCTCGTGCCCGCCGCGTGCGCGGCCGTTTCCGGCGCCACGACGCCTTCGATCTGGCCTTCGCCGAACTTCGACCCGCTCTTCGACATGCGCTTCGCCATGCCGTAGCTCATGAACGACGCGGGCGTCGCACCGCCGGGCGTCACGCCCATCCAGCAGCCGATGAGCACGGCGCGCAGCGACGTCGCCCAGAATTTCGGCAGCACTTTCCATGTCTGCCAGACGATCTTCGGATTGATCTTGCCGCCCTTGCCCTTGAACGACAGGCCCTCTTCCATCGTGAGCAGGATCTCGCCGAGTCCGAAGAGGCCGATG
>DATEIQ010000105.1:0-17723 GCA_035278845.1 Casimicrobiaceae bacterium | reverse complement strand
CAGGCTGCGTCCGGCAAGCAGTCCGAGCAGCGGCTGCACGATCAGCGCGAACGCAACGAGCCACATGCCCGGATGCCGCCACGCATTCGCGTCGAGCGCGAGCCCGCCGCGGACAGCGCCGAGAACGACGAGCAGCAGCGCCTCGACGGCGAACGCCGCGGCGAACCACGTCGCGGCAAAGTTGATCGTCGCGTAGCGGCGCCAATGAAAAGCCCACGCGACCCAGAGCCAGCACGCGGCGAGCAGCAGGGCGATCACAGGTCCCGATCGACCGCCGCCGCGCCGCGCGAGAACGACGATGGCGAGGCCGAGCATAAGTGCGACGACCTGCGCCGGCCAGACCTCCGCGTTGTAGAGCTCGTGCAGGCGAAACCACGTGCGCGGCGAGAACAGCAGGAAACTCGAGAGGCGATAGGTCCACCACTCGGTCATCGGTGTTCGGGCTACTGGAGACGATCGACGTGGGCGACGATGCGCCGGCGCATCGCCTCGTCGGGCATGACGCCATGGGCGGCGCCCATGTTCTCGAGGACGTGCGAGACGCGCGTCGTGGCCGGAATTGCGCACGTCACGGCGGGATGCGACACGCCGAACTTGAGCAGCACCTGCGCCCAGTTCATGCAGCCGATCTCGGCGGCCCACGAGGGCAGCGGATGTCGTGCAACCGCGTCGATCAGCGCGCCCTGCTGGAACGGCCGATTGACGATCACCGCGATGCCGCGCTCGCGCGCGAGCGGCAGGATGCGCGCCTCGACGTCGCGATCGACAGGGTTGTACGTGACTTGCACGAAATCGAGCGGGTGGCTGCGCATGATCTGCTCGACGTCACGATGGCGCCGTCCCTCGGACGTGGTGATGCCGACGTAGCGCAAGCGGCCCGCCTGCTTCATCGCGAACAGCATCGGCAAGTGATCCTGCCAGGCGAGCAGATTGTGAACCTGCAGCAGGTCGAATCGCGGGACGCCCCAGTGCGCGCGCGATTCCTCGACCTGCGCCGCACCGCGCGAGGCGGCCGCGATCCAGACCTTGTCGGCGGAAAACACGGTCGCCGGCATGCCGAGCTTCGCGAGCCCGTAGCCGATCACGGCCTGCGACGATCCGTACATCGGCGAGGAGTCGACGATGCGGCCGCCGGTCGCGAAGAAGTTGCGCATCACGTCGGTGCATGCGTCGCGCGCGACGCGATCGTCGCCGACGTTGAACGTGATCCAGCTGCCGAGGCCAATGACGGGCAGGCGCTCGCCGGTCGACGGAATCGCGCGCGTCACGAGGGCAGCGTCCTGAGCGGATACCGCCGCAGGCAGCAGCGTGCCGGCCGCCATGGCCGCGAGCCCGGTTAAAAAGCGCCGCCGAGGCGTGAATCCGGCGGCGGGTCTCGGAAGATTGCGCTTCGTCATGCGCGTCCGACCGCAGGAATCAGCGATCGTGCGCGATCAGCCGCCCGGCGACGGCAAAGGAGCCGCCTTCGCGCGGCGTCACGATCACCATCTCGGACGTGTCGGGTGATATCCCGGTCAGCGCCAGAATCGTCGATCCATGCGAAACGAGGAACAGGTTGCCCTTGCCGCGCCATTGGCCGACGAGCCCACGCACCGCCGCCACTTGGCGTGCCTCGTTGTCGTGGCGGCCGAACAGGTTGTCGAGCGCACGGGAAACTTCTCCGCTGTCGCCGAAGACGAGGCGGGCTGTCTCGATGCAGCGACACCATGGGCTCGTCAGTACGCGATCGACGGGAACCTTGTGCTCACGCAGCGCCACGCCGACAGCGCGAGCGTGGCGCCGCCCTTCGTCGCTCAGGTTGCGCTGCGTGCTGCAATCGTCGAGGCGCATGCCAGACGGGTCCCCGAAGCCAGGCGTGGTCAGGCCGTGGCGCATCAGCACGACCTGGCCACCGCGCTCGAGCAGCGTCCATGCATCGACGTCCGCGGCGCGTGCACCGCACGCCAGCACGAGAAGCGCCAGCGCGGCGAGCGCCCGGAACGCGGGGGTCACCCGATATGCTTGCGAAAGAACGCGAGCGTGCGCTCCCGCGCGAGTTTTGCGGCCGCCGCGTCGTAGCTCGCGCGCGCATCGCAATTGAAGCCGTGACCCGCCGCATACGTGTAAACCTCGACGGCCGGATTGGCGTCGCGCACGGCCGTTACTTCGGTGAGCGGAATCGCGTGATCCCTTTCGCCGAAGTGGCATTGCGTCGGGCAGCGCGGATGCTCGGCCGCGAACTGCCCGATGCCGCCGCCGTAATACGAAGCCGCGGCCGCGAAGCCCTGGAGTCTTGCCGAAGAAAGCCAGGTGACGGTGCCGCCCCAGCAGTAGCCGACGATGCCGATGTTGCCAGCGCCAAGCGCTTTGCGTGCGGCCTCCACGTCGGCAAGCGCCTGCTCGAACGTGAGCTGGCCGCGGATCTTGCGGCCTTCGGCAATGTCGGCGTCGGTGTAGCCGAGCTCGATGCCCGGCCGCACGCGATCGAACAGCGCCGGCGCGATGACGCGATAGCCGTCGGCCGCGTATCCATCCGCGACGCGCCGGATGTGATCGTTGACGCCGAAGATCTCCTGCACGACCACCACACCGCCGCGCGCCGCGCCCGCGGGCATCGCCTCGTACGCCTGCAAGCGATGCCCGTCGGCGGCGGTAAGTTTCATCTTGCCGAAACTCCGAGCAGCGACACTTACTTCCCGCCGACCTTCGCGACCGCGTTCAGCAGCGGGGTCGCTTTGGCGCTCTTGTACGTATGCTTGATCAGGATGTCGGGAGGCAGCACCTTGCCCTTGGCACCGTAGAACTGTCCGTTGAAATCTCCGTTCGCATGCACGACGGTGCCGTCGAGATTGAGACCCCCGTACACGCCCTTCGAGCGCGTGAACGACACGAGGTCCGCGGTGACCGTGGACTTCGCGCCGGCGCCGACCGGGCCCGCCGCGATGCTGGCATCGCCGCCTACTTTGAACGTCGTCGCGAGCAGCGAGTTGAGCCCCTTGTCGGTCATCACGACGATGATCGCCTCGGAAACCTCGACGCCGGCCTGGAAGCCGACACTGGCGGTGGCGAGATCGTAGAACGCAGGCCCCGCCCAGGTTTTGCCGTTGCGGGCCACGAGCACGCCCTGGCCGCCGGATCCGCCGAAGATGAATCCGGCTTTCACGATCTGCGGCACGATCAGCAGCGCCTTCGCGCGGCCGATGTTGTCGTGGATCCACGTCTGGTCCGGGTCACGCATGAAATTGCTGAGCGTTGTCTGCGCCTCGGCGACGAGTTTTTCCGGCGTGGTGGTTGCGGCCACGACCGGCGCGGACAGGCACAGCGCTGAAATCAGGAGCACGGCGGCGCGCAGCGGATGCGCGATCGAACGAATCGTCATGAAATTCCTCCCCAGGAAATGACGTCCGAGACAATACCAGATTTCCGTACGGGCACGTGAAGCGCTCCCCGGGGCGCCTGGACAGCAGCCGCGCCTTGAAAGGCTACCCATGAATGAATCGATCGACGCGACCGACGTCGGCCGCCGCTATTGCGACGTCGTCATGAAAGGCGGAATCACGTCCGGTGTCGTGTTCCCGGCGGCGATCGCCCGGCTTTCCACGCAGTTTCGATTCCGCAACATCGGCGGAACGTCGGCGGGGGCGATCGCCGCGGCGGGTGCCGCCGCGGCGGAATACCGGCGCGCCACGGACGCCGCGGATCCCGGACACGGCTTCGCGCGCCTTGGCGAGCTCGGCGCGTGGCTCGGCGAGCGCCCGGACGGCCGGCATTCGCGGCTCTACCATCTGTTCCCGCCCGAACCCGAGATGCGCCGGCACTTCGCGATCCTGTCGGCGATGCTGAACCGGGGGAACAAGCGCGGCCGCCTTCTGCACGGCCTGCTGGCCGCCGCGCGCCGCTTTCCCGGCGGCGCGCTCGCGGGCGCGCTGCCAGGCATCGTGGTGCTCGCCGGCGCGTTCGGAAGCACGACGATCAACGTGATCGCCGTCGCCGTCGCGGGCATCCTCGCGCTCGCCGGCGCGCTAACCGGGGGCGTGGCCGAAGCGGCCATTTCGCTGTGCCGCCGACTGCCGGGGCACGCGTTCGGACTCGTCAATGGCCATCGCGCGAGCGCGGATGCGAGCGATCCGCCCGCGCTCACCGACTGGCTGCACGCTTACCTGCAGGACATCGCGGGCAAGGACGTCGAATTGCCGCTCACGTTCGGTGACCTCGACGGCGTCGTCTTCGACGAGCACGCGGGCATCCAGGGCGTCAACCTGACGATGATGACGACCGCGCTGTCGATGGGCCGGCCGTTCTCGCTGCCGTTCGACACCGAGCAGTTCTACTTCGAGCCCGGAGAATTCGCGCGCTTCTTTCCGCAGGCGGTGGTCGATTGGCTGACCGAGAACCCCGGCGAGCGCACCGTGGAGAATCAGGAACGCGACGATGCGATGGCGGCATTCGGCTATCTGCCGCTGCCGGCGCGCGAGACGCTGCCCGTCGTCGTCGCCGCGCGCATGAGCCTGTCGTTTCCCCTGCTGCTGTCGGGCATTCCGCTCTATCGCCATGCGTGGGAAAGCGGCGACATCCGCAAGGTCCTGTTCAGCGACGGTGGCATCTGCAGCAACTTCCCGGTGCATCTGTTCGACGCCGTGCTGCCCGGGTGGCCGACGTTCGGCATCAACCTGCGCGAAGATCTTCCCGCAGACGCGAGCGCATCGGCGCGCGCGGTGCTGCCCGGTCGCGGCAAGGCGCTGCCTCCCGAGGATTACGCCATCGCGGATCACGGATTTGCGGCGATGTTCTCGTTCGCGTCGACGATCGTGCGCACGATGCAGAACTGGCGCGACAACCTGCAGCGCGCGGCACCCGGATTTCGCGACCGCGTCGTGACGATCCGCCATACGAAGGGGGAGGGTGGCCTGAACCTCGACATGGCACCGGCGGGCATCGCGGCGATGACTGCGTCGGGCGATCTCGCGGCACGCCGGCTGATCGAGGCTTTCGCCACGCCGCCCGACCTCGAGCACGATCATTTCACCTATCACCGCTGGGTGCGCGTGCGCTCGCTGCTCGGCGTGTCGCAACAGGTTCTGCGCGAAATCCACGAAGGCGTGACCGTGCTCGACAACGATCCGCCGTATCCCGACCTCGTGCGCGACGCGCCCGCTTACGTCGGCGCAAGCTATCGACTGCCCGATTCGGCACGCGTCGCCGCCGCGCACCTGCTCGACGCGCTCGACCGGCTCGACCGCGAGCTGGACGAAGCCGGCGTCGACTACATGAGCACGGCACCGCGTCCGCCGGTCGCGCTGCGCATCCAGCCAATCTGGTAGTGATGCGGTTCTGCCGCCTTCGCGGTTATCATCCGCGCGCAGATACCAACGAGGGAGTCGATGAAGCGCGCGGCTTTGGGCTTGCCGCTCGCGTTGCTGCTGGCGGCGGGCCACGTGCTCGCGCAGGTGACCGAGTCGGTCCGCATCGCAATGCCCGATCTCGGCGTGGCGATGACCGGGGCCGTGTTCCGACCTTCGGGGGAAGGGACTTTCCCCGTCGTCGTCTATTCGCATGGCCGCTCGGGCACCGAGGTCGAGCGCGCACGAACGCGCCCTCCGGTCATGCAGAGCCACGTCCGCTACTGGCTCGACAAGGGCTTCGCGGTCGTTGCGCCGATCCGTCCGGGATACGGCCAGACCGGTGGCGCCGACCGCGAAGATTCGGGCGTTCGTTACGACGTCTTCGGCAATTGCTGGGGACCGCCGGGCTTCGGTCGCGCGGCCGCGGCGGCGCGCGAAGCCGTGATTGCCACGCTTGCCTGGGTCCGGCAGCAGCCGTGGGCCGATGCGAATCGCATCGTGCTCGAAGGGACGTCGATGGGCGGACTCGCGTCGATCGCAACCGCCGCGGTCAATCCGCCGGGCGTGGTTGCCTATGTGAATTTCGCCGGCGGCACGGGTGGTGACGGCACCCGCGCGCCGAGACAGAGCTGCGGCTCCGCCGACATGCAGTCGCTGATGTCGATTTACGGCGCGATTACGCACGTGCCGGGCCTGTGGCTCTATGCGGAGAACGACACCTATTGGGGCGCCGACTGGCCGCGCGCGTGGCATCGCGCGTTCGCAGCCGCCGGCGGCGCAGCGACGTTCATCATGACCGAACCGGTCCCGGGTACAGACGGACATGCATTGCTCGCGCGCGGAGCGTCGCTGTGGCGGCCGCATGTCGACCGTTTCCTCGAGACGCTTCACGCGCACGAGCGAGCGCCCGAGCCTTAGCGTCGTCGGATCGCTGTCGGAACAACGCCGACAGACATCCCGCCCGCGACCCGCGACAATGCGGCGAGGGGCCGCCTGCCGCAGTCCCGCCCGAGGAGTGCACACCGAGCCCTGCGCAACCGTCGCGCCGAACCCTGCCGCAAAGCCACCGTGCACGCCGAGCGGCTTGCTCGTGCCGGGGCGGAATTGCTGGCGGGTCGAGCGCGCGGAGCGCGTCGGCTTTCTCGTCGACGGTGACGAATACTTCGGCGCCGTGCGTGCGGCGCTCGCCAGGGCGCGTCACTCGATCCTGATCCTCGGCTGGGACATCGACAGCCGGATGCTGCTCGCGCCCGCAGGCGCGCACGACGGGTTGCCCGAGCCGCTCGGCGAGTTCCTGAACGCCATCGTCGCGCGCGAGCGTCGCCTGCACGGCTACGTGCTGTCGTGGGACTTCGCAATGCTCTACGCGATGGAACGCGAGTGGCTGCCGATCTACAAGCTCGACTGGCGCACGCATCGGCGGCTCACCTTCCGGCTGGACGACCGGCATCCGGTCGGCGCATCACACCATCAGAAGGTCGTCGTCGTCGACGACGCCGTCGCGTTCGTCAGCGGCTACGACCTGACGCGGTGCCGCTACGACACGAGCGAGCACGCGTCGCACGATCCGCGGCGCGTCGATCACCGCGGCGAGCCCTATCCGCCGTTTCACGACGTCGGCATCGTCGTCGCCGGCGATTGCGCGCGTGCGCTCGGCGATCTGGCGGCGGATCGCTGGCAACGCGCGACAGGCGAGCGCCCACGGCGCGAAGGCGTCTCGGCGGTGGCCGACGTGTGGCCAGGCGACGTCGCGGTCGCGGCGACGAACGTCGACGTCGCGATCGCGCGCACCGAGCCCGCGTACGAAGGCAGCGCCGGCGTCGCGGAAATCCGCGCGCTGCACGAGGATATGATCGCCGCCGCGCGCCGCGACATCTTTGCCGAGAACCAGTACTTCACGTCCCGGGCGATCGCCGCAGCGCTGGCTCGCCGGCTTGCCGAAGACGACGCACCGGACATTGCCGTCGTGTCGCCCTATACGCAAAGCGGCTGGCTCGAGATCTCGACGATGGGCGTGCTGCGCTCGCGCATCCACCGGACGCTGCGCGCGGCCGACCGCAACGGTCGCTATCGCCTCTACTGCCCCATGCTGCCGTGGCTAGGCGCGAGCGACGGCTGCCTGAACATTCACAGCAAGGTGCTGATCGTCGACGATGCGGTCCTCACCGTTGGCTCGTCGAATCTTTCCGACCGCTCGCTTGGCATCGATACCGAGTGCAATCTCGCGATCGAGTCGCGCGGCGACCCGCGCATCACGGCGTTGATCACGGGGCTGCGCGAACGACTCCTCGCGGAACATCTCGGTTGCAATGCCAGCGAAGTAAGCGACGCGATGGCGCGCACGGGCCGCCTGCATGAAGCGATCGCTGCATTGCATCGCGAGGGTCAGCGCACGCTGGATGCCGTGGAGCCGAAGTTCGATCCGGCGCTCGATGCGCTCGTGCCGGACCGGCACGTGTTCGACCCGGAGCAGCCGCTCGATCCGGACACGATCGTCGCCGACCTCGTGCCGCAGGACGAGGCCCGCAACGGCACGCGTGCGCGGCTCATCGGCATCGCGCTCGGCGTGATCGTGCTGGGTGCCATGGCGCTCGCCTGGCGCGCAACACCGCTGCGCGAATGGCTGGCGTTCGATCGACTGATCGCGTTCGGCGCCGCATTGCGCGAGCATCCCTGGGCTCCGCTCGGTGTCGCACTCGCGTTCATCGGCGGCGGACTGGTGGCGTTTCCGCTGCTCGTGCTGATTGCAGCGACTGCGCTCGTGTTCGGACCGATGCTCGGCCCGATTTACGCGCTCGTTGGAGCGTTGCTGAGCGCCGCGATGACGTTCGCCATCGGCCGAAAGCTCGGCCGGGAGACCGTACGGAAGCTCGCGGGCAAGCGCGTCAACGATCTCTCGCGCCGGCTCGCGCGGCGTGGCCTGATCGCCGTTGCATTCGTACGCCTGCTGCCGGTCGCGCCGTTCTCGATCGTCAACGTCGTCGCGGGTGCGTCGCACATCCGCTGGAGCGATTTTCTGCTCGGAACGCTGATCGGTTTGCTGCCCGGCATCGCGACGATGACGTTCTTCGTCGATCGGGCCATTGCCGCGATCCGCGATCCGGGTACTGGCACGTTCGTCCTGCTCGCCGCAGCGATCGCGCTGATCGTCGGGATCGCGTTTACGCTGAGAAGGCGGTTGCGCAAGCGCGGGCCATCCGCGCCGGCGTCAGCACATGGCAGCTGAAGCCCCGGTCACCGCGCACGCGCGTGACACGCGACGCGCCACGACGCTGAAGGCCGCAACGTGGAACATTCACGGCGCCGTCGGAACCGACGGCCGCTACGCGCCCGCGCGCATCGTCGACGTGCTCGGTGAAATCGGCGCGGACATCGTCGCGCTGCAGGAAGTGGCGTCCGAGCAGGAGCATGCGACGTTTCTGCGCGATCTCGAGCGCGCCACGGGATTTCACGTCGTCGCCGGCATGCTGCGGCAGCGCCACGGGCACGATTTCGGGAATGCCGTGCTGTCGCGCTACCCAGTGGTCTCGGTCGACCGTCTCGACCTATGCGTCCGCCGTTACGAGCCGCGCGGCGCGCTCGACGTCTGCATCGACGTCGGCCTCGTCGCGCCGCTGCGCGTCGTCGCGACGCACCTCGGATTGCGCCCGGGGGAGCGGCGCGAGCAGGTGCGGCGAATTCTCGCGGCCGTCGAGCGCGACACGCCGCATCCGACGCTGTTGATGGGCGATCTCAACGAGTGGTACCTGTGGGGGCGGCCGCTGCGCTGGCTGCATTCGCACTTTCGCGAAGTGCCCGCCGCGCCGCCGACGTTTCCGGCGCGAAGGCCCGTGTTCGCGCTCGACCGCATCTGGGTGTCGCCGCGCGGCTCGGTGCGCCGGCTTGCGCGCCATTCGACACCGCTCGCGCGCGTCGCGTCCGATCACCTTCCGTTGGTGGCCGACATCGTCGTCTGACGCGTCAGCCGGCGAATCGGCGCAATGCGTCGGGATCGTTGACGGTGACGCCGCCATAGCCAACTCGCACGAGCCCGCAGCGCGCGAGCGTGTGCAGCGCCTGGTTCGTGCGCTGGCGGGAGGTTCCCGAAAGCAGGCCGATCTCCTGTTGCGACAGCGGCAGGTCCTTGCGCATGCCCGGATTCAGCACCGGGTTGAACAGCGATGCAATGCAATGCGCGATTCGGACCTCCGAGGCTTCGAGCCGGTCGCTTTCGATCGAATCGAAATAGACGCCGACGCGCTCGTTCAACTGCAGCAGCAGGTAGCGGTTGAACGCGAGGCTCTCGTCGACGAGCCAGTCGAACGTTTCGCGCGGCATGAGTGCGACGCGGCTCGCGCGGACGGCAACGACGTCGGCCTTGCGCGGTCCCGCCCGCAGCAGCGCGCTTTCGCCGACCCATCCACCCGCGGCGACGCCGGTAAAGGTCATGGCCTTGCCATTCGGGGACGCACTGCTGATCTTCAGGAGGCCGCTGACGACGCCGAGCCAATGCCGCGGCGGCTCGCCGCGGCGAAAGACGCAGTCACCGGCGGCAATCGACCGCTCGTGCACGTTGGACTCGACGCGCGCGAGCTGCGCCGCGGTCAGCACGCGCGCCCAAGGGGCGCTGCGAATCGTGTCGGCGAGCGTCGACGCCGTTTCGCACCGCGCAACGTGATTGCGGCTCATGTCGACGTTGTACCGCAAATGTCGCGTGCGCGACAACTGCTGCGATGCGAACTCGCTATCTTTTCGAGCCGCGGAGTTGGAAATGCTCGATGCGAAAAAAGCGAGGGAGACAACCGCGGCTGTTGCGGTGCTCGAGGCGCCCGGAAGGCGACGATCGCCGCCGCTTTGCAACTTGAAACCACGCTCCCCAGGAGAAACGCGATGAAAAAATTCCAGCGCGCCTTGCTCGGCGCCTCACTGCTCGCGCTGTCGTACACGATGCCGGCGCAGGCCGCCGCAGATCCCGCGCTCGTGGCCGCGCGCACCCATTTTTTCGGCATTCAGAACGTCGACCCGAAGTCCGGCGCGGTCGACAAGGAGAAGGTGATCATCGCCTGGTTCAGCGTGCAGTCGTACGCCGTCGCGGCGAGAGGCCACGTGTTCCTGCTCGATTCGTATATCTACCGCATCTCGGACACCGAAGGGTACGTTCCGACGACGCTGCAGGAACTGGTCGACCTGAAGCCCGAGGCGATCTTCCTCGGCCACGGCCATGGCGACCATGCCGACAACGCCGCGTACATCGCCGTGAAGACCGGCGCGCATATCTACGGCGCGGCCGAGCATTGCGAGGCGATGCGAGGCGACGCCGCGCGGATCTTCGGCGCAGGTACGAGCGTCTCGTGCACGTCGCTCACCACGCCGGGTTCGACGCCGGGTTCCGAATTGTCGACGATCGACCAGATGCGTCCGGATGTCTGCGTGACGTCGTTCAAGCATCTGCATTCGGGCCCGGCGCCGCTCGATCCGGACTTTCCGCAGAACCTGATCAACCCGGTGCGCGATCCGCGTGTCAACGATTTGTATCCGCCGCTGCCGCCGCCGGCGCTCAACACGCGCACGCAATCGTTGAACGGCGGCTCGGTCAGCATGTTCTACCAGTTTTCGATCGGGGGGTTCAGCTTCATCTGGCACGACACGAATGGCCCGATCAAGGACTTCCAGCCGCAACTGATCCCGCTGATCGCATCGCTGCCGAAAGCGGACGTCGAGTTCGGCTCGCTCGTCAGCACGGGAGAATCGATCAACGGCGTACGCGACATCGCCATGTACATCCAGCTCGTCAAGCCGAAGATCTTCTATGGCGGGCACAGCGACAACTTCAACATCGGCGCGTCGCCGTACTATCACCAGGCGCTGCAGCGGCAGTTCGACATCTTCAACATGCCGGATGCGGAGCGGCCGGTCATCGGCGGCTTCCACGATCCGTACGACTATCTGCGGCCCGGGCTCGCCACGTTCGAGTGGAAGAGCAAGGCGTGGAACGCCGTGCCGGAAGGCAAGACGGCAGTACACTGCCCGTAGCAGCTAGTCGGACGGTGCGCTGGTCGTAACGGCTTGGCTGGCGAGCGGTGCACTGCCCATAGCTGCTTCGCCGGGCGGCGCCGGCGAGCGCCTCGGAAACGCGACGACGTGATCGATCTCGACGCGGATGCCGATGCGCTCGCCGAGCGCGTGATCGTGGTGCGACGGCACGAGCGACAGCAGGCGGCCGCCGCTGTCGAGGCGCAGCGTGTACAGGATCTCCGCGCCGCGAAATGCCTTGTGCAGCACGCGCGCCCGCACCGGGCTCGCATCGTCGTGCACGATGTCGTCCGGGCGGATCAGCACGTCGACGGGAACGCTGTCGGTGCCAGCATCCTTTGCATGAAGGAGCGTGCGGCGGCTTTCGAGCGTTCCCACTTCCACTTCGATCCTGCGCGAGCCGTGCAACTCGCCCGGCAGTAGCACGCCCTCGCCGACGAAGTCGGCAACGAACGGGGTGGCCGGCCAGTGGTACAGGTTGTAGGCCGAATCCCATTGCTCGATGCGGCCCTCGTGCATGATGCCGATCGCGTCGGCCATCGCAAACGCCTCGTGCTGATGGTGCGTGACGAGGATCGCAGTGGCATTCTCCGCCTTCAGGATCGCGCGGACTTCCTGGCCCAGGCGCTCGCGCAAATCCACGTCGAGGTTGGAAAACGGCTCGTCGAGCAACAGCAGCGCAGGCCGTGGCGCGAGCGCACGCGCGAGCGCGACGCGCTGCTGCTGGCCGCCGGACAACTCGTGGGGAAAGCGCGACCCGGCGTCGTGCAGGCCGACCACCCGTAGAATCTCGGCGACCCGCGCCTCGCGCGCCGTGCGCGCCAGGGCCCGCAGGCCGAAACCCACGTTGCCCGCCACGTCGAGATGCGGAAAGAGCGCGTAGTCCTGGAACACCATGCCGATGCGTCGCACCTCCGGCGCACGCGTCATGCCGGGCCGCGACGCGATCTCGCCGTTCAGCCGCACTTCACCCTCGACGACCGGTTCGAAACCGGCAATCGTTCGCAGCAGCGACGACTTGCCGCAACCGCTCGGGCCAAGCAGGCAACCGATGTCGCCGCGTCGCAGTTCGAGCGAGACGCCGTCGACCGCCACCCGGTCGCCGTAAGCCTGTCGCACGTTGCGAAGCCCGAGCACGACGACCGGAAACGAAGGCGGCAGTGCTGGTGGATCGATCATCGCGGTGCGGCCTCGGAAAACGCAGGCGTCATGGTACGCAATCGCCGGCATGGGTGACGCCACGGCGACGCAGCGGGCGATGCCCGTCGCGTCGAGGGGGCCCCGGGGCCCGACCTCGCCGCTCGCGTCCGTCGCAATCGTCGTCGCAGCGCTCGTGCTGGTGCCGGTCGCCGCGGTGATCGCGCAGATGTTCGGGCCGGCGACGTCGACATGGGCGCATCTCGTAGCCACCGTCCTTCCCGAATACATGCAGAACACCGTGGTGCTGCTGCTCGGCGTCGGCGTCGGCGTCGCGCTGGTCGGCACGCTGACCGCGTGGCTGGTGACGACGTTTCGCTTTGCCGGTTCGAGCGTGCTCGAATGGGCGCTCGTGCTGCCGCTCGCGATGCCGGCCTACGTCGTCGCGTACGCGTACACCGATACGCTGCAATTCGCAGGCCCCGTGCAGGGGTTCATTCGCGACGTGACGGGATGGCATGCGCGGGAATACTGGTTTCCCGAAATCCGCTCGCTCGGCGGTGCCGTCGGACTGTTCATCCTGACGCTGTACCCGTACGTGTACCTCGTCGCGCGGGCGGCGTTCCTCGAGCAGACGGCAGCGACGCTGGAGGCGGCGCGGCTCCTTGGCGCGTCGCGCATCGGTATGTTCGTCCGCGTCGGATTGCCGCTCGCGCGTCCCGCGATCGTGGCGGGCATGGCGCTCGCGATGATGGAAACGCTCGCGGATTTCGGCACCGTCGCGTATTTCGGCGTGCCGACGTTCTCGACCGGCATCTACCGCGCCTGGTTCTCGCTCGGCGATCCGCATGCGGCGTCGCAGCTTGCGCTCGTCATGCTGCTGTTCGTGCTCGCGATCCTGGCCATCGAGCGCGCGCTGCGCGGCCGCGCGCGCCAGCATGAGCGCGGCATCCGCCGTCACGTCGCGCACGAGCCGTTGCGCGGTGTGGCCGGCGCACTCGCCGTCGCGGCGTGTGCGGCGCCGGTGCTCCTCGGCTTCGTCGTTCCGGCGGCGATTCTGTTGCGCATGGCGGTCCGCTACGGCGACGCGCAGTTCGGACCGCGCTTCGTCGAGTTGACGATCAACAGCTTTTCGCTCGCCGGCATTGCTGCCGTGGCGGCCGTCGCGCTCGCACTTCTCGTTGCGTACGCGGCGCGCATCTCGCGCGGACGGTCCGTCGTATTCGCCGCGCGGACCGCGGGCATCGGCTACGCGCTGCCAGGATCGATCATCGCGGTCGGGGTGCTGATCCCGTTGACCGCGCTCGACAACGCGCTTGCCTCGTGGCTGCGCACGCATTTCGGCGTGGCGGCGGGCCTTCTGCTGACCGGAAGCATCGCGGCGCTGGTGTACGCGTATGTCGTGCGCTTCCTGGGCGTTGCACTGCAGACGGTGACCGCGGGGCTCGCGAAGATCACGCCGGCGATGGACGACGCATCGCGCAGCCTCGGCGTCGGCGCTGGTGCGACGCTTGCGCGCGTACATTTGCCGCTGCTGCGCGGCAGCGTGTTCACCGCGGCGCTGCTGGTGTTCGTCGACGTGATGAAGGAACTGCCGGCAACCTTCGTTATGCGGCCCTTCAATTTCGACACGCTGGCCGTGCAGGCCTACAACCTTGCGGCCGACGAGCGGCTCTCCGAGGCCGCTACGGCGTCGCTCGTCATCGTCGCGGCCGGCCTCGTGCCGATCATCGTGATTTCACGCGTGATTCGCCGCAGCCGCGGCCCGTGATGCCGGCGGGTTACTTGAACTGCGCGCGATCGGCGATCTTCTGCGCCGTGGGCTGATTGCGGCCGAGCTGCGCGACATTGATCGTGTCGGCTTTGAATTCGCCGAGGGCTGCGAGCGCCGGATTGTCGACTTTGACGCCCGGCACCGTAGGCCACTCGTTGTTGCCGTCGGCGAAGTAGGCCTGGGCTTCGTCGCTCGCCAGGTATTCGAGGAACTTGATCGCGGCCTCCTTGTGCGGCGCGTGCTTCAGCATGCCGCCGCCCGAGATGTTCATTTGCGTGCCGCGGCCGTTCTGGTTCGGCCAGACCACGCCAAGCTTGTCGGCCATCGCGCGCTCGTCGGGCTTGTTCGAGCGCATGAGCCGCGCGATGTAGTAGGTGTTGCTGAGCGCGACGTCGCATTCGCCCGCCGCGACGGCGCGCAACTGATCGGTGTCGCCGCCCTTGGGATCGCGCGCGAGATTGGCCACGACGCCGCGCGCCCACCTCTCGGTTGCAGCCTCGCCGTCGTGCGCGACGAGGCTTGCCATCAGCGAGAGGCTGTAGACGTGCCCGCTCGAGCGCGTGCACACCTTGCCCTTCCAGCGCGGGTCCGCCAGGTCCTCGTACGATTTGATGTCGCCGGGCTTGACGACGTCCCTGTTGTACGCGATCACGCGCGCCCGCGCCGAGAAGCCGAACCAATGTCCTTCGGGGTCGCGGTATTGCGCGGGAATGCGTTTGTCGAGCACCGCGGAATGCACCGGCGCAAAGACGCCGGCCTGCTGCGCGCGCCAGAGACGGCCGACGTCGACGGTGATCAGCACGTCGGCGGGACTGTTCGCGCCTTCGTTCCTGATCCGCTCGAGCAACGGATCCTCGGGCGCTTCGATGCGATTGATGCGGATGCCAGTCTTCTTCGTGAACCCGGCGTACAGCGCCTCGTCGGTCTGGTAGTGGCGTGCCGTGTAGAGGTTCAGCACGTTTTCCTGCGCCTGCGCGGACAGGGGCAGGGCGAAGACGGCGGCGCAGGCGGCGAGGCTCAGCAGGCGGACAGGGCTCATGGTCGAGACGTGGTGATGGATGGATATCGCGCGAATGATAATGATTCCCATTACAACGTGCAAGCGGTTTCCATTCGCTGCGTCCGGTCGTCGTGACGCCCGACTGGCAGCGCGTTCATCAACGGCCGCCGACTGCGCAATTAGCCGATGCCGAGATACGCGCGTCGCAGATCGGGATTGGCAAACACGGCATCGGGCGCGCCTTCGGCGACGATGCGACCTTCCCCGAGCAGGTATGCGCGACGAGCGAGGTCGAGCGCCATCGCGACGTTCTGCTCGACGAGCAGCACCGCCGTGCCGGCGGCATTCACGTCGCGAATCGCCCGGAACATCGTCTGCACCATCATCGGGGAAAGTCCGAGCGACGGCTCGTCGAGCAACAGCAGCTTTGGTTCGGCCATCAGCGCGCGGCCGATCGCGACCATCTGCTGCTGACCGCCGGACAAAGCGCCTGCTGGCGCGTCGAGCTTGTCACGCACGGCGGAAAACAGCGCGCAGACGCGCTCGAGCGATCGTTCGCGCACCGCGCGGGCAGGACGAAGGTAGCTGCCGACCTCGAGATTCTCGCGAACGGTCAGACGCGTGAACAGCCGCCGTCCCTCCGGGACGATCGCGATTCCGGCGGCGCAAAAGCGATGTGGCGCGACCGCCGTCATTTCGCGCCCGTCCATCGTGATGCTGCCCGATCGCGCGCGATTGAGTCCCGCGAGCGCGCCGATCAGCGTGGTCTTGCCGGCACCGTTCGGCCCGACAACGCAGACGAGTTCGCCCTGCGCGATCGTCAACGACACGCCCCAAAGCGCTGGCGCCGCGCCGTAGTCGACGCGCAGATTGCGGACGTCAAGCATGGGCGAGGCGATGGCCAACGCGGAAAGCGCGGACATCAAGCATGAGCCACACCTAGATATGCCGCCGCGACGTCGTGGCGGGCCATGACGTCGGCCGCGCTGCCCTCCGCGAGCACGCGCCCCTGGTCGAGTACCACGATGCGGTCGGACAGCGCAGTGACGATGCGCATCACGTGCTCCACCAGCACGATCGTCGTTCCCTGTTCGCGGATGCGCAGGATCAGCTCCACGGCTTCGTCGATTTCGACGGGCGTCAAGCCGGACAACACCTCGTCGAGCAGCAGCAAACGCGGCTGCGCCGAAAGCGCGCGCGCGAGCTCGAGGAATTTGGTCTGGTGCAGATTGAGATCGCTCGGTAGCGCACGGCTGCGCGACTCGAGGCCGGTGAAGCGCAGCCACTGCACTGCGGCGTCCGCCGCGTGCGGCCGGTCGAGTGCCGCGCCGCCGAATATCGCCGTGAGCGCAACGTTGTCGCGCACGCTGAGGTGCGCGAACGGCCGCGGGATCTGGTACGTGCGTGCGATCCCGGCGCGCGCGATCCGATGCGCGGGCAGGGTGCCGACCTCCGCGCCCGCGAACCGCACGCTGCCCGCATCGGCGCGATAATGGCCGCTCACGACGTTGATCAGCGTCGATTTCCCGGATCCATTCGGACCGAGCACGCCGAGGATCTCGCCTTCGCGCACGTCGAGGTCGACGCCGTCGAGCGCTCGCACGCCCTCGAAGGCCTTGGCGAGGCCGCGCACCTGCAGCAGGAGACCGCGTTCCCGATGCGAATCGGGTGCTGCATCGAATTCGTTCGCAGAAGCGTTGGACCGAATGTTTTCGAAGGGTTGCGATGCCGGCAGCGCATGCGATGGGTGCGGAGCATGCAGCGTCTGCGGTGCATCCGGCGTTTTCGCGGTACGTAAAGCGGTTCGTCTCCGACGCCAGGCCTGCCACGCGCCGACGATGCCGCCGGGCATGAACAGCACGGCGGCGACGAGAATCACGCCGGTCACCGCCTTCCCGGTGACGGCCTGATCCGCCGCCGTCGATGCGTAAAGCAGCAGCGTAATGGCTGTCGCGCCGATCGCCGGTCCAGCCCAATGGCGCGTACCGCCGAGCACGCTCATCAGCACGACGGTGAGGGGCACCGTGATGTTGAACGTCCCGTTGGCGGTGACGTACGCAATGAACAGCGCGTGAATGCCGCCGGCGACGCCGGCCAGACCGCACGAGATCCCGAACGCGACCAGCTTGTACCGATACGTCGGAACGCCCATGACTTCGGCAGCGTCCTCGTCGTCGTGAATCGCGAAAAGACCAAGACCGAGCCTGTCCTGCGCAATCGCGCGCGCAGCGAGCAGCGTCAGCGTTGCGAGTGCGAGCGCCAGCATGTAGAACGTCCCCGATGGCGTCGGCGCGAGCATGGGCACTGCCACGGCCGAAAGGTAGACGCCGGGGCCGCCGTCGATCGGCGTGTTGAGCACGATCGTCGCGAGCACGAACGTGACCGCGAGCGTCAACAGCGCGAACAGTTCGCCGCGCACGCTCCGCACGCGGAACACGACGGCGCCGAGCGCGACGCCGAGCACGGCGGCGAGCCCGGC
>DATEIQ010000104.1:0-35548 GCA_035278845.1 Casimicrobiaceae bacterium | reverse complement strand
ATGATCCAGGGCGCGCTGATCGGCATCATCGGCACGCTGATCGGCGTCGTGGGGGGCGTGCTGCTCGCGAAGAACGTCGAGACCGTGGTGCCCGCGATCGAGCGCACGTTCCACATCCAGTTCCTGGACAAGAGCGTCTATTACATCAGCGACCTGCCGTCGGACCTGCAGAGCGGGGACGTGATCACGATCGCGGTGATCGCGCTCGTGCTGGCGCTCGTCGCGACGATCTATCCGAGCTTCAAGGCCGCGCGCGTGAATCCCGCCGACGCGCTGCGCTATGAGTAATCCGGCGGCGCAAGCGGATGCTGCCGCGCCGGTGGTCGCCTGCCGCGAGCTGCGCAAGACATATCGCAACGGGCCGCTCGACGTGCCCGTGCTGCTCGGCGTCGATCTCGACGTCGCGGTCGGTGAGCGGGTTGCGATCGTGGGCGCGTCGGGGTCGGGCAAGAGCACGCTGCTGCACCTGCTCGGCGGGCTCGACCTGCCGACGGGGGGCGATGTGCGCGTGGAAGGCGCTGCGCTCGCGAAACTTGCGGAAGCCGCGCGCGGTACCGTGCGCAACCGGGCGCTCGGCTTCATCTACCAGTTCCATCATCTGCTGCCCGAGTTCACCGCATTGGAGAACGTCGCGATGCCGCTCGCCATCCGCCGGATAGACGAGGGCGAGGCGAAGAGCCGGGCGCGCGACATGCTCGCGCGTGTGGGGCTCGATCAGCGAGTGCGCCATCTGCCGGGTGAGCTTTCCGGCGGCGAGCGCCAGCGGGTCGCGCTCGCCCGCGCCCTGGTGACGGCACCGCGCTGCGTGCTTGCCGACGAGCCGACGGGCAATCTCGACCGGCGCAACGCCAACGCGGTGTTCGACCTGATGCTCGAACTGAATCGCGCGGCGGGCACCGCGCTCGTCATCGTCACGCACGATCCGGATCTCGCTGCGAAGACCGACCGCATCCTGCATCTGGTCGACGGCAAGCTGCAGTAGCGACTTCGGGGTCAGAGCAATAAGTCGACTTCGGGGTCAGAGCAATAAGTCTCGCGATGACGAGCGGCAATTGTTGAAACTTCGTGCCGCGAGACTTATTGCTCTGACCCCGAAGTCAAGCTTGACTTATTGCTCTGACCCCGAAGTCAGTACTCCACCGGAATCGGGTCGAGCGAGCGCCACAGGTACCACGTTGCGACGCTGCGATAGGGCTGCCAGCGTTCGCCGAGCGCACGTAACTCGGCGAGCGTCGGCCGCGCACCGCCGAAGTAATGCAGCGCGCAGGCCTTCTGCAGGCCGATGTCGTCCACGGGCAGCACGTTGGCGCGCATCTCGTGGAACATCAGGAACATCTCGGCCGTCCAGCGGCCGATGCCCTTGACGTCGACCAGCGCCTCGATCAG
Organism: Casimicrobiaceae bacterium; assembly: GCA_035278845.1. GTDB lineage: Bacteria > Pseudomonadota > Gammaproteobacteria > Burkholderiales > Casimicrobiaceae > VBCG01. The sequence goes on along the minus strand of DATEIQ010000104.1, from coordinate 34,162 downwards.
CGCCTCGTCGTCGAGCGCCGGCCACGTCGCCGGGTCGAGGCGGGCGGACACGAAATGCCGCGCGAGATCGCGGATGTACTCCGCCTTGCGTTCCGAGAGTCCGCATGCGCGCAGCGTCGCGATCCGCTTGCGCTGTACGCGCGCGGGATCGAGCGGCCCGCGTGCGGGGGCGCCGCAGTTCGCCAACAGCCGATCCCAGATCGTCTGCGCCGCCTTGACCGAAATCTGCTGGCCGACGATGGCCCGCGCGAGCGTCGTGAACGGGTCGCCACGGCGGGTCAGGTGCAATCCGGGGTAGTCGGCGATAAGCTTCGCCAGCACGACATCGCTGGCGGCGAGCGCACGCGTAGCTTCGTCCCAGTAGGGCGGTTTGGTCATCGGGCGGGTCGGGCACACTCGCCGCGCCAGCGCTTCGGCCACGCAACGTTCGGGTGGCGGCGCGGTCTTACGCGCCTGGACGCGGCCGTGGGGGGAAACCGCCGAAAATGTTACATTACGCCGCTTTTTTCTCCCGGAGCCCGCGCGAATGCGTAAGATCATGCGATTGGCCGGCAGCGCCCTCGCGCTGCTGATCGCCGCATCCGCGCTCGCGGCGGACCCCGCGAAGGTGCTCCGCATCTCGTTTCCGGTGGCGGAAACCGGCTTCGACCCCGTGCGTGTGTCCGATCTCTATTCGAACACCGTCAACGAGGCGATCTTCGAGCGACTGCTCACCTACGACTACCTCGCGCGCCCGGCCAAGATCGTTCCGCTCACGGCCGAATCGTTGCCCGAGGTTCAGGACGGTGGCCGCACCTACATCGTTCACCTGAAGCGCGGCATTTATTTCACGCCCGATCCCGCGTTCAAGGGCAAGCGCCGCGAGCTCGTCGCCGAGGACTACGTCTATTCGTTCAAGCGCTTCGCCGATCCGAAGAACCGCTCGCCGTGGGCCTTCATGCTCGAAGGCCACATCGACGGGCTCGACGAGCGGATCGCCGAGGCGAAAAAGTCGGGCAAGTTCGATTACGACGCCACGATCCCCGGCATGGTGGCGCTCGACAAGTACACGCTGCGGTTCAAGCTCAAGGACGTCGACTACCTGTTTCCGTACACGCTCGCGCACATCCCCTTCGGCGCCGTCGCGCGCGAAGTGATCGAAGCGTACGGCGACGACGTGCAGGCGCATCCGGTGGGCACCGGTCCCTACGTGCTGAAGGAATGGCGGCGCGCCGCGAAGATCGTGCTCGATGCGAATCCGGATTACCGGAAGGTCGTATGGGACTTCAAGGCGACGAGCGATCCGTGGGACAAGGACGTCGTCGCGGCGATGAAGGGCAAGACGATTCCGGAGATCGGCCGCGTCGAGATCTCGATCATCGAAGAGGACCAGTCGCGCTGGCTCGCGTTTTCGCGCAAGGAGCTCGACTGGCTCGCGCTGCCCGCGACGTTCCGCCAGCAGGTGTTCGACGCGTCGAACAAGGTCAAGCCAGAATGGACCGACCAGGGCGTCACGATCTTCAAGTCGATCGACCCTGACATCGCGTACACGTTCTTCAATTTCCGCGACCCGATCGTCGGCGGCTTTTCGAAGGAGAAGATCGCGCTGCGTCGCGCGATCATCATGGGCTACGACCTGGACGAGGAGATCCGCGTCATCCGCAAATACCAGGCCGTGCAGGCGCAGATGCCCATTCCCTACGGCGTCGTCGGCTTCGACCCGCGCTACCGCAGCATCAACCAGTACGACCCGGTGCTCGCGAACCGGCTGCTCGACTACTTCGGCTACAAGCGCGGGCCCGGCGGCTATCGCACGCTGCCCGACGGCAAGCCGCTCGTGCTGAAGCAGGCGACGGGCACTTCGGCCACCGACCGCGAGTTCAACGAGTTGTGGAAGAAGAGCATGGATGCGATCGGCGTCCGGATGGAGTTCCAGCAGGGCAAATTCGCCGATCACCTGAAGCAGGCGAAGGCGTGCCAGCTGATGATGTGGGGCGCGGCGTGGATCGCCGACTACCCCGACGGCGAGAACTTCATGCAGCTTCTGTACGGACCGAACACCGGCCAGAGCAACAATGGGTGTTACGAATCGAAGGCGTTCGACGCGATGTACGAAAAAGCGCGGGCGCTGCCGCCCGATTCCGTCGAGCGCAATCACCTGTTCATCGACATGTCGCGACAGATGGAGGTCGACGGCGCGTGGAGTTTGCACGTGTCGCGCGAGCGCAACCAGATGATCCGGCCGTGGGTGAAGGGCTACAAGAAGCACCCGATCCTGCACGCCGAGTGGATGTACATGGATCTCGATCTCGCCGGCGGTGGGAGAAGCTGATGCGCGCTGTGTCGCGTGATGAAACGAAGCCGCGACCGCCCGGTGCGCGGCTGCGCGCGGTGGGTGCAGCGGCATTCGCGGCATTCGCTGCATTCAGCACGACGTTCATGCTCGCGCCCGCGCATGCCGCCGATCCGTCGAAGGTGATCCGGCATGTGTTTCCGGCAGCCGAAACCGGGTTCGATCCCGCCGGCGTACAGGATCTCTATTCGGCGACGATCGAGCAGATGCTGTTCGAGACGCTGCTCACCTACGACTATCTGGCGCGGCCCGCGAAGCTCGTGCCGCTCACGGCCGAGGCGATGCCGGTCGTCACCGACGGCGGCAAGACGTACACGGTGCGGATCAGGAAGGGCATCCACTTCATCGACGATCCGGTCTTCAAGGGGAAGAAGCGCGAGCTCACCGCCGCCGATTACGCTTATTCGCTGAAGCGCCTCGTCGATCCGAAGCTGCGCTCGCCGTGGGCGTGGCTCGTCGAGGGCAAGATCGTCGGCCTCGACGAAGTCGCCGAGGCCGCAAAGACTTCCGGCAACTTCGATTACGACGCGCAGGTCGCGGGCATCGAGACGCCCGACCGCTATACGCTGCGGATCAGGCTCAAGGAGCCCGACTACAACCTGCCGTACATCCTTGCGCACGAGCCGACGTCGGCCGTCGCGCGCGAGGCGATCGAGGCGTATCGCGACGTCAGCGGCCGCGCGATGTCCAACCCGGTCGGCACCGGCGCGTACAAGCTGAAGCAATGGGTGCGCAGCTCGAAGATCATTCTCGAAGCCAATCCCGACTTCCGCGGCTTCACCTGGGATTTCACGTCCAACGATCCGGAGGACCAGCCGCTGATCGCCGCGATGAAGGGCAAGAAGATGCCGCAGGTCGGGCGCATCGAGGTCAGCATCATCGAGGAAGACCAGGCGCGCCTGCTCGCGTTTCAGAACGGTGAGCTCGATCTGATGGATCTCGGCGGGCCGCTCGCCCCGAACGTGCTCGACGGCGGCAAGCTCAAGCCGGAGTTCGCGAAGAAGGGCGTCAAGTTGTCGCGCATCGTCGACCCCGCGCTGTCCTACGTGTACTGGAACCTGCAGGATCCGATCGTCGGCGGCCTCACCAAGGACAAGATCGCGCTGCGCCGCGCGATGGCAATGGCGTACAACGTCGACGACGAGGTGCGCGTCGTTCGCAACAGCCAGGCCATCGAGGCGCAATACCCGATCCCTCCGGGTGTCGTCGGACATGACCCGAAGTACCGCTCACCGGTCAAGTTCGACCCCGCCGCCGCCAACCAGCTGCTCGACGCGGTCGGCTATAGAAAGGGACCCGACGGCTGGCGTAACCTCCCCGATGGCAAGCCGTTTACGATTCGCTACGCGTCGCGGCCGGATTCGCTCGGCCGGCAGCTGGACGAGCTGTGGAAGAAGGCGCTCGACAGCATTTCCGTGCGCATGGAAGTGCAGAAGGACAAATTTCCGGAGCTCCTGAAGCTCGAGCGCCAGTGCAAGCTGATGATGCGCACCGCCTCGTGGATCGCCGACTATCCGGATGCCGACAACTTCATGCAGCTTCTCTACGGCAAGAACATCGGGCAGAACAACAACGGCTGCGCGAAGATTCCCGAGTACGACAAGCTCTACGAGCAGACGACCCGGATGCCGCCATCGCCGGAGCGCGATCGGCTCTATCACGAGATGGCGCGGCTGATCGAGGTGTATGCGCCGTGGCGCCTCGACGTGCTCACCTACCGCAACATGCTCGTCTCGCCGCGCGTCCAGGGCTACAAGAAGCACCCGATCCTGCATGCCGAATGGCAGTTCGTCGACATCGGCAGGCCGGTCGCCGGCGTCCCGAGCGCGGCCGGCGGCAAGGCCGTTCCTGACTAGGGGAAGAGAACGATGGGTGCCTACATCGTACGACGCCTGTGGCAGATGGTCCCGACGATGCTCGGCGTCGTGCTTCTGGTGTTCTTCCTGTTCAACTGGGTGGGCGGCGATCCCGCCTACGTGCTGGCGGGCAAGATCAGCAATCAGGAACAGATCGACAACATCCGCCGCCAGCTCGGCGTCGACCAGCCGTACTGGGTGCAACTCGGCATTTTCCTGAAGCAGATCGTGACGGCGGATTTTGGCGCGAGCTGGAGCACCAACGAGCGCGTGTCGCACATCATGATGACGCGCCTCGGCCCGTCGCTGATGGTCGTCGTGCCTCTGATGATCCTCACGACGCTGATCTCGATCGGACTGGCGCTCGCCGTCGCCTACGTGCGGGGCTCCTTCACGGACCGGATGGTGATGATCGTCTGCACCGTCGGCCTGTCGATCTCGATTCTCGTCTACATCATCGTGTTCCAGTACGTGTTCGCGTACAAGCTCGGCTGGTTCCCGGTGCAGGGCTGGGGCGATGGTTTTCTCGAGAACCTGTTCATCTATGCATCGCTGCCGATCCTGATCGGCCTTGCCGTCAGCATCGCGCCCAACCTGCGGCTGTATCGCACGTACGTGCTCGACGAGATCAACCAGGACTACGTGCGCACCGCGCGCGCGAAGGGGGTCTCCGAGAACCGCGTCATGTGGATCCACGTGCTGCGCAACGCGTCGATCCCGATCATCACGACGCTGATGGCCGAGCTCCCCGGGCTCCTGCTCGGCTCGTTCCTGATCGAGCGCTTCTTCTCGATTCCCGGCATCGGTCGCGAGGTGATCCTCGCCGTCGAGCGGTCGGACTTTCCGGTGATCAAGGCGATCACCGTCTACGTCGCTTTCGCGACGATCCTGACGAACCTGCTCGCGGACCTTGCCTACAAGGCGGTCGATCCGCGCGTGCAGCTCAAGTAAGGAGTCGTCGACGATGGCCACCGACATCGCCGCGCTCCGCGACCGCGCCCCGCCGCTCGTACGCGAAGTTCCGCACACCGTGTCGCCCGGCCTGTGGATGCTGGCCTGGCGGCGGCTCAAGTCCGATCGCGTCGGGATGGTGTCGCTCGTCATCGTCGCCGCGTTCATTGTCATGATGATCCTGTCTGCGGTGGGGCTTGTCGCGAGCGACTGGAACCGCGAGGTGGGTATCAATTACGCGCCGCCTTCGTTCGTCGCAACGGCGGTGCCGGCCGCTGCCGATTCAACGGTGCGTACAGGGCCCGCATTGACCGAGATTGCGCCGACTACGCCGGAATACCATTCGAACGTCGTCGATCCGATCGGCGAAGTCATCGAGAAACTGCGCGAAGGCGGGGCGGTGCAGCCGCCGGCAGCGAGCGGCGCACCGGCGGCGCCCGCCGTCGAGGAAAAGTCCGTCGATCCGCTTGCCGACGTCATGGCCGACATCCGCGCCGGCAAGAGCTCGGCCGCGCAGGCGAAGCCCGAGGAGCGCAAGGCGACGCTGCCCTTCGGCGGCGACAAGTGGGGCCGCGACGTTCTCAAGAAAACGATCAAGGGCTCTGAAACGTCGATCTTCGTCGGCCTTGCCGCGGCCGCTGTGGCGACGTTCCTCGGGACCGTGTTCGGCGCCGCCGCCGGCTATTACGGCCGCTGGATCGACGACTTCTTCAACTGGTTCTACAGCATCTTCAATTCGATCCCATACCTGCTGCTCATCCTCGCGGTCGCGGCCGTGCTGCAGCAGAAGGGCATGCTGACGATCATCCTGATCCTCGGACTCACGGGCTGGACCGGCGTGTTCCGTCTGATCCGCGCCGAATACCTGAAGCATAAGTCGCGCGAATACGTGCAGGCGGCCGACGCGATCGGCGCGTCGAACGCGCGCCGGATGTTCATCCACATCTTTCCGAATATTTCACACGTCGTGCTCGTGCAACTGTCGATTCTCGTCGTCGGCTTCATCAAGGCCGAAGTGATCCTGTCGTTCCTGGGCTTCGGCGTTCCGGTGGACGTCGTCTCGTGGGGATCGATGCTGAACGAGGCACAGAACGAACTCATCCTCGGCAAGTGGTGGCAGCTCGTCGCCGCCGGCACGGCGATGGCGCTGCTGGTGACGGCATTCTCGCTGTTCACCGATTCGCTGCGCGACGCGCTCGATCCGAAGCTCAAGGGCCGCGCCGGTGCGTGAGGGAAAGCCAGCGATGATGAATCCCGTGAACGTCGGCAGCGATCCCCTGGTCAGCGTGCGCAACCTGCGCGTGTCGTTCCGGCTCGACCGGCAAACGACGTTCGAGGCGGTCAAGGGCATCACGTTCGACATTCCGCGCAACAGCACCGTCGCGCTCGTCGGCGAATCGGGCTCCGGCAAATCGGTGACGTCGCTCGCGATGCTGGGCTTGCTGCCGCCCGAGAATTCGATCGTCGATCCTACGAGCGAAATCGTACTCGGCGGCCGCAACCTGGTCGGTCTGCCGCTCGGCGAGTTGCGCAAGCTGCGCGGCGCCGAGATCTCGATGATCTTCCAGGAGCCGATGACGTCGCTCAATCCCGTGTTCACCGTCGGCTGGCAGCTCGAGGAAGTGCTGCGCCTGCACGTCGGCATGAGCGGACGCGCCGCGCGCAAGCGCGCGGTCGATCTGCTGCGCGAGGTGGGCATTCCCGAGCCCGAGCGGCGCATCGACGCCTATCCGTCGCAGCTTTCGGGTGGCCAGCAGCAGCGGGTCATGATCGCGATGGCGATCGCCTGCGAGCCGAAGCTCTTGATTGCCGACGAGCCGACCACTGCGCTCGATGTCACGATCCAGAAGCAGATCCTCGACCTGATCGGCGCGCTGCAGAAGCGCCACGAAATGTCGGTTCTGTTCATCACGCACGACCTCGCCGTCGTCGGAGAGATCGCCGACTACGTCGTCGTCATGCGCAACGGCGAGATCCGCGAGCAGGGTCCGGCCAAGACGGTGTTCGAAACGCCGAAGGACACGTACACGAAGGCGCTGCTGATGTGCCGGCCGCAGCTCGACCGGCGGCCGACGCGCCTGCCGGTGATCGACGACTTCATCCACGGCACCGGCCCGCAGCACATGGAAGATCGCCGGCGCGGTGTGCGGCCGAGCGACCCGATCGTGCTCGACGTCAAGAACCTGGGGAAGAGCTTCTATTCGCGCGAGGGACTGTTCGGCAAGCGCGAGTTCAAGGCGGTGAAGAACGTGTCGTTCCAACTGCCGAAGGGCAAGACGCTCGGCCTGGTCGGCGAGTCAGGGTCCGGCAAGACGACGGTGGGCCTGACGCTGATGCGCCTGCACGAGGCCACCACCGGCGAGGCGTTCTTCGAGGGCCGCGACCTGCTGTCGATGTCGCCGCAGGACTTCATGGAGTACAAGCGGCGCATTCAGATCATCTTCCAGAATCCGTACGCGTCGCTCAATCCGCGCTTCACCGTCGGCCAGATCATCGTCGAGCCGATGTCGATCCACGGCATCGGCAAGTCGGCGCAGGAACGAACCGACATGACGTTCGAGCTGCTCGGCAAGGTTGGGCTGCCCGAGGTTTCATTCTACAAATATCCGCACGAATTCTCCGGCGGGCAGCGGCAGCGCATCGCGATCGCGCGCTGCCTGACGATGCGGCCCGACATCCTCATCTGCGACGAATCGGTGTCGGCGCTCGACGTCTCGGTGCAGGCGCAGGTGCTGAACCTGCTGCAGGACCTGCAGGACGAGTACAAGCTCTCGTACATCTTCATCTCGCACGACCTCGCGGTGGTCAAATACATCTCCGACCAGGTGATGGTGATGAACGACGGCGAGATCGTCGAGATCGCCAATTCCGACGAGATCTACCGGCATCCGAAGATGCCGTACACGCAGCGCCTGCTGTCGTCGATTCCGCGCGGCTGGCGCGGCGAGCGCGCGCGCGCCGGCGACTGATCGCAGCGGCAGCTGCCGCAAACCGGCGCCTGACTGCCGCGAACCGGCGACTGACGCTACACTACCCGCCGATCCGCACGCCGCGGCTCCCGCATTCGCGGGCGGTCCAAGCGGCGGCGGCCCAGAGGAGGAGGTCGCCATGCATTCCATCCGTTTCCGCCTGCGCGCAGCATTGCGCGGCGGCGCACTGGCAGCGCTCGCGCTTGTCGCGTCGTTCGCGCAGCCTGCAAGCGCCGCCGAAGTGAATGCCTATTCGATCTGGCCCGAGAACTGGGCGCGGCCGATGTTCGAGGAGTTCGAGAAGGCGACCGGCATCAAGGTCAACTTCGTGCGCTTCTCGTCTGGCGAGGCGCTCGCGCGCGTGATCGCGGAGAAGAACAATCCGCGCGTCGACGTGCTGTTCGGCGGCCCCGTCGAGACGTTCGCAGCCGGCGTATCCGAGGGCGTGTTCGAGCGGTACAAGCCGCCGACGTTCGGCAAGCTGCCGGCGCGCTTCCGCCATGCGGACGGGCAATGGGTCGCGATCGCCGACGACCCGCTCGTGTTCATGACCAACCAGAAATTCCTGGCCGAGCACAACCTGAAGCCGCCGGCATCCTGGCAGGACCTGCTGAATCCCGCGTACAAGAACATGCTGCAGATGGCGGACGCGCGGACGTCGGGCACCGCCGTCACGCGCATCTTCTCGATCCTCGAGGTCAACGGCCGCGACGAGGCGAAGGCGTTCGCATACATGAAGCAGTTGCGGCCGAACATCCAGCTCTACACGAAGAGCGGCGGCGGCGGCACGCTGCCGGTGGGACTCGGCCAGGCGGGCGGCGGCATCTTCTTCATCGTCGACGCGCTCGACACGAAGGCGAAGGGCTACGACGTGGCGATCAGCTTTCCGAGCGAAGGCATCGGCACGGCGGCCGAGGCGATCGCGCTGATCAAGGGCGCAAAGAACCCCGATACGGCGAAGAAGCTGATCGACTGGGCGGCGTCGCCGGCGATGCAGAACCTGTTCGCCAAGCACAAGATCAATTTCGTGCCGGCCGACCCCGACGTGCAGCTCGAGCCGAGCCTCGCTGCGGTGCTGAAGGGCGCAAAGATCTTTCCGATCGACGCCGATTACGCGGGCAAGAATCGCAAGCGCATCGTCGACCGCTGGATCGCGGAAATCCTGAACCCGTAGCGGCGAGGGCAGGCGATGGCGACGGTCGTCGCGACACGGCCGGGGTTGCGCGCGCGCGCCTTCGGCGACCCGGCGCTCGCGGTCACGATCGGCGCGCTTTGGCTGCTGCTGGCCTTGTTCGTGCTGTACCCGCTCGCGATGCTGCTCGCGCGCGTGTTCGTCGACCAGGGCCACCTCAGCATGGCCGGTCTCGCGGCGATCGTCGGCGATCGCCATCAGATCGCCGCGTTTCGCAACAGCCTCGTGCTCGGTGCGCTCGTCGGCGTCGTCGGGACGGTGCTGGGATTCGTGTTCGCGTTCGCCGCCACGCGCTGCCGCCTGCCGCGCGTGCTCGTACGACTGATCGACGTCGCGGTGCTGCTGCCGCTCGTGTCGCCGCCGTTCACCACTGCGATCGGCTACATCTTTTCGTTCGGGCCGCGCGGACTGGTGACGCACGGCTTGCTGGGCATCAAGGGCGTCAGCGTGTACGGGCTCACGAGCACGATGACCGCCGAGGCGCTCACGTATTTTCCGATCGCGTATCTCGCGCTGCGGCCGATGCTGGCGGCGATCGATTCCAACATCGAGGGCATGGCGCTGTCGCTCGGCGCGTCGCGCGCCCGCGTGTTCCGCACCGTCACGCTGCCGCTTTGCACCCCGGGCATCGCCAACGCGTTTCTGCTGCTGTTCGCGGCATCGCTTGCCGATTTCGCGACGCCCTTGATTCTCGCCGGCAACCAGTTCCCGGTGCTGCCCACGCAGGCCTACCTGCAGATCACCGGTCTGTTCGACCTGCGCGGTGGTGCCGTGCTGTCGCTGTTACTGCTCGTGCCCGCGCTCGTCGTCTTCCTGTTGCAGCGCTACTGGGTCGAGCGCCGGCATTACGTGACGATCACCGGCAAAGGCGCAGGCCAGGCGCCGTTCGACAGCGTGACGCCCGCGGTACGCGTGGCGCTCCTCGCCGTGTGCGCCGCGGTGACGCTGCTGATCCTCTATCTCTACGCGCTCCTCGCGTACGCATCGCTCGTCGTCGCGTTCGGCGCGAACGATGCGTTCACGCTTGCGCACTATCGCGTCGTGTTCACCGAGGGGCTGCGCGTCGTGCGCGACACGCTCGTCATCGCGGCGATCGCGACGCCTGTCGGCGGCTTCTACGGCGTGCTCGTCGGCTACCTGGTGGCGCGGCGGCGCTTCCCAGGCCGCACGGCGATGGAGCTCACGTCGATGGTCAACTATGCGCTGCCGGGTACGATCGTCGGCATCGGCTACCTGATCGCGTTCAACGATCCGCCGATCGTGCTCACGGGCACGGCGTTGATCATCGTCGCATGCTACGTCTTCCGCTACGGCGCCACGGGCATCCGCACGACCATCGCGCTGCTGTCGCAGATCGACCGCAGCCTCGAGGAGGCGTCGCAGGGCTTGGGTGCAAAAAGTGGAACGACGTTCCGCCGCGTGACGCTGCCGCTGATCCTGCCGGCGTTCTTCGCGGGGCTCGGCGTCGTGTTCATCCGCTCGATGACCGCGATCAGCGCGACGATCTTCCTCGTGTCGATCGGCTGGACGCTCGTCACCGTCAAGATCCTCGAGAACCTGACCGAATTGGCGCTCGGCCCCGCCGCGGCGTTCTCGGTGCTCGTCGTGATGATCGTGTTCGTCGTCATCTTCGCGATCGGCAAGGTGCTGCGCCGGCTGCGGGCGCCGGGCGGAAGCAACGTGACTGGACTGCTCGCGACATGAGACGCGAAGGACCGCCCCGAGCGTCGAATTCCGCCCCCACGGGGGGCAGCGAAGCGGCGAAGCCGGCGATCGGCGTGCGCGTCGACCGGCTGTCGAAGCGCTTTACGCACAACGTCAAGGGCGACGTGTACGCGGCGCGCGACGTGTCGATCGACGTCGCGCCGGGCGAATTCGTGACGCTGCTCGGGCCGTCCGGATGCGGCAAGACGACGACGCTGCGAATGATTGCGGGCTTCGAGACGCCTGATGCAGGCCGCATCGCGTTCGGCGGCCAGGACGTCACGCACCAGCCGGCGAACGAGCGCGGCATTGGCTTCGTATTCCAGAACTATGCGCTGTTCCCGCATTTGCCGGTGTTCGAGAACGTCGCCTACGGATTGCGCGTACGCGGTCATGCGGATGCGGAGATCGGGCGCGACGTCGCCGCCGTGCTCGAGCGCGTGGGGCTCGCGGGCTACGAGCCACAGTTTCCGGCGCAGCTCTCCGGTGGCGAGCAGCAGCGCGTCGCGCTCGCGCGCGCCATCGTGATTCGCCCGCGCGTGCTGTTGTTCGACGAGCCGCTGTCGAATCTCGACGCGAAGCTGCGCGTGCAAATGCGCAACGAGATACGCGAGCTGCAGCGCAGCCTCGGCATCTCCGCGATCTACGTGACGCACGACCAGGAAGAGGCGATGGCTGTCTCCGATCGGATCGCGGTCATGCAGGCAGGCTCGATCGCGCAGGTGGGCTCGGCCGAGGATCTCTACCATCGGCCGGAGTCGCGGTTCGTCGCGCAGTTCATCGGCCGCGCGAATCTCGTGTCGGCGCGAATCGAGCGAGTCGCTCGCGATGGGTTGGAAGTTGCCGCGCTTGGTGGACGCTTCGTGTTGCCGAACCCGAATGGACGATTCAGCGCCGGCCAGCCCGTGCACCTGCTGCTGCGGCCGGAGTCGATCCGCTTTGCGTCCGCCGCAAGCGAGGCGGGCGGTATCGCGGCGACGGTCGTATCGCGCACGTTCCTGGGCGAGAAGACCGAGTACGTCGTGGCATGCGGCGGAGAAACGCTGGAGGTCGCAGGTTACGACAGCAGCGCGCGCGGCTTCGCGCCGGGCGCCGGCGTCGTATTGCACATCGACGAGCACGCGGCTTTCGTGCTCGGGGACGAGTGACGGAGACCCGGATGACTTCACTTCGACGCAGGGTGCTCGCGGGTTTCTCGCTGCCGATCGGCGCGGCGATGCTGATCGGCGTGATCGGGATCGCCCGCGCGGCCGATCCGCCGGCGACGCGGGTCGCGCCGGCAAGCGAAGTGCATGGATCGCTCGATGCGTTCGCGGCACAGGGTGTCGCGCTCGCGTGGGGCGTGCTGCGCGGCAAGGACGAAGCGACCACGCAGGTCGTCGTGCGCGTCGAAGCCGATCGTGCGCGGTATGGCGCGCTCGCGGTCGCCGGTGTCGATCCGTTCACGCGCGCCTCGCAGGCGCTGCTGGCGGTCGCGCCGATCGACGGCGTGCGCATCGTGCGCATTCCGCGAGCGCGCTTTGCCGACCTGCCGCGAACGGAGTGGCGCTTTTTTGCAAGCGCGACGCCGGCGGCGGGTGACACTCCCGCGCTGCTCGTCTTCTACCAGGGCATTCCGGACACGACGCCGGAATTCGACGACGCGGCACGGCTCGAGCACGATCTCGTCGCGCGCATCGCGCGCGCGCGCCGCGAAGCGGGGAAGGGGTCGTGACGGCGAGTGCCAAATCGTCGGAATTCGGCTCGCTCACGCCCGGCGCGTTCACGCCCGGTGCGCTCGCACGAATCCTCGATCATTCGGTGCTGAAACCGGAGGCGAGCGAAGCCGACGTTCGCGCCGGCGCCGCGCTCGTCGAACGCCTTCGCATCGGCTTCTACTGCGTGCAGCCGGCGTACGTTTCGCTGGCCGTGTCGCTGGTCCGCGGTGTCGATGCGCGCGTTGCGGCGGTGATCGGATTTCCGCACGGATGCGAGCGGACGGCTGTCAAAGTGGCGGCGGCGCAGATTGCCGTCGACGATGGCGCGCGCGAGCTCGACATGGTGCTGCACGTCGGCAGGCTGAAAAGCGGTGCGTTCCCCGCCGTGCAGGCCGACATCGCCGCGGTCGTTCAGGCGGCCCCGGGCATTCCCGTCAAAGTGATTCTCGAAACGGCGGCGCTGACCGACGACGAAAAACGCGTCGCGTGCCGCCTCGCACGCGACGCGGGTGCTGCGTTCGTCAAGACGTCGACCGGCTTTCATCCGGCAGGCGGCGCGACGGCGGCCGACGTGCGCCTGATGCGCACCGAAGTCGGTCCGAATTTCGGCGTCAAGGCATCGGGTGGCATTCGCACGCTCGCCGACGTGCGCACGATGATCGAGGCCGGCGCGAATCGCATCGGCACGTCGGCGAGCGAGGCGATTCTGGCAGCGCTTTCGCAACCGGGTTGACTACGCCAGGCGTCGATCAGCCTCTCGCATCTTCAGGCACTGCCATCGAATGCTCGCGAAGGACTGAAAGGCGACCGGAAGGGCCAGTACAGCATCCGCATCAACATGCAATGGCGAATCTGCTTCGAATGGTCCGCCTCGGCGACACCGCGCTGCGTCTCGCTCACTGGTTCGGCACGCGTCCGCAGTCTGGATGAACCTGCAAGCCATCGCGCCGTCGCTCAGTTCGCCTCGCGAAGGCCGAACGCGGCGCGCGGACCGAGCCGGTAACCGTCGCTTGCCGCATAACCGGCAAGCTGCTCCCAAACATCGGCCGCGAAACTGCGTGCGACCAACACGATGAACGCGTTGCCTTCGTCCGGACGGTAAAACAGCGCATTGACGTGCCCAAGGACGCTCTGCGCGCAGTCTCCGGGACGAAACACGGCCGGATTCAAGTCTAGCGGACAGCCGCGGTTGAGCACGCGTATTGTCGCGGCGCCTGAAATCGTCCATCCGACATAACTCGACGAAACGTCGAACAGCGCGCCCTGCGCATCGTTGAGCGCCGTGCGGGTGGCGTCGAACGCGCCGTTCGCGGCGGGCCGGCCGGCCACGAACAGCCAGGATCGCGGACCAAGCCACAGCAGGGCGCCTGCATCACCGTTCGCGTGCTGTTGCGTCAGCAGCGCGACGCCGCGCGCGCTCGCATTCGGTCGCGTCGGCAGCGGGATGCCGATCACGCGTTCGACCGCCGCGACGAACGCGGCGTTCGTCATATCCCCGCGCACGTTCCACGCGAGTGCCACGTCCGCTTCGGAAATCACGAGCGCGTTCGGATCAGCCACGCAATCGCTCTCCGTCCGGATCGACGAAACACGACGGCCCGACGTCGACGAGCACACGCGCATCGGCGAGCGGAGACACCGCCCACAGGCTTTCCCCGTGGCGCGCGCGGCCGCCGGCGACGAGCGCGAGCGCGATCGACGCGCCGACGTGCGGGCTCGCACACCACGACGTCACGTGACCGAGCATCGGAACAGGCGGCGCGCGATCGGGATCGGCGACGATCTTCGCGCCGCGCGGTATCGTGGCGCCCCCGCGCGCGATGAGACCGACGAGTTGCCAGCGATCCGGGGCGTTCAGCGCGGCACGCGCGAGCAGCGGCTTGCCGACACACCATTTGTTCGGATTGACGAGCTTCTCCATGCCGAGGTCGGCCGCCGTCGTGCGGCCGTCGATCTCCGATCCGATGACGACGTGGCCCTTTTCGACGCGCAGCGTGTTCATCGCCTCGGTGCCGTACGGCATCAGGCCGAATGCGTCGCCCTCGCCGATGATCGCGTCCCACATCGCACGGCCGTATCGCGACGGCACGTGGACCTCGTACGCGAGCTCGCCGGAATAGCTCATGCGGAACAAGCGCGCCGGGATCGGGTTATCCGCCGTACGCAGCATGCATGTCCCGACTGCGAGAAACGGAAACGCCTCGTTGGCGACGTCGATGTCGACAACCCGCGCAAGCAGCGCGCGCGATTTCGGTCCGGAGACGGCTGCGGCAGCCCATTGCTCGGTCACCGACGTGGCGTGGACGTCGAGTTCCGGCCAGTCGAGCTGCAGCAGCCGCTCGATGTACTGCATGATTGCCACCGCGTTCGCAGTGGTGGTTGTCATCAGGAAGTGCGTATCGTCGAGTCGCGACATCGTTCCGTCGTCGCGGACGATGCCATCCTCGCGCAGCATCACACCGTAGCGGCAGCGGCCGACGGTCAGCGTGTCGAAGCGGTTGATGTAGATCCGGTTCAGGAATTCGGCGACGTCGCGTCCCTGCAGCTCGATCTTGCCGAGCGTCGACACGTCGACGACGCCGACGTTGCTGCGGACGTTGCGTGCCTCGCGGTCGGCTGCGTCGTCTTCCGACTCGCCCCGCCGCGGGTACGAGTGCGGACGCTTCCATAGTCCCGCGTTGACGAAGCGCGCGCCATGCTCGGCGTGCCAAGCGTGCATGGCCGTGCGGCGCGTCGGCTCGACGTGCGCCCCGCGCGCGGTACCGGCGATCGCGCCGAGCGTGACGGGCGTGTACGGCGGGCGGAACGTCGTCGTACCGACGTCCGGGACGGGCACGCGAAGGCGTGCCGCGAGCAAAGCCATGCCAGCCAGGTTGCTGGTCTTGCCCTGATCGGTTCCCATGCCGAGCGTCGTGTAGCGCTTTAGGTGCTCGGCCAGCGTGTAGCCTTCGCGCGCGGCGATCTCGAGGTCGCGCACCGTCACGTCATTCTGCAGATCGATGAAGCATTTCGCGTTGCTCGAAGGCGGCTCGACTGGCAACGACGATCTATCGGATAGCGCTTCGATCGGAACGGACGGGCGCGGGCCGGGCGTTGCGCCGATCGCAGCGCTGCGTCCGCCGACCGCGCTTGCAGCCGCGTTGCGACCGACGACCGCGCCATTGTCGATCGCGCGCGCGAAATCGAATTCTCCGTTGACGGCACCCGCACACGCGATCGCGAGCGGCGACGCGTCCGGAAAAAACGCGCCGATCGCCGCGTCGTAGCGCAGCGTACCGCGCGCGTGCGAGAACAGATGCACGGTCGGGCTGCAGCCGCCGGAGACGAGCAGCACGTCGCAGTCGATGCGCCTGGCCGTGCCGCCGCCGCGCGGCATCACGTCCACACTGGAAACGCGCAAGCGGCCGTGCGCCCTCGCGAGGACCGATGCCGGCATGATCGCCAGGCCGATCGACCGCGCGCGCTCGGGAAGCGCACCACGCAGCGCATCCTCCGATCGCGCATCGACGATGCCGCCGATCGGAATGCCGGCCGCGTGCAGCGTCAGCGCGGAAGCATAGGCCGCGTCGTTGTTGGCGAACAGCACGGCGCGCTGGCCGAGCCGTACGCCGTACCGCGTCACGTACGCTTGCGCGGCGCCCGCGAGCAGCGTCCCCGGCAGATCGTTGTTGCCGTACCCGAGGCCTCGTTCGATCGCGCCGCTCGCGAGCACGACGGCGCGGGCGCGAATCAGCCACAGCCGCTGTCGCGGCAGGTGCGAGGGCGGCGCCGCGAGATGGTCGGTGACGCGCTCGACGGCACCGACGAGATTGTCGTCGTAATACCCGAACGCCGTCGTTCGGGCGAGAAGCGACACGTCGGCCCGCGCGCGCAGGTCGGACAGCGTCTGCTCGGTCCAGTGCGCCGCCGGATGTCCGTCGATCGTCGCGTCGCTCGCGGTGAGATTCGAAGCGAAGTGCGCGGATTGATGGCAGACGATGACACGAGCACCCGATGCGGCCGCCGCACGCGCCGCCGCGAGGCCCGCGGGCCCACCCCCGATCACCAGCACGTCGCAATGTGCGAACTGATGCTCGTAACGATCGGGATCGGGCTCGCTCGCCGCGCGCCCCATGCCGGCCGCGCCGCGGATGAAACGCTCGTAGCGCAGCCACCACTTCGGCGTCGGCGGCCACATGAACGTCTTGTAATAGAAGCCGGCGGGAAGCAGCGGCGACAGCGCGTTCGCGATCGCGCCCGCGTCGAAGCGGACGGACGGCCAGCAATTCTGGCTCCGCGCGCTCAAGCCCGCGTACAGCTCGACGACGGTCGCGCGAGTGTTCGGCTCGGTGCGGGCGCCGCGCGCGAGCTGCACGAGCGCGCTCGGTTCTTCGACGCCGGCGCTGAATATTCCGCGCGGCCGGTGATATTTGAAGCTGCGCGCGACGAGGTGTACGCCGTTGGCGAGCAGCGCCGAGGCGAGCGTATCGCCCGCATAGCCTTCGTAGCGCATGCCGTCGTACTCGAACGCGAGCGCGCGCGAGCGATCGATCGCCGTGCCGCCCGCAGCCAGGCGGCAGGATTGAGAACCGGCGACGCGTTCGCCGGCGCGCGTCGTGTCGTTCATTGAGCCGGTTGCGCGCTGCTCGCGTCGAGCGGCCCGGTGACCCAATTGTCGAGCGGGTCGGTGACCGGTGCGCTCGCGAGGATCTCGTGCGTGCGCGTGTCGCGACGAACCTTGAACCAGCTTCGGCATCCGGCGCCGTGGTACCAGAGCTCGTCGTGCGGGCCGCATGGATTGTCGCGCAGGTACACGTACTCGGCCCACGCCGCTTCCGAAGCGTCGGTGGCGGGGCGACGCAGCGTCGCATCGCCGCCGTTCGTGAACTCGATCTGGCTCCGCAGGCCGCACCACGGGCATGGGATCAGCATCATCGCCCGACGCTCCGCAGCGGGTGGTCGATGTTCACCGCGGCGATGCGCCGCGGCAGGCGGTGGACGTTCAATGTGCCCACGGGTACGGGCCGGCGCCTTTCTCGTCGAGTGTCCGGCCCTCCGCAAAACGCTCGAGCGTGAACGCTGCGTTGAGCGGGTGCGGCGCGTCGTGCGCGATCGTATGCGCGTGCACGTAGCCCGACGCCGGCGTCGCTTTGAATCCGCCGTAGCACCAGCCGCCGGTCATGTACAGCCCGCGCACCGGCAGCTTGCCGATGATCGGGCTGCCGTCCATCGTCATGTCCATGATGCCTCCCCACGTCCGCATGAGGCGCAACCGGCCAAAGCTCGGAAACAGCGCGTTGCACGCCGCCACGACGTTCTCGATCATCGGCAGGTTGCCGCGCTGCGCATACGAGTTATAGAAGTCGAGGTCTCCGCCCATCACGAGCTCGCCCTTGTCCGACTGGCTGATGTAGAAGTGCACGGCGCCGGACGTGACGACCGTGTCGAGAATCGGCTTCACGGGTTCCGAAACCATCGCCTGCAGCACGTGCGACTCGATCGGCAGCCGGATGCCGGCCATGGCGGCGACACGGCTGGAATTGCCTGCGACCGCGATGCCGATTCTCGCGGTCTCGATGTCGCCGAGCGTCGTGCGCACGCCGGTGACGGCGCCGCGCTCGACACGGATGCCCGTGACCCCGCACCCCTCCACGATGTCGACGCCGAGCGCGTCTGCTGCGCGCGCGTAGCCCCACGCGACCGCGTCATGACGGACGGTGCCGCCGCGCGGTTGCAGCAGGCCACCCAGGATCGGAAAGCGTGCGTCGGTCGAGCAGTCGAGGTTGTGAATGCGCGCCGCGATCTCGTCGCGCATCAGGAATCGCGCGTCGATGCCATTCAGGCGCATTGCATTGCCGCGCCGGATCGCCGCGTCCATGTCGGCCGGCGTATGGACGAGGTTCAACACGCCGCGCGCGCTGTACATCACGTTGAAGTTCAGCTCCTGCGACAACCGTTCCCAGAGCTTCAGCGAGTATTCGTAGAAGTGCGCGTTGGCGTCGAGATGGTAATTCGAGCGAACGATCGTCGTGTTGCGCCCGGTGTTGCCGCCGCCGAGCCATCCCTTCTCGAGCACGGCAACGTCGCGCATGCCGTGCTCCTTCGCGAGGTAGTAGGCCGTCGCAAGGCCGTGGCCGCCGCCGCCGATGACGACGGCGTCGTAGCGCTTCTTCGGCATCGCATGGCGCCAGGCGAGGGGCCAGTCGCGGTGACCGCGCAGCGCATGACGCGCGAGCGAGAAGATCGAATATCTGTTCATAGAATCTGCGACAGGAACGCGCGCGTGCGCTCCTTGCGCGGATGATCGAACAGCTGCGCGGGCGGGCCCGATTCGACGATCGTACCGCCGTCGGTGAAATGAACCTGGTCAGCGATCTCGCGGGCAAATCGCATCTCGTGCGTTACCAGGATGCAGGTCATGCCTTCTCGCGCAAGCTCCTGGATCGTGCTCAACACCTCTTTCACGGTCTCGGGATCGAGCGCGGCGGTCACCTCGTCGAACAGCATCACCTCGGGCCGCATTGCGAGCGAGCGCGCGATTGCCACGCGCTGCTGCTGGCCGCCCGACAGCTCGCCCGGATAGGCATTCTGCTTCGCGGCAAGGCCGACCTTCGTCAGCAGCGCGATGGCGCGGTCGCGCACTTCGGTCCGGTCCTCCCTCAGCACGTGGATCGGCGCCATCATCACGTTGTCGAGTGCCGTCCTGTGCGGAAACAGGTTGTATTGCTGGAAGACCATCGACACTTCCTTGCGCAACGCGATCTTCTCCTGGTCGGTCTTCAGCAGATGCACGTCGAAATTTGCGACGCGGATCGTCCCGCTGCGAATCGGCACGAGGCCGTTGATGCAGCGCAGGAGCGTGGACTTGCCCGACCCCGACGGGCCGATGATGCAGGCGACACCGCCCTTCCTGACGCTGAACGATATGCCCTTCAGCACTTCGAGGTTCCCGAACGCCTGGTGCACATCGTGCAGGACTACGATCGGCTCGTTCGAGTCGCCTGCCGCAGCCATCACTGGTTGACGGCGTAGCGCGCTTCGAGACGAACCGTCCAGCGTGCGATCGGGTAGCAGTAGACGAAGAACCACAGCAGCACGTAGCTGTAGAACGCCAGCAGCAGCCCCGGACGGTTTTCGGCGGACAGTGCGCGCTGCGTGAGCGTCATCATCTCGTTGACGCCGACGATCGACGCGAGCACCGTGGCCATCGTGAGGATCGCGTAGAGATTCATCCAGGGCGGCAGCATCCGCTTGATGCATTGCGGGAAGATGATCATCCACAGCGTCTGGCGGCGGTTGAACGCGAGCGATCCCGCGGCCTCCCATTGCGTCGTCGGGATCGACTGGATCGCGCCGCGCGCGATCTCGGAAACGTTCGCCATCACGGGCAGCGCAAGCCCGAGCGTCGCCTTCGTCCAGTCGGGAATCGGGATCGTCACGCCGAAAACGGTGATCTGGAACGGCAGCAAAAACATGCAATAGAAGAGCAGCACGAGCCACGGCGCGTTGCGGAAGAAGTGTGTCGCGAACCACGCACCCCTTCGCACCGGCGGCAGCAGCGAGATTTGCGCGAAGCCGAGGAAAAGACCGGCCACGGTTCCGATCGCCATCGCCATGAAGCTGATCGCGAGGTTGAACACGAAGCCTCGCGCGAGCAGTGGCGTCCACTTCCACAGCGTGTCGAAAATCGACGGCGCCTCCGGCTGCGACTGAGCCTGCGCGATGCCGCAGCCCAGCAGAAACGCGCCGAGCAGCGCCCATCCGTGCGAGCCGCGCAGGCGAAGCGGATATGTGCCCGCGTTGCGCTCGCGCATCGCCGTGCGCGCCAGCCGCTCGCCTGCCGGCAGGATGACCGGCAGTACGGCGTCGCGCGCATCGGTCCTCATACGCCGAACCCCGGCACCCGGATCGCGCGCTCCCACCGGTGCATCGCGTACACGAGCACGCCGACAAGCAGGAAGTAGCAGACGAGCAGCACGTTCATCATCACCGGCACGTTCAACTCGTCCGACCAGATCTGGCTCGACACGTACAGCATCTCGGGCACGGCGATCGCGTAGGCGAGTGTCGTCGTCTTGACCAGGTTCACCAGGTTGTTGTTGAGCGCCGGGAGGCTGATACGAAACGCAAGCGGCAGCATGACGCGCACGTACGTCTGCAGGCGGCTGAACCCGAGCGATTCCGCAGCTTCGATCGTCGTGCGCGGGACCGCTTCGATACCGGCGCGGAAGATCTCGACGTTGAACGCGCCGGCGAAGAACGACAGCGAGACGATTGCCCACGTGACGTTCGTGACGAGCGGGCCGCCGACGCCCGTGGCGAGCGCGCCGAGCCCGAAATAGAAGAAGTAGAGCTGGACGAGCGGCGGCGTGTTGCGAAACGCCTGGATGTACCAGTAGACGATCGTGCGCGCGACACGGAAACGCGAGCCCTGGATCCAGGCGCCGATGACGCCGATGACCACGCTGGCGGCGATGCAGACGACCGACAGCTTGACCGTCATCCAGAAGCCGCTCGCGAAGCGGCCGCGGTCGAACGCGTCGTAGAAGATCGTCAGGTTGATCCCGGTGGCGTCATTGAGCCACCGGAACCAATCCCAGACGAGCTGCATAGAAGCGCGCTACTTGTACTTCGCGTGCATGTCCTGCGCGAACTTGGTGGGCTTGATGTCGTATTTCTTCTCGAGCTGCTGAACGAACCCGGTCTTGTGCCAGTCGGTGATGGTCTTCGACAGGAAGTCGGCGAACCCCTTCTCGCCCTGCTTGACTGCGAGACCCCACGGCTGGACGAGAATCGAGTCGAGCGGCATCTCGTAGTCCTTCCATTCGGGCTTCGCCATTTCGCCGACGATCGCCGTGTCGTCGTACGCGAATGCGACGCAGTTGCCGTTCTTGAGTGCGGCATACGCCTCGGACGTACCCGGGAACGCGACGCCTTCGATGCCGTACTTCTCCTGCAGCTCCTTGTTGTAGAACGAACCCTGGATCAGGCAGACCTTCTTGCCCTTGAGCTGGTCCCAGCTCTTCAGGTTCTCGGATTTCTTTGCGAGCACGTTCGTGCCAGACGCGTAGTAGTCGGGTTCGACGATGTCGACGATCTTCCGACGCTCCGGCGTGTCGCTCATCGTCGCGATCATCATGTCGATCTTGCCCTGCTGCAGGAACTGGATGCGGTTGGACGCGACGACGGGCACCAGCTCGAGCTTCACGCCGAGGCGCTTCGCGACGTCAGCGGCGAGATCGGGTTCGAAGCCGACGATCTTCCCCGACGGATCGAGGTAGCCGAACGGCCGGTAATCGGCCTTCGTGCCGACGACGAGCACGCCTTTCTTCTTCACGTCCGCGAGCACGTCCGCGCGGGCGATGCCGATACCGAACACGCCGACGAGCAGCGTCGACGCGCCGACCATTAGCCAGGATTTGCGCATGATCTCCTCCTTCGTTAGTTACCTTCGCCTCCTCAGCGGGCGGCAAGCATTGTGCCCGATTGCCGTCCCGCCACCACCCCCTTCATTTCCGTCAAGGCCTGGTCGAAGATCGTCATCGCCAGGTCGATGTCCTCCCGCTTCACCGTCAGCGGCGGCGCAATGCGCCATACGGAGCCGCGCTCGGGCCGGCGGCGGATGTTCATGCTGAGCCCGAGCTCGAGACAGCGCGCGGTCGTCAACGCGCCGAGCTCGTGATTCGGCTCGCGCGTTTCGCGATCCTTGACAAGCTCGATGCCGCGCAGAAGTCCCATGCCGCGGACGTCGCCGATCTCGGCGTGACGCGCCTGCAGTTCCTGCAGCCGCGCGACGAGGTAGTCGCCCATTTCGCGGCTTCGCATCAGCAGCCGCTCCTGCTCGATCGTCTGCAGCACGGCGAGACCCACGGTGGCCGGCAGCGGATCGGAGACGTGCGACGTGTAGAACGCGAAGCCGCGGCGGTGACAGCTTTCCTCGATCGCATCGGTCGTGATCACGCCGGCGAGCGGTATGCCGCCGCCGAGCGTCTTCGATACCGTGAGGATGTCGGGGGTCACGCGCAGATGCGACGCCGCGAACCAGTGACCGAGACGCCCGAATGCCGTCTGCGCCTCGTCGAAGATCAACAGCATCTCCCGCTTCCGGGTTTCCTCCTGCAGCGCGCCGAAATAGCCGTCCGGCGGGACGATGACGCCGCCGGCGCTGATCACGGGTTCGGCGACAACCGCCGCGCGCGCGCCAGTCGACTGCATGTCGTAGAGATCGAAGCCGACCTTCATGCACGTCCGGTCGCAGCGGTCGCGGCAATGCCGGATCGGACAGCGGTACGCATTGGGCTCGGGAATCACGAACGTGCCCGGCATGCCGGGCCCGTAACCCTTGCGATCGCTCGCGAACGACACGGAGCCGGCATTGCCGGTGACACCGTGCCATGAGCCGCCGAGTCCGACGACTTCGTAGCCGCCGGTGTGCAGCTTGGCCATCTTGATCGCGGCTTCGTTGCTTTCGCTGCCGGTATTGACGAACAGCGACTTCGCGAGCGGCTTCGGCACGATCTTGGCCAGCGCCTCGGCGAGCTGCACGACGCTGCGCGGGATCATCCCCGAGAACAGATGCAGCGCTGTGTCGCAGCTCTTCCTGATGGCACCGACGATGTTCGGATGATTGTGGCCGACGGTGGCGCACATCTGGCCCGACGTGAAATCGAGGATTTTCCTGCCCTTCGCGTCGAAGACGTAACAGCCCTGCGCCTTCTCGACGACTTCGTGATACGCGTCGCCGCCGTAGCGGATCAGATGGGCGCGAAAATCGCCGCCTGCCTGCCCTTCGCCGGCGCCGGTCGGTTCATCCTTTGCCTTGATGCCGGTGCCGGCCGCTTCACCTTCTGCCATCACGTCTCCTTGCCTGCGGCGCGGCCCGCCGCGAGCGACCCGGCCTCATTATCGTCGACGTCGAGAATGCGGGGAGGGTGGCCAGTAATTTCGAGGAAGCGCGCGAGCGATGCATGCGGCACCACCATCGTCGCGTCATTGCGCAGCGGATGCGCGTGCACGGCCTCCGCGTGCCACAACGAGCGGTCGATCACGAATTCCACCGCATGCGCTGCGTCGTTGACGAGCGCGAGCAGGCTGACCGAGCCCGGCGTGACGCCGAGATGCCGCTCGAGCCTCTCGGCTGATGCAAATCCGAGCCGACCCGCGCCGAGCCGTGCGCCGAGCGCGTTCAGATCGACCGCAAGATCGTGCGGCAACGTGACCAGGAAGTGGCGGTCGCCCTTCTTATTGCGCAGGAACAGGTTCTTGGTCTTGGCGCCGGGAAGCTGCGGGACCAGCCGTTCGGATTCCTCGACCGTCATGACGGGCGGATGGTCGAAGCGCTCGGCGTCGATGCGGTGGCGCACAAGGAATTCAAAAAGATTCATGAAGCGGAGCAGCGTTTGATGGATCGGCCGTTCGCGACTCCGGCGCCATGACGCGCCGACTTCACTTCCACAGCCGAAGCGGGCAATGCTTCGCGGCGAGCACGAAATCGTTGTCGGTCGTCAGGAGCATGAGCCGATGTCGGATGCACAGCTGAGCGATCAGTGCGTCGATCGTGCCCATCTGTACCCCGGCCCGCCGGCAGTGATTCCGGAGCTCCGCGGCTTCGATGTGATCGCGCCGATCGGGACGAAGCGCCGGGAGCGCATCGAATCGTGCGACGATCTCCCGACGCGCTTTGGGACCGGCAAATCCCTGCAGCAGTTCCTGAAGTACAAGGCCGGTCGTGATGACGATGACGCTGCCTTCGAGCGCCTCCCGCAAGGCGCGGACCTCGGGAATCGTCGGAGCGGCGTCGCGGCGAAATGCAAGCGACCAAACGCTCGTGTCGACAAACAGGCTCAAGGACGGGAGCGTTCGGACTTGTAGTTGAACTCATCGTCCCACTCGAGCTTGCCCATGAGCTCGACGAGGCGCCTCTGGCTTCGCCGTGCGATGAACTCCTGGAGCGCACGCGTAACCGCCGCTCGCTTGGTCGTTTCGCCGCTTAACTCGAGCGCGCGTTCGACGAGTTCGGGATCGAGTGCAAGGTTCGTGGCCATGTGTACCTCCTCACACACGATATCACACAGGGAGGCTTCTGAAATCCGGGAGGACTTCCGGGGACAGCCGATTCGCTCCTGACGATCGAGAGCCGGAGCATCGCCTTCGTGCGTACAATCAGGCGCGGATCCACGACCGCATAAAGACAGGACAGCACATGCCCGCCGCAATTCCACACTCTGGCGTTTTTCCAATCGCCCCCACGCCGTTCGACGACGCAGGCGGGCTCGATCTCGCCGGGCAGCGTCGCGTGCTCGATTGCATGGTCGACCAGGGCGTCGATGGCATCTGCATCCTCGCCAACTATTCGGAGCAGTTCCTGCTCGCAGACGACGAACGCGATACGCTGCTCGAGCTGTGCCTGTCGCACGTCGCCGGACGCGTTCCAGTGATCGTTACATGCAGCCATTTCAGCACGCGCATCGCCGCCGAGCGCGGCCGCGCCGCGGCTGCGGCCGGTGCGGCGATGCTGATGCTGATGCCGCCGTACCACGGCGTCGGGCTGCGCGCCGACGACGACGGCGTCGTCGCGCATTTCGCACGAGTTGCGGACGCGGCGCGCATTCCGATCATGGTGCAGGACGCGCCGTTGAGCGGTGTCACGCTCGGCGTGCCGCTCCTCGCGCGGCTCGCGCGCGAAGTGCCGCTGGTGCGCTATTTCAAGATCGAGGTTCCGGCCGCGGCAGCGAAGCTGCGCGCACTGATCGAGGCGGGCGGCGAAGCGATCGCCGGGCCGTTCGATGGCGAGGAGTCGATCACGCTGATGGCCGATCTCGAAGCGGGCGCGACCGGAACGATGCCGAGCGCGCTGTTGCCCGACCTGATCAAGCCGGTCGTTACGCAATTCCTTGCGGGCCGGCATGCCGAAGCGGAAGCCGCGTACGCGCGCGTATTGCCGCTGATCAACTACGAAAATCGGCAATGCGGATTGCGCGCGACTAAAACGGTGATGAAGGAGGGCGGTGTGATTGCATCGGACGCCGTCCGGCATCCGCTCGCGCCGCTGCATCCGGCGACGCGGCGCAGTTTGCTCGCGCTCGCCGCGAAAGTTTCGCCGCTGGCGCTGCGCTGGGGACGGTAGCGCAGGTCAGTCGTTCGGCGTCGCCGGAATCCGGTGGATCGCCAGATCCGCGCCGATGAACTCCTCCTCCTCGTCGAGGCGCAGACCCACGGTCGCCTTGAGCGAGCCGTAGACGAGCGCCCCGCCCGCGAGCGCGACGACGATGCCGCATGCCGTGCCAGCGAGTTGCGAGCCGAACGCGACACCGCCGAGGCCGCCCAGCGCAGCGGTGCCGAATATGCCGGCCGCGAGACCGCCCCACGCGCCGCAGACGCCGTGCAGCGGCCACACGCCGAGCACGTCGTCGATGCGCAATCGATTCTGCGTGTAAGTGAACAGCACGACGAACATCGCGCCGGCGATCGCGCCGGTGGCGAGCGCGCCGATCGGGTGCATGACGTCCGAGCCGGCGCAAATCGCAACCAGCCCCGCCAGCGGGCCGTTGTGAACGAAGCCGGGATCGTTGCGCCCGACGAACAGCGCGGCGAGCGTGCCGCCCGCCATCGCCATCAGCGAATTGATCGCGACGAGCCCGGAAATCTTGTCGATCGTCTGCGCGCTCATCACGTTGAACCCGAACCAGCCCACGGACAGCACCCATGCGCCAAGCGCCAGGAACGGAATCGACGACGGCGGATGGGCTGCGACGCCGCCGTCCTTCGCGTAACGTCCGCGCCGCGCTCCGAGCAGCAGCACGGCGACGAGCGCGATCCAGCCGCCCACGGCATGCACGACGACGCTGCCGGCGAAATCGTGGAACTCGGCGCCGAACGCGCCTTTGAGCCATGCCTGGAGTCCGAAGCGACCGTTCCAAGCGATGCCCTCGAAGAACGGATAAACGAGCGCCACGATTGCAAACGACGCCGCCATCTGCGGATTGAAGCGGGCACGCTCGGCGATGCCGCCCGACACGATCGCCGGGACTGCGGCGGCGAACGTCAGCAGGAAGAAAAACTTGACGAGTGCGTAGCCGCTTGCCTGCGCCAGCGTCTCCGCACCGGTGAAGAAATGCACGCCGTAGGCGACCGCGTAGCCAATGAAGAAATAGGCGATGGTCGACGCAGCGAAGTCGGTGAGGATCTTGACCAGCGCGTTGACTTGGCTCTTCCGGCGCACGGTTCCGAGCTCGAGGAACGCGAAGCCGGCGTGCATGGCGAACACCATGACGGCGCCCAAAAGAACGAACAGCGTGTCCGCACTGCCCTTGAGCGCTTCCATCGTTCCCCTCCCCGTTGCATCACTTTAGAAATCGGTGTCAGCGCTTCACAGCGTGAAGTTCATCTCCGACACGAGCGCGCCGGGCAGCAGCACGCTTTCGAGCTTGCGCGATCCGTACGTGCTCGATTCCAGCGCAAGCTCGCGCTCGCTCGTCAGCGCTTCGAGGTTGTCGCCGAGCAGGCGGTAGAGCGTGTCGTCGAAGCGCAGCACGTCGACCGGCGCGACGACGCGGCCGTTCTCCACCCAGAACGTCGCGAATCGCGTCATGCCGGTCATCCGGCACGCCGGCCGGTCCGAATAGTTGAGGTACCAGAGGTTGCCGATCGCGAGGCCGGTGTCGAGCGCTGCGAGCGCGTCGCACATCGCGAGCGTGCCGCCACTCATCGCGAGCGCCTCGGGCGATTCCGCGCCGTTCGCGCCGTTTGCATCGAGTCCGAACTCGCGCGCGGTGCGTGGCGACACGAGCGCGCCCACGAGCGCGCCATCGGCGACGAGCGGCACGCGGGCCGGCCGCACGAAACCGTCGGCCTGGAATGCGGGCGCGATGCCCGCGGCGATGTCCTCGGCGATTTGCACGCGAGGATCGAGCGTTGCGCCCGTGCGCATTTTCGCGAGCGCACTTTGTTGCGTCTCGAGCGCGCGCGCGGAGAAGCCACCCCAGGCGAGCAGCTCGGTGATTTCCTGCATGGCCGCCGGCGCCAGGTAGGCGCGGTATTTACCCGGTGCGAGCGAGCGCGGCGGCCGGCTCACGAGCGCGAGATCCTCGACCGATTGCGCGATGCGGCCGGCAAGCCCGTCGTCGCTCCACGCGAGCCCGCTGTACGCATGCTTCACCGCCTTGTCGGCGCGGTGATAGAGGCTCCACTGCAGGTTGAACGTCGCGATCGAATGGAAGTTGCGCTGGCCTTCCGAGTTCGCGAAGCCACGGAAGACCGGGCCGGTCGCGAGCAGCCCGACGAAGTCGTGGCCGTTCACCATCTCCAGCACCTGCTCGACGATGGCTTCCGCAGCAGGCAACGGGTCGCCGCGCACGTCGCTCGACGAGTTGACGCCATTGGGAAGCAGCAGATGCGGATCGTCGGTGAGCTGCGGCAGCACGTCGCGCAGTCCGGCCACGGCGGCGCTCGCCGCGATCGCGTCGGCTGCGGCATCGCCGGTGAGCGAAAGCGCGTGCGAAGCATGTCGGGCGCCGTGGATCAGTCGGATCTCGGCGTAGCGTTGCGCGACGTGTCCGGGCTGGCGCACCTTGCCGCGGTTCATGCGGACGAAATCGGTTTCCTCGGCCGCGAGCCAGGTGGCATGCCGCTCGCCCGGCGCGAGCGCGCGGTCGATCGCCGTCGCGAGCGTCTCGAAGTACGCTTCCATCGGCGTACTCAATCCTCGCCGCCGAAAACATCGACGCCGGTGAACACGCACGCCGGCGATGCATGGCCGACGCGAATCGTCTGCGACGGCTCGCCCTTGCCGCAGTACGGCGTGCCGAGCACCTGTACGGTGTCCGCGTTGCCGACGCGCGCGAGGCTGCGCCAGAACACGGCGCTCACGCCGCGATAGTTCGGATTGCGCACGACGTGGCGGAGACGGCCGTGCTCGATGACGCGGCCGCGCTCGCATCCGAACTGGAACTTGTTGCGCGAGTCGTCGATCGACCACGACGAATTGGTCTCGAGCAGCACGCCATGCTCGATGCCCGCGACGAGTTCGTCGAAGGTCGCGTCCCCCGGCTCGAGGTTCAAGTTCGCCATCCGGTCGATCGGCGGGCGGTTCCAGCTGTCGGCGCGCGCGTTCGCGACTCCCGGCAAGCCGGCGCGTGCCTGCGAGATCGCGCCGCCGAGTGGCCGCTCGAGAATGCCTTCGCGGATCAGCCAGGTTTTCGTCGCGGGCGTGCCGTCGTCGTCGAACGCGTAGCTCGCGAGCTCTTCAACGCGCGTCGGGTCGAACGTGACGTTGAGGTGCGCCGATCCGTAGCGATAGCTGCCGAACATGTCCTGCGTGACGAAGCTCGTGCCCGCGAAGTTGCGCTCGTCGCCGAGGATGCGGTCGAGCTCGAGCGGATGGCCGATCGACTCGTGGATCTGCAGAACCATCTGATCCGGCGCGAGCAGCACGTCCATTGGGCCGGACGGACAGTTCGGCGCGGCCAAAAGCTCGAGCGCCTCCTCGGCAACGCGGCGGCCGCTGCCATGGAAGCGAAAGCGCTCGAGAATCTCGAAGCCGCCTTGCTGGCAGATGCCGCGATCACCGTTCAGCGAGCGCCGCTGCGTGATTCCGTCAGCATGCGCGGTGACCCCGAGCGAGGGGGAGACGAAGCGAAACCGCTGCACGACGTCACCGCCGGCGCTCGTGACCAGGCGATGCGTGGCATGGCGCACGTCGACCAAAGCTTCCCAGTCGACGATCCGCGGATCGAGCCCGGCCTCGAGCGATTCCCGCTCGAGCAGCTCGTACCACTCCTGGCGTGTCGGCAGCGCCGCGTCGATCGAAGGCGACGCGTAGTCGCCACGCGGCGACGGCCGCGGCAGCGTGCGCGAGTCGGTGATCGCGTAGCGCGCGGTGGAACGCGCCCATGCCGCTGCACGCTCGAGCGCAGCCCGCGCACCGCGCGGTGAAGTATCGGCGGTGGCGGCGTAACCGTAGCCGCCGCCCGCATAGACGGTCGCCATGACGCCGCGATCGGTGGCCATCGCGAACGGCTGCGGCACGTTCTTGCGCACGCAGAACGATTCGCTCACTTCCTCGACAAAGCGCAGCGACCAGAAATCGGCGCCGAGGCCGGAGGGGGGAAGGAACTTCTCGCGTGACATCGCAACCGAAGGCATGGACGAGGCCGGCAGTTTAAGGGATGCTTCGGTGGGGTCGCCCGTTGGAAGAAATCGCCGGCCGGTGCTGTTCACCCGCTCTTGGAGACCACACGATGAACAACAAAATCCTCTACGCGCTGGTCGCGCTGTGCCTCGGCGGCTGTGCGACCTACGGCCCGACCTGGAGCGAAATCTCGGGCAACCGGTACGACAAGACGATCCTGGATCGGGCGCCCGCGCTGATTGCGAACGTCGACGGGACGAGCTATACGCGCACGACCCGATATCCGATCAAGGTGGATCCGGGTCCGCATGACATCCTGCTCGAGGGCGTATCGACCCGCTGGGCCGACACCCCGCTGCAGAAGATGTCCATCACGCTCGAGCCGTGCCGGCGCTACTACCTGAACGCGCAGTTCGAAAACCGCATCAACGCGTCGTGGACGCCGGTGGTGGACTACGTCGAGCCGATCGCCGGGTGCCCGGCGCCGGGGCGCGCGGGCTGACCGCGGGCCGGGGACGGGCCCCTAGCCGGGCACCTGGCCAAGCGCGCCGGCGAGCCGATCGAGGTCGGCGCCCGTGACGCGGGCGATCCGCCAGTCCGGCAACATGCGCGCACCGAGCGACTCGTAGAACCGGATCGCCGGCGCGTTCCAGTCCAGCACCGACCATTCGAAGCGGCCGCAGCCGCGCTCCGTCGCGATGCGCGCCAGCGCTGTCAGCAGTTGCCGCCCGAGCCCCCTGCCGCGGTGCGCGGGAACGACGAACAGGTCCTCGAGCCACAGGCCGCGGCGGCCGAGGAATGTCGAGTAAGTATGGAAAAACAAGGCGAAACCGACCGCCTCTTCAGATTCTCCGTCAAGACGCGCAATCAGCGCTTCGCAGGCGGCCGGCGGTGTGAATAGCGCCCGGGCCAGATCGGCCTCGGTGGAAACGCACAGATCCGACAACCGCTCGTACTCGGCGAGCCCGCGTACCAGCGCGTGAAGCTCGGCGACGTCCGCCGGACTGGCGGCCGAGATCCGGAACCGTTCCCTCTCATTCATCGCTCAGGTGTCCTCCGACGGACGGGCGAAATCCGCGTCCCCGTAACCGGACGGGGCGGCGCTTGCTGCACCTGCACATCCAGCCCCGGACGTCGCCGGCATGCGGCCGGGAATCGATTTCCCGGTGGTTCGCGCAGGCGGGCCGGCACTTCGCAAGTTGGCGAAATTGCAACAAAACCGGGGCTCTAACGCCAGCGTTTCCGGGAGTTTGGTTGCCGCGACAAAAGCCCCTGTTGTACCGTTGCTACCGTGTGTCGAAAGACGAACTTTTCGTCTTTCCGGTACTACATTTCCTTTGGGGGCTTCCATATGAATTTCCAACGCAAGAGAGTCGCCACGGCGCTCGCATGCGTGCTCGGCGCGACCGGCACCGCTGCGGTCACCGAAGCGCTCGCGCAGGCACCGGACATTCGCGTCGATGTCACCGGCTCGTCGATTCGACGGGTCGAGGCGGAAGGCGCACTGCCGGTCACGATCGTTACAAGAGAAGAAATTGCGAAGATCGGCGCGGTGAACACCGAGCAGTTGCTGCAGACGGTGTCGGCCATCAACACGCTGCAGGCAACCCAACTGGCCACGGGCGCCGGCCTGTCCACCTACGGCCAGGCGTCGATCTCGATGCGCGGCCTCGGTTCCTATCGGACGCTGGTGCTCGTCAACGGCCGGCGGCTCGCGCCGTTCGCGGGCGACGACGGTGCATCGGTCAACGTCAACTCGATTCCCATCTCCGCCATCGAGCGCGTCGAAGTGCTGCGTGACGGCGCGTCCGCCGTGTACGGCTCCGACGCGATCGCGGGCGTGGTGAACTTCATCCTGACGAAGGATTACACCGGCGCCGAAGTCGGCGTGACCTACGGCGCGCCGACGCGCAGCGGCGACGGCGAAAACGTCGAAGCGCACGTCGTGGCCGGCTGGGGCAACCTCGACAAGGACCGCTTCAACATTACCGTAAGCGGCAGCTACCAGAAGGAAGAGGCGCTGTGGGCCAACCAGCGCAACTTCGCGAAGACCGGCAACCAGTTCCCGTGGCTGGTTTCGGGCGCCACCGGGCAGGGCAACATCGAAGGCGGCTACAACCCCGCGCTGCCCGACTCGCAAGCTACGCTGCCCGGCTTCGGTTCGAGCCCGTTCACGGGTTACGGCAATCCGCTCGGCGCGCAGAACCAGTGCGAGCAGATCAACATGTTCCTCAATCCGGACCCGACGTCGCGCGGCTATCCGTATTGCGCGTTCGACAGCGCCGCATTCCTGAATCTGCTGCCCGAGCGCGAGTCGTACAACTTCAGCGGCAACTTCACGTTCAAGATCACGAACGACATCCAGTTCTTCGCTGACGCGCTGTACGCGAAGCAGACGGTCACCAACCAGATTCAGCCCAGCCCGGTGCGCCGCAGCTTCTATCAGAGCGACTCGCTGTTTGCCGAACAGGGGATCGCGCCGGTCAGCCTGATATTCCCGAGCAATCCCAACTACCAGATTGCGGCCGATTACCTGAACTCGATCGGGCAGGGCGCCATCGTCGGGCAGCCGCTCGCGATCACCGGGCGCGTGTTCGACTTCGGCCTGCGGGGCGTCGAGGATGAAGCCGAGCAGTGGCGCGGCGTCGCGGGGTTGCGCGGCAACTGGATGAAGCAGGACTGGGAAGTCGCGTACACGCACAACGAGAACAAGGTCGAGGGGAAGACGATCTCGGGCTACTTCTCGCAGACCGAGTATGCGAAGGTTCTGAGCGCCAGCAACACCTGGAACCCGTGGTCGCTCAATCAGGACCCCGCCCTCAACGCGGCGCTGGCGGCAGCGAACTACGTCGGTCCCACGCTCAATTCCAAGGCGAAGAGCGACGCGTTCGACGCCAAAATCTCGGGCGACGTGATGCAGCTGCCTGCGGGCGCGATGTCGTACGCCGCGGGCTACCAGTGGCGCAAGGAAGGCATCAACGCGCAGCCCTCCCCGGCGCTCGAAACGGGTGACATCGCGGGTCTCGGCGGCGCGACGCCGCCGCTCGACAAGGATCGCAAGGTCAACGCGATCTTCGGCGAAATCCTCGTGCCGATCATCAAGGACCTCGAGGGCAACGCCGCGATCCGCTACGACGACTACAACGACGTCGGCTCGACGACCAACTACTTCCTGAACCTGCGCTGGCAGCCGGTTCGCCAGCTGCTGCTGCGCACCGCGTACGGCACGGGCTTCCGCGCGCCGACGCTGCTCGACCTGTATCAGCCCCAGGTGTTCGGCAGCACCGAGCAGTTCACCGATCCGCTGTCCGGACAGGCGAACCTGCAGGTCAACGGTTTCAGCGGCGGCAACCCCAACCTGAAGCCGGAAACGTCGGAGCAGTGGAGCCTGGGCTTCGTCTGGCAGCCGGTACGCCAGTTCAGCTTCGGCGTCGACTGGTGGCAGGTCAAGCTCGACGACATCATCAGCACGCCGTCGGCGCAGGAAGTGGTCACCGGGTTCCGCAACGGCGACGCGACGTACGCGAACTCGGTGCGGCTCGACGCCGAAGGCAACATCGAGACGCTCGACACGTTCACCGTCAACGCGGGCAAGGCGAAGGTCGAAGGCTACGACATCAACGGCAACTACCGCGACTCGTTCCCATGGGGCGAGGTAGGCGTTAATTTCCAGGGCACGTACGTCGACAAGTACGATCAGACGAGCCCGGGTGGCGTGGTGTTCCACAAGGTCGCGACGATCGTCGACGAGAACGGCGACCCGGTGATCGGTGCTACCGATACCGGCGGCGTCGTCCTGCGCTGGAAGCACGTTCTGCAGCTGAGCTATGGGTATCGCGACTGGGCGTTCACGCTGACGCAGAACTACTACAGCGGCTACGAAACGGCCAGGCGGCAGATCGATGGCGAGCGCAACTTCATCGGCGGCCAGTCGATCTTCGACCTGAACGTCGCGTACACGGGCATCAAGAACCTGCGGCTCGCGATCGGCGTGAAGAATCTGTTCGACGAAGATCCGCCGATCTACGTGCCGGTCGCGAACCAGTTCCAGGCCGGTTACGACGTGTCGCTGTACGATCCGCGGTCGCGCTTCATCTACGGCAGCATCAACTACAAGTTCTGGTAATACGCGAAGGCCGATGCGGACGGGGCGAGCCCCGCCCGCATCCGGGCCGTGCATTCGAAGGGGCTTCGCGGCCCCTTTTTCCTGACATCGGGGTCAGCAACCGTCTCCGAAGTCAAGTCGAAAGATTGAGAATCGGTTGCTTCCAGATGGTCCGGTCTCGAACCATCGCATTAAGAATGACCAGCAACTTGCGCATGCAGGCGACCAACGCGACCTTGGGCGCTTTGC
>DATEIQ010000103.1:0-2912 GCA_035278845.1 Casimicrobiaceae bacterium | reverse complement strand
CAAAGTCTGCGAGGAGCTGTTCTCGGCCGCGAAGTCCGAGTTCCGCCACCTGACGCATTTCTATTTCCACAACTGCGTCTACGACCACGTGTGGCGCGACAACGCGCGCCGGCGCAACGAGCGCTATCCGACGCTCGATCTGTTGCGCACGTACGGCCCCGACTGGAAGGTGATTTTCGTCGGCGACGCGGCGATGAACCCGTACGAGCTCACAGCCATCGACGGCAGCGCCGAGTACCGGAACCTCGAGCCCGGGATTACGTGGCTGCAGCGGATCTTCGGCCATTTCCGCCGCGTCGTCTGGTGGAATCCCGAGCCGCCGCGCACGTGGGAATACACGCGAACGACGCAGCTGATCCTGCAGGCGCTCGGGCCCCGGATGTTCCCGCTGACCCTCGCTGGCATCGCCGATGGGATCGACGCGCTGCGGCACTGAGGTGCTGCGGCGACGCCGTGTGTTCGTCAAGCGTGCCGCGGGTGCGGATGCCGCAATGCTCGCGTGTGAAGCCGACGGCCTGCGCGCGCTCGCTGCGACGGGCGCGATCCGCGTGCCCGCGATCGTTGCGGAGAACACGACGGTCGGCGACGCGCATCTCGCGCTCGAATGGCTCGATCTCACCGCGCCGATCGAGCCTGTCGCGCTGGGATGCGCGCTCGCCGAATTACATGCCGCACGCGCGCCGCACGGCCCGCGCGGCGAACGCTTCGGCTGGCATCGCGACAACTTCATCGGCGGCACGCCGCAGCTCAATGACTGGAGCGACGACTGGGTCGCGTTCTTTCGCGACACGCGCCTCGTGCCGCAGCTCGAGCAGGCGTTTCGGAACGGCTTTCGCGGGAATCTGGAACGGGAAGGCGCGCGCCTGCTGTCGCAAATGCCTGATCTGCTGCGCGACTACACGCCTTCGCCGTCGCTCGTCCACGGCGATCTGTGGCAGGGCAACGCCGGAACCCTGTCGGATGGCACGCCCGTGGTGTTCGATCCCGCGGTGTACGTCGGCGACGGCGAGGTCGACCTTGCGATGACCGAGCTGTTCGGCGGATTCGGCACGGCGTTCATGCGCGCGTACGGAAGCGTCCGTCCGATCGCGCCCGGCTATGCGCTACGCCGCGATCTCTACAATCTCTACCACCTGCTGAACCACGTGAACCTGTTCGGCGCGGCGTATCTCGTGCGCACGCAGCGCACGCTCGCGCGGCTCGTCGAGCAATAGAAAAACGGCCGCGGAAAATCCGCGGCCGTTTCCCGGTCGAGTCGAACCGCGATCAGCCGACGCGTACGGGAACGAAGATCTTCTGGCCGTTGCGCTCGATCAGCAGAGCGACGTGGTCGCCGGATTTCTCGACCTGGCGCTTCAGCTGCTCGAGCGTGGTGACTTTCGCCGCGCCGACGCTGACGATGACGTCGCCGGGCTGAATCCCCGCACGTGCCGCAGGTCCCGTCGCATTCTCGACGACGAGCCCGTCGTGGCCGACCTCGGACTTTTCCTCGGGCGTGAGCGGCCGCACGGCGACGCCGAGCTTGCCGTGTCCCTGCGCCTTGCTGCCGGCGCTCGCCACCTGCTCGTTGTCGTCGAACGTCCCGATCGTCGCCGTCAGCGTCACGGGCTTCCCTTCGCGCCACACCTCGACGTCCACCTTGGTGCCGGGCGCCATGTTGCCGATGCGGCTCGTGACGTCGGTGCTGTCCGTCATCGCCACGCCGTCGATCTTGCGAATGATGTCGCCCGTCTTGAATCCCGCCTTGTCGGCCGGGCTGTCCTTCTCCACCGTGCCGACGAGCGCACCGTTGGAATCGGGCAGGTCGAAGCTCTGCGCGAGCGACTGGTTGAGTCCCTGGATGCCGATGCCGAGCCGGCCATGGCTGACCTTGCCATGCGCCTTGAGCTGTTGCGCGACGTTCGACGCGACGCTCGCGGGAATCGCGAACGACAGGCCCATGTAGCCGCCGGAACGGCTGTAGATCTGCGAGTTGACGCCGACGACCTGGCCGGCCGCGTTCAGCAGCGGACCACCCGAGTTGCCGGGGTTCACGGCGACGTCGGTCTGGATGAAGGGCGTCATCTGGCCGCCGGGCAGCGCGCGATGCACGCCGCTCACGACGCCGGCCGACACGCTGTTCTCGAAGCCGAACGGCGAGCCGATCGCGATCACCCATTCGCCCTGCCGTGGGGCCGGCGGATTCGACAGGTCGAGCGCGGGCAGCGGCGTCTTCGCGTCGATCTTGATCAGCGCGATGTCGGTGCGCTTGTCGGCGCCGATGACCTTTGCCGTGAATTCACGGCGGTCGGTGAGGCGCACCGTGACTTCCTTCGCGCCGTCGACGACGTGCGCGTTGGTCACGATGTAACCGTCGGGACTGACGATGAAGCCCGAGCCCACGCCGCGCGAAGGCGCTGGTTGCGGCATCTGGAAGTTGAAGCCGGGGCCGTTCGGGCCGCCGAAGCGCTTGAAGAACTCGTTCAGCGGATCGTCCTCGTCGTCCTGATCCATGGCCGTCGGCCGCGTCGTGCCGATCGTGCTGATGTTGACGACGGAAGGACCTGCGCGATCGACGAGCGCGGTGAAGTCGGGCAGACGCGCCGCGGCGGTCGCGGCGACGGGCGACGTGACGGCCGGCGGCGTCGCCGCGTTCGCGAGCGACAGCGCAGCGGTGTCGAGCCGGTTGTAGCCGGCGCCGACGGCGAGCCCGAAGCCCGCCGCGGCCAGCGCCACGGTAATCTGTTTCATGCGCATGTTCGGTTGCATCGTGTTCTCCTGGGGGACGAGAGGCCCATCGCGTATTCGCCGGGCCGGCACGATGACTATACGAAGCAGCGCTTAACGGCACCTTAAGGGAAAAAAGGGGCCAGGCTCGATTTAATACGTCTTCGAAATCGAGCCTGGCCCCTCTTTCTCCGCGGGGAAGCGCA
>DATEIQ010000102.1:0-5670 GCA_035278845.1 Casimicrobiaceae bacterium | reverse complement strand
AGAGCAGACAAGTTTGGCGCGCGGCGCGGCCACCAAAAGTAAGATACAAGAGCAATAAGTCGCGCGCGACTTATTGCTCTGACCCCAAAGTCCGGCGCTATTTCGTCGCCGTGCAGCCGCCGACGCGCCGGCCGGCGTATGTCTGCGTCATCTCCATCGGCTGGCCGCCCTGGCTCATCGTCATCTGCATGCGGCCGTCGTAGCGATCGGCCGCCATCGTGATCTCGCCTGTCGCGTTCATCGCCTGCTCGCCCGTGCACGCCATCGCGTAGGTCATCCGGTTGCCCACGCGCTTGCTTTCGAGCACCCGGCAATTGCCCTGCACGGGTATCAGGTCCTCGTCCCTGTGGTTCTGCGCGATGCAGACGCGGTGCACCTGCGGCGCCATCGCCATCGGCATGCCGGGCATTTCCATTTTCACGGTGACTTCCCACAACTGATCGCTGCCCTGCGCGATCCCCGGGGCCGGCAACCCCAGCATCGCAGCGGCCGCTGCGGTTGCGAACATCGTGCGTAAACGCAATCCGATCGCGACGAACATGATCGACCTCCCTGTCAATCTGCGCATGAATCCATCCAGGCCGCCCGCTATTCCTCCTCGTGGCGGCGGTGCTTCGCGTACTCCGTCGCGAGGTGGGTCTGCAGGTTCGGCGGCGCCTGCTCGTAATGCGACAGCGACATCGTCCAGGCGCCGTGCCCGCCTGTCATCGACTTGAGCCGCGCCGCATAACCGTCGAGTTCGGACAGCGGCGCTAGGCCATTCACCGCCAGCATGCCGGCCTGCATCGTCTGCGTGCCGGTCACCTGGCCGCGCCGCGACGAAAGGTCGCCGGTGACGTCGCCCATCGTGTCGGCCGGGCAGTTGATTTCGACGCCGACGATCGGCTCGAGCACGATCGCCTTCGCCTTGCCGATCGCGTCGAGGAATGCCTTTCGCCCTGCGGACACGAACGCGACTTCCTTCGAGTCGACCGGGTGGTACTTGCCGTCGTACACGACGACGCGCACGTCCTGCATCGGAAAGCCGGCGACGGGGCCCGCGGTCAGCACCTGCTCGACGCCTTTCTGCACCGCCGGGATCAGCGTGTTCGGAATCGCGCCGCCCTTCACCTGGTCGACGAACTCGAAGCCCGTGCCGCGCGGCAACGGCTCGATGCGCAAATAGACTTCGCCGAACTGCCCGGCGCCACCGGTCTGCTTCTTGTGCCGGTGATGGCCTTCGGCTTTCGCCGTCACCGTCTCGCGATACGGGACGCGCGGCGGCCGCGTCTCGACTTCGAGCTTGAACTGGCTGGCCATGCGCTCGAACACCGAGCGCAGGTGCAGCTCGCCCAGTCCGCGCAGCACCGTCTCGTTGACGCTCGGGTCGTGCGCGACGACGAGCGTCGGATCCTCGGCGATCATCTTATGCAGCACGTCGGAAATCCGCTGTTCGTCGCCGCGGCGCTTCGGCGTGATCGCGAAGCCGTGCATCGGCACCGGGAATTCCAGCGGCCGCATGTGGATCTGATCCTCGTCGTGCGAGTCGTGCAGCACGCAATCGAAGACGATGTCGTCGACCTTGGCGACCGCCGCGAGATCGCCCGGAACCGCGCGGTCGACTTCGACGTACTTCCCGCCCTGCAGCATGAACAGATGGCTGACCTTGAACGACTTGCGGCCGTCGCCGACGAAGAGTTGCGTCTCGCGCGTCACCGTGCCTTGATGCACGCGGAACACGCCGAGCTTGCCGACAAAGGGGTCCATCACGACCTTGAACACGTGCGCGAGCACGTGCTTCTGCGGATCGGGCTGCGACCTGAACTCCACGGCGGCGTCGCCCTCGCCCTTGATGAAGAGCGGCGGGTTGCCTTCCGCGGGATTGGGCGCGAGCTTGACCAGCACGTCGAGCAATTCCCCCACGCCCGCACCTGTGCGCGCCGACACGAAGCACACGGGCACGAGGTGGCCTTCGCGCAGCGCTTTCTCGAACGGCGCGTGCAGCGCGGATGGCTCGACCTCGCCCTGCTCGAGATAGAGCGACATCAATTCCTCGTCGACTTCGACCACCTGGTCGACGAGCGCGCGATGCGCGTCCTCGACCGACGAGAAATCCGCATCGCCGGAAGGATTGAAGAAGCAGTCGACGACGCGCTTGCCGCCGTCGGCGGGCAGGTTGATCGGCAGGCATTCCTTGCCGAACGCGCTGCGCACGGCCGCGAGGATCGCCGGCAGGTCCACGTTCTCGGCGTCGATCCGGTTGATGACGACGAGCCGGCACAGCTTGCGCTCGGCCGCCCAATCCATCATGCGCGCGGCGATCATCTGCGGCCCGGCCGATGCGCTGATGACCACCGCGGCCGTTTCGACAGCGTCGAGTGCACCGATCGACTGGCCGATGAAATCCGGAAATCCGGGCGTGTCGATCAGGTGGATGCGCGTGCCTGCGGTTTCGAGATGCAGAAGCGATGCGCGCAGCGAATGCTGGTATTGCTTTTCCAGCGGATCGAAATCGCTCACAGTGGTCCCGCGCTCCACGCTGCCGGCCGCCTGGATCGCGCCCGCCCTGGCGAGCAGCGCCTCGGCGAGCGTCGTCTTGCCCGCCGCACCGTCACCTACCAACGCTACAGTACGAATGTGCTCCGTCGTGAATGGCTCCATCGCGTCTCCTCCGGTCGGATGGAGCGAATGTACCGCCGAAGCGCGGCGCTGTCAGCCTTGTCCTACCGCGACCCGCGGCGCGCGGCCGACAGCGGCCGCGTGCGCGGCGTGCCAGCATGCACGACGTGCTCGTGCCCCTGTCCCTGACACCGCCGCTGTCGCGAAGCGCGCGGAAGATCGCGCACGATCCGCTCGGCTTCGCCACGCAGACGCTCCGCGCGTTCCGCGCGAACCAGGGATTGCTGCTCGCCGGCGGCGTTGCCTATTACACGCTGCTGTCGATCGTGCCGCTGATGATCCTGCTCGTGATCATCCTCTCGCACGTCGTCGAGACCGATCGCCTGCTCGCGACGCTCGCGCGCTATCTCGAGCTCGTCGTTCCCGGCCAGTCGGTACCGCTGCTCGACGAATTGCGCGGATTCATTGCGCATCGCGAAGTGATCGGCTGGACGCTCGCCGTCACGCTGCTCTTCTTCAGCTCGCTCGCATTCTCCGTGCTCGAGAACGCGATGTCGGTGATCTTCTATCACCGCGTGCTGGCTACGCACCGGCGGTTCATCGTCTCGGTGTTGCTGCCCTACTTCTACATTCTGCTGCTCGGCATCGGGCTGCTGGTCGTGACGATCGTCGCCAGTGCGCTGCAGTCGCTCGGGCTTACGACGCTCGACCTGCTGGGTCACGACTTTTCGCTGTCCTGGGTGTCACGTGCGCTGCTCTACCTGATCGGCGTCGGCGGCGAAGCACTCGTGCTCGCCTCGATCTACTTCGTAATGCCGGTCGGGCGGCTCTCGTGGCGCCATGCGCTGATCGGCGGCATCAGCGCAGCGGTGCTATGGGAGATCTCGCGCCATGTGCTGGTGTGGTACCTCGCGACGCTGTCGCAGGTGCGCACCGTCTACGGCTCGCTCACGACGGCGATCGTCGTGCTGCTGACGCTCGAGCTCGCCGCGATCGTGCTGCTGCTCGGCGCGCAGGTGATCGCGGAATACGAGCGGATCGAGTGGGAGCCGGTCGCGAAGAAGCCTGCGCCTCTGCAGACCGCAAAGCAGTAACCGCGGGATGAGGGGCGTAAGACGAGGGACGAGAGCGCTCGTTCCCTCGGTGTCGTCGGGCGCAGGATAGGTCAGGTCTCGTCCCCGTCCCCGCACCGCCCGCCCGGTATTCAGTGCCTCACATCCCCCAGCAAAGCCTTCAACGCCCCGAGCAGCTCGTCTTCCTGATACGGCTTGCCGAGGAAGCGGTCGACGCCGAGCTCGGCCGCGCGGTTGCGATGCTTGTCGGCGGTGCGCGACGAAATCATGATGATCGGAATGTGCAGGTGCTGCGCGTCGTTGCGGATCGACTTCGCGAACTCGAAGCCGTCCATCCGCGGCATCTCGATGTCGAGCAGGATGGCGTCGGGCGTATGGTCGCCGAGCACCTTCAGTGCCTCGACACCGTCGCGCGCCGTCGTCACCGCAAAACCTTCGCGCGTGAGCAGACGGGTGGTGAACTTGCGCACGGTCAGCGAATCGTCGACGACCAGCACGCGCCTGCGCGCCGCGGCCGACTCCGATGCGCGGCGCGCCTCCGCAATCCGCTCGTCGTCCGCCGGATCGTAGCGCACGATCCCGGGACGTTGCGCGAGCTGCACCGGATTGACGATCAGCACGATCTCGCCGGTGCCGAGCACGGTGGCGCCCGAGATTCCCGCCACGCGCGCGAGCTGCGGTCCGATGTTCTTGACGACCACTTCCTGGTTGCCGACCATTTCGTCGACGTGCACGGCGACCGTGCCCTGGCCGCTTCGCACGAGCAGCACCGCGTTGTAGCGCCCGCTATCGGGAAGCGACGCCGCGTCACCCAGCAAGCGGGGCAGGTAATGGAACGGCCACGTGCGGCTGTGCCAATGCACCTGACGGTCCTTGTACAGCGTGCGCAGCGCGTCGGGCTTGACCTGCTGCACCTGCTCCACCATCGGCGCGGGAATCGCCCACATCCGGCTTCCCGCGCGCACGAGTACCGCCTGCGCCACCGCAAGCGTCAGCGGCAGGAACAGGTTGAAGCGGGTCCCTTTTCCGGGCTGCGTGTGAACGTCGACGCGGCCGCCGAGCGCGACGATCTCGCTGCGCACGACGTCCATGCCGATACCGCGGCCGGAGATCTGCGTCAGC
Organism: Casimicrobiaceae bacterium; assembly: GCA_035278845.1. Lineage (GTDB taxonomy): Bacteria > Pseudomonadota > Gammaproteobacteria > Burkholderiales > Casimicrobiaceae > VBCG01. Next base: position 877 of record DATEIQ010000102.1, on the reverse strand, counting down.
GCCGTCGCCGTCGAAAAGCCCGGCTGGAACAGGCATTCGACGAGCTCGTGGATCGTCGGCTCCGCATCGGCCTCCATGAGGCCGAGTGCCACCGCGCGCTCGCGCACGCGCTCGAAGTCGATGCCGCCGCCGTCGTCCGCGATCTCGATCGCGATTTCGTTGCCGACCTGCCGCACGGTCAGCGCGACCTCGCCGGTCTCCGACTTGCCCGCGGCGACGCGCGCAGCGCGCGACTCGATGCCGTGGTCGAGCGCGTTGCGCAGCAGGTGCTCGAGCGGGCCGACGAGCTTTTCGAGAACCGAGCGATCGAGCTCGGTCTGCGCGCCGTTGATTTCCAGGTTGGCGCGCTTGTCGAGCTCGCGCGCGGTCTTGCGTAGAATCCGGTACAGCCGCTCGGACAGGCTGCCGAACGGAACGGTGCGGATCGCGAACAGCCGCTGTTGCACGTCGCGCGACAGACGCGCCTGCGCGATGAGCGCAACGTCGGCATCGTCGAGGTTCTTCAGCAGCGCCTGCTGCACCGTCGACACATCGTTGATGCCTTCGGCGAACGAGCGCGTCAGCTCCTGGAAGCGGGTGTAGCGGTCGAGCTCGAGCGGGTCGAACTCCTCGTTCGCCGTATTGGCGAGCGACATCCGCGACTGGATCTGCGTCTCGGCCGCGAGCTCGATCTCCCGTACCTGCCCGCGCAGCCGGATCACGCTATTGGTCAGCTCGAGCAGGTTGGCCTTCAGCGCGCGCAATTCGCCTTCGACGCGCGCGCGTGCAATGGCCACCTCGCCGGCTTCGTTCACGAGCTGGTCGACGATGTCCGCGCGCACGCGAAGCAGCGCACGCGCCGCGTCAGGCTCGGGATGATCGGCGCTGCGCGATGGCG
>DATEIQ010000101.1:0-2045 GCA_035278845.1 Casimicrobiaceae bacterium | reverse complement strand
CGCCGCGTTGCGCGGCATCGGCCGCGAGCGTGCGGGTGTCGACGTGCGCCGGGAAGCGCAGCCAGTACGATGATGCGCCGGCGACGGTGGTGAACGTCACGTCCGGCAGATGCGCGGACAGCGCCGCCGCCATCCGCTGCGAGCGGTCGGCATACGCCTGCCGCAACCGGCGCAGCAGCGCATCGTGATAGCCCATCGCCAGAAAAAGACCCACCGAGCGCTCGTTGTTCGCGGCGGGGTGCCGCAGCATCAGGCGCCGCAGCGCGCGCAGTTCGCGGATCAGCTCGCGGTTGCCGGTGACGAAGCCGATGCGGATGCCGGGCGCGAGCGTTTTCGACAGGCTGCCGACGTACACGACGTGCCCGCTGCGGTCGAGGCTTTGCAGCGCGGGCTGGGCGCGGCCCTCGAGCCCAAGCTCCATCTCGTAGTCGTCCTCGATCAGCACGCGGTCGCCGGCCTGCGCCCAGGCGAGCAGCGCCTCGCGCCGAGCGAGCGGCATCGTCACGTTGGTCGGGCATTGATGCGACGGGGTCAGGTACACGTAATCGCAGCGATCGAGCTCGGGCGTCAGCGCGAGGCCGGCGCCGTCGAGCGGAAGCGGGACGACGTTGGCCGTGCGTGCGGCAAAGATATTGCGCGCATCGGGATACCCGGGGTTTTCGATGCCGACGGTCGTGCTCGAGTCGACCAGCAGCGTCGCGAGCAGGAACAGCGCATGCTGCGCACCGACGGTGACCAGAATTTCATCGGGCGTCACGAACACGCCGCGCCGGACGAGCAGGCGCGTCCGGATCTGCTCGATCAGCAGCGCGTCGTCGCCGTCGATGAGGTCGACCGCCCAGCCGCGCACTTCGGCCGCGGACGTTGCCTGCAGGCTGCACTCGCGCCAGCCCGGCATCGGCAGCTCGGCGGGATCGATCTGGCCGTAGATGAACGGATACGGATAGCGCTGCCAGTCACGCGGCTTTTCGATGTTGCGCTGGCCGGAGACCGCGCCGCGAAAACGCGGTCCCCAAGCCGCCGCCGCCGGCATGCGGGTGCCGCTCGCGGGTTCCGGTGCGCCGGCGCGGCCCGCGACGATCTCGGGGTTGACGAAATGGCCGCTGCGGCTTTTCGTCAGCAGGTAACCCTCGTTGACGAGCAGCTCGTAAGCGAGCGCCACGGTATTGCGCGCGACGCCGAGCTGCGTCGCGAGCACCCGCGTGGACGGCAGCGCGACACCGACCGGGATGTGCCCGTCGAGGATCGCGGCCACGAGCATCTCGCGGATCTGCGCCTGCAGCCCGACCTTGCTGCGAAACGAGAGCTGGATCAGCTGGTTCCACATACGCTGGAGGATCTGGCACCACGCCGCGGCGCCGTCTGGCTCCTTGTACCTGCCGCGCGGTGGCGCTACAAAGGCATATCATTCACTTCGAGCCGATGCTAGCACGCCGCTCCCAGGCGGCTTGCGATGTCTTCCTGGAGGTTTTCACGATGGGCCATGCCGAATTCACGCTCCGCAATCAACCGGCGCAAAAGCCGCTTTCGCTCGACGAGTTCTGGATGCCGTTCACGCCGAACCGCGACTTCAAGGCCGACCCGAAGATCGTCGTCCGCGCCGAAGGGATGTATTACTGGAACGATCGCGGCGAGAAGATCATCGACGCCTCGTCGGGCCTGTTCTGCGTCGCGGCCGGCCACGGGCGCCGCGAAATCGCCGAGGCGGTGCACCAGCAGCTGTCGGAGCTCGATTTCGTTGCACCGTTCCTGCGCGCTCATCCGAAAAGCTTCGAGCTCGCCACGCGCGTCGCGGAGCTGACGCCCGGAGATCTCAATCGCGTCTTCTTCGTGAACTCGGGCTCCGAGTCCGTGGACACCGCGATGAAGGTCGCGCTCGCTTACCACCAGGCACGCGGCCAATCCGGTCGCACGATGTTCGTGTCGCGTGAACGCGCGTATCACGGCGTCAATTTCGGCGGCGTGGCGCTGTCCGGCATCGTCAACAACCGCCGCAAGTACGGCCCTGGCATCGCAGGCGTCGTGCACATGCGCCACACGCACCT
>DATEIQ010000100.1:0-5549 GCA_035278845.1 Casimicrobiaceae bacterium | reverse complement strand
GGTGTCGAGCATCGACCAGGCGCTGCTGTCGTATACGGTGGACGGCGTGACCGTGCTCAAGGCCTTGCACCGCCAGACCTGGGCGAACGAAGACTACAGCGGGTCGTATGGGGGCGGCTACTCGATTCGCGTATTCGCCTGCAATCCGGCGTCGCTCAACAAGCTCGACGAACAGTTCGGCGCAATCGCGGTGAACCAGGCCGGTTCACGGATGACGCTCGTGTTCGCGAATAGCGCCGATACATGCAATTTCGCGGGCGATTATTCGCAGACGGGAAAACTCGGACAGGTGGCGGGAACGTACAGTTGCGCGGGCGGCGTGCAGGGGACGTTCGTCGCCTACGAGATGACGCCGACGATCAGCGGCTTCACGGCACGCGTCAGGGGACAAAACCAGTACTGCCAATGGCAAGGCTTCCTCGGCGGGATCCGCCGGTCGCCGTAAAGCTTTGAATTCACCGGCCGCCGTGCGCCTTTGAAATGAAAGCGCCCGACCGGTGAGGGTCGGGCGCGAATGGGTGGTGGAGACGAGGAGGATCGAACTCCCGACCTTCGCATTGCGAACGCGACGCTCTCCCAGCTGAGCTACGTCCCCGGAACCGCGAATTATATCGCCATCGGGACGGGCGGCCAATCGACACGTTGCCCCCTGCCGGAGATGCCGCGTCCGACACCGGCAATTGCATCTCCGATACCGGGCGGGTTGCTAAACTGCCGATTCATCGAGGAGTAGCCATGTCGAAACAGGTGATTCAATCGGCCGACGCACCGGCGGCGATCGGGCCTTACTCGCAGGCGATACGCGCGGGCAATACGCTGTACATGTCGGGTCAGATTCCGCTCGACCCGAAGACGATGCAGATCGTCGATGGCGGCATCGAGCCGCAGGCGCATCAGGTGTTTCGCAACCTTCGCGCGGTGGCCGCCGCGGCGGGCGCGACGCTGAACGACATCGTCAAGCTGACGATCCTGATGGCCGACATCGCCGAGTTCGCGAAGGTCAACGAAATCATGGCCACCTATTTCGAAGCGCCGTATCCGGCGCGCGCGACGTACCAGGTGGCGGCGCTGCCGCGCGGCGCGCGGATCGAGGTGGAGGCGACGCTCGTTTTGCCGGGCGCGTGACGCTCTGATCTACGGCCATCGCAGCCACAACGTCGCGCAGCAAGAAGGCAGCGACCCTCGCTGACAAGCTCGCCCGCGTCGGCGTGCTGCGCGAGGAGGACCTCGTGCTGCACCTGCCGCTGCGCTACGAGGACCACACGCGCGTCACGCCGCTCGCCGCTGTGCGCATCGGCGAAACCGTGCAGACCGAGGGAGTCGTCGCAAGCGCGGAAATCCAGTATCGTCCGCGGCGCCAGTTCGTCTGCCTGCTGCGCGATGATGAGCGCGGCGGCGCATCGCTGGTGCTGCGCTTCTTTTCGTTCTATCCGAGCCACCAGAAGTCGCTGACGCCGGGCGCGCGCGTGCGCGTATTCGGCGACGTGCGCGAAGGCTACTTCGGCCCCGAGATCGTGCATCCGCAGTTCAAGGTCGTGCACGACGACACGACGCTGCCCGATCGGCTGACGCCGGTGTATCCGACGACGGCCGGGCTGGCACAGGACACGCTGCGCAAGCTGGTCGAGCGTGCAATCGCGGCCGACTCTTCGCGCACGGCGGAAACGCTCCCGGAAGCGTTCGTGCGCAAGCGCGGGCTGTGGAAGTTCGACGCCGCCGTTCGCTTCCTGCACACGCCACCGCCGAAGCTCGCGAACGCCGCACAGAAGGCGCTCGATGCACGCACGCATCCGGCGTGGATGCGGCTCAAATTCGATGAACTGCTTGCGCAGCAGCTTTCACTGAAAGCGCATCGCAAGGCGCGCGCGTCGCGTCGCGCGCCCGTCCTCACGGGCACCGGTGCGCTTACGAAGTCGCTGCTCGACCGCGTGCCTTTCAAGCTGACTAACGCGCAGGAGCGTGCATGGCGCGAGATCAGCCACGACTTGCGACGCGCGATGCCGATGCAGCGACTGCTGCAGGGGGACGTCGGCTCCGGCAAGACGATCGTTGCGGCGCTCGCGGCGCTGCAGGCGATCGAAAGCGGCAAGCAGGTGGCGTTCATGGCGCCCACCGAAATCCTCGCCGAGCAGCACTACCGCAAGCTACGCACGTGGCTGGACGGCATCGTGGAAATCGCATGGCTGTCCGGCTCGCTGCCGGCGAAAGCGCGGCGCAAGGCGCAGGAGGCGCTCGCGAGTGGCGCGGCGCCGTTTGCCGTCGGCACGCACGCGCTGTTCCAGGAAGGCGTGACGATGCCCACGCTCGGACTTGCGATCGTCGACGAGCAGCATCGCTTCGGCGTTGCGCAGCGTCTCGCGCTGCGCGCCAAGGGCCTCGCCGAAGCGCATCAGCTCATGATGAGCGCGACGCCGATACCGCGCACGCTCGCGATGACGTTCTACGCGGACCTCGACGTGTCGGTGCTCGACGAGATGCCGCCGGGACGCAGTCCGGTCACGACGCGGCTCGTGAATCAGCGACGACGTGGCGAAATCGTGCAGTGGGTCGGCAAGGCGTGCCGCGAGGGACGGCAGGCGTACTGGGTATGTCCGCTGATCGAGGAATCGGAAAAACTCGAGCTGCAGACGGCCGTGGCGCTGCACGCCGAGTTGACGCGCGCGTACGGAGGCAGCGATGCGAGCGAGGCGTCGGCCCCGGTTGCGATGTCGATTCGTGTGGGACTTCTGCACGGCCGCATGAAGCCCGACGAGAAGGCCGCGACGATGGACGCATTCGTTCGCGGCGAGATCCGGGTGCTCGTCGCGACGACCGTGATCGAGGTCGGCGTCGACGTGCCGAACGCGTCGATCATGGTGATCGAACACGCGGAGCGCTTCGGGCTCGCGCAGTTGCACCAGTTGCGCGGACGCGTCGGCCGTGGCGCGGCCGAGAGCACGTGCGTGCTGCTGTTCGAGGAGCCGCTCACCGACACCGCGCGGCAGCGGCTCAAGGTGATCTACGAGACGATCGACGGCTTCGAGATCGCGCGCCAGGATCTGCTGATCCGCGGCCCCGGTGAATTCCTCGGCGCGCGCCAGTCGGGCACGCCGCTTTTGCGCTTTGCAGACATCGAGCGCGACGTCGCTCTGATCGAGCAGGCGCGCGATGCTGCCGACGAATTGCTGCGAACCGACGCCGCGTCGGCCGAGCGGCACCTCGATCGATGGCTCGGCGGCAAGCAGGCCTTCATCAAGGCGTGACGCGCCGGGACGCCAATCGTTTCGCGGCTCCTAGCGCTTCGCGGCGGGTTTCACTCGTGCCATCGCCCGGGTGGCCAGATACGTCTCGGCCTGCGGGTGGAATGGCAGACCGACGCCTTTGCGCGCTTGCTCCACGCTTACCTGGGATACGGCTGCCGTGATCGCACCTTCACGTGCTTCGAACAGCAGGCGCATCAGCGCCGCCACGCTCTCCGGCGCGACGTCGTCGCGCGTCACCAGAAGTGCAGTCGCGGCGAGTACGGGGACCGGTGTGCGCTGACCGGCGTAGGTCAGCGCGGGCAGCGTGAGCGGGACGAGACCGCTTTCGACGAGCTCCGGGCTCGGGCCAATGGGCACGAGCGTGATCGGCGTCTGCGATGCGAGCCGCGCGATCTCCTGCGCGGGAGCGTGAATCGTCGCGAAGAACGCGTCGATGCGGCCGTCGGCCAGTGCCCGGGCCGCCTCCGGCAGTGCGTTCGCGTGCACTTCGGCGAGGGCGGATTGGGGGATGCCAGACACCGCGAGGATCGAAAGCGCGTTCGCGCGCGAACCGGAGCCTTCGGGTGCCAGGTCGACACGCTTGCCGCGCAGTTCGGCCACGCTCGCAATCCTGCTGTCCGCGCGCACGACCAGGTGTATCGCTTCGGGAAACAGGCTCGCCACGGCGCGAAGCTCCGGCTGCGGCGCGCCTGCAAAGCGGCCGCCGCCGCGATAGGCGCTTCGGGCGATATCGTTCTGGGCGAGCGCGAACTGCGCCGAGCCGAGATCGAGCAGCCGGAGGTTGCCGAGGCTGCCCTCGCTCGAAATAGGGCCGAGCAGCACCCCGGCACTGTTTGCACGCACCTGGAGTGCCCGCAGGAGCTCTTCGTATGCGCCGCCCTTCGGTCCGCCGGCGACGACGACGATTTGTGCCGCGCGGTCGAGTCGCGCCCGCGCACGGGCATAGGCCTGCCTGAATTCGTCCTCCAGGATCGATTCGCGCTCGGCGGCAGGAAGCGCGCGCACCGTGTTCATGGCGAACAGGTCCTGCAGGCTCGCAAGCGCTGCTTGCGCCGGGGTCGGAGGGGGTGCCTCACGTACCGGCGGCTTCACCGCGACGACCGGAGACGCCGGAGTCCTCTCGCTCGTTTCGATTTCGGGCGGCACCGCAGGCAGCAGCGCGTAGCGGCCGCCCGATTCGGCGAATGCTGCCGTGCCGTAGACGCCCATGGCGTCGCCCGCCTTGTTGCCGCCGGTCGCGAGTCCGAACACGCCTTTCGGACCCGCGCCGAGCAGGTTCGCGAGCGAGGCGACGCTGTGCGCATCCCATTTCGTGAAATCGTAGTCGCGCGCGAGCTTGAGCTCCGCATTGAAATACACGAGGCGTCCACGCCGGTCCTTGAGAGGCGCGCCGCCCGCGCGGGTCAGGTGCTCGATCGCGAGTACGCGTCCGCCGAGTGCGTCGTCGAGCTGATTCTGCATCGCTTCGGTGACAACGGATGCATCGGGGCCGCGCGTGCACGCGGCCAGCGTGAGCAGAAAGGCGAGCGCCAGTGCGCGGATTACCAGGTGAACCATGGCAGGAACAGGAATCCCTGAATCGCCAGCGCGTTCGCGAGGTCTATCAGGAACGCACCCATGACCGGAATCAACAGGAACGCGAGGTGCGAATGTCCGTGCCGTGCGGCAACGGCCTGCACGTTGACCATCGCGGTCGCCGTGGAGCCCATCGCGAAGCCGTAGTGGCCCATGGCCAGCAGCACCGCGTCGTAGTTGCCTCCCATGCACCGGAACGTGATGAACGCGACGTACGCGATCAGCATCGCCGTCTGGGCGAGCAGGATGACGACCACCGGACCGGCGAGGTCCACCAGCTCCCAGAGCTTGAGCGACGTGATGATCATCGCGAGAAACAGCGAGAGGGAAATGGTGCCGATCGTCTCGATCGCGCGATCGTTGGCCTGGTAGAGCCCGCTGATCGACAGGACGTTGCGAAGGACAGCGCCGACCAGGAGCGCCCAGATGAACGTCGGCAGCGTGAGCGCGCCCTGGCCGATCGCGGCGTACAGCGCGAAGCCGATCGCCATCGACACGAAGATCAGCAGCAGCGACTCGATCACGCGCTCGACTGGAACAGGCGTCTCGGACGTCTCGGCGACCGGCGCGTCATGACTGGCTTCGGCGTTGCCGCTGCCCGCGATCCTGTGATGGCGCATCATCCAGGCGGCCAGCGGGCCGCCGAGAAGGCCGCCGAGCACGAGCCCATAGGTCGCAGCCGCGACGCCGAGCTCGATCGCTCCGTGCAGATTGCGCTCCTCGACGAACTTC
>DATEIQ010000099.1:0-31345 GCA_035278845.1 Casimicrobiaceae bacterium | reverse complement strand
CGAGCCTGACGCCCGCGCGACGAATCCGCCGCCGGACGGCTGTGCGCGATGCGCGCGTTGGCGTGAACACGACACCGGGCTTCGGCTCGCTGAGGAAGCGGCCGATGAAGCGCCGGACGTGGTGCGCAGTCCAGCGCACGTGCTCGATCGCATCGCCCATGCGGCGCGCAAGCCGTGGATCGATCCGCGCCGGCGCAGCCGAGACGCGCAGGTCGGGATCGGCATAGCGGCCCGGCACGTCGAGCGTGTCGCGCAGATGATCGACGAACGACTCGGCAAGCTCCTGGTTGCGCGGCGCGCGAAATCCGATCGAATACGTGATGCACGCGTCGACCGCGGTGCCGTCGTGCGCGAACTGCGGCGGCAGGTACAGCATGTCGCCGGGAAGGAGCGTCGCGTCGTGCGCGGGCGCGAAGCGCCGCAGGATGCGCAGCGGCAAGTCGGGTCGCAGCGACAGGTCGTTCTGGCGACCGTAGCGCCAGCGCCGCCGCCCCTGCGTCTGCAGCAGGAACACGTCGTACGAGTCGAAATGCGGTCCCACTCCGCCGCCGGGCGCCGCGTAGCTCACCATCACGTCGTCGAGCCGCGCATAGGGTATGAACGCGAAACGCCGCAACAGCGCGTCCGCGCCGTCGTCGTGCAGATTCACGCCTTGCACGAGCAGCGTCCAGTTCGAGGCCGGCAGCTTGCGAAGCGCACTCCGCGCGAACGGGCCGTGCGTCAGCGAATATCGGCTGCTTTCGCGGCGGACGAGGCGCGATGCCACATCGTCGCGGGCGGCCAAAGCGAACAGTGCGTCGCGCGACAGCGTTCCGGTGAAGTTGGAGACCGCCGCACGAACGAGCAGCGGTTCCTTGTGCCAGTGGCGCGCAAGGAATGCGGCCGGCGCAAGTCCTCCCAGCAGTCGCCGTCGATCGCGTGCGGCCATGGCGCGAGTATAGCGAGCGTGCTGTCGCGAAAATCGGCGTCCGTCGGGCGAGCGCGGCCGCCGGAACGCGGGAGGTACAATGGTCCTGCTTCGTTCGGCCGGCGTCCGCCGCCGCCTTTTTCCCCAATGACGCAAATGCCATGAACGTCTTCGCCAATACCGTCGTGACGCTGTCGTTCAAGCTGTACGACTCGAGCAACCAGCTGATCGAGGAGACCGACGAGCCGATCGCTTATTTGCACGGCGGGCATTCGGGCATCTTTCCCAAGGTAGAGGCGGCGCTCAGCCAGAAGAAGGTCGGCGATTCGATATCGGTCACGCTCGAGCCGGAAGATGCGTTCGGCGATTACGACACCGACCTGATGCGTATCGAGCCGCTCGATCAGTTGCCGCCCGATGTGACGGTCGGCGGGCATCTCGTCGCCGAGCAGGATGGAAACGAAGTGGTCTGGCGCATCACCGGCATCGCCGAGGGCAAGGCCGTTCTCGACGGCAACCACGAGCTCGCGGGGCAGCGGTTGCGCTTCGATTGCAAGGTGCTCGACATCCGCCCCGCGACGCAGGAGGAGATCACGCACGGTCATGTGCACGGAGCGCATGGGCATCATCACTAGCCTTACGTTCGAACGTTCCGCAACGGAAGCACGCCGACGCGCTGCTTCGCCTACTCGTTGGCATCCTCGATGATTCGCTACGACAACCACCCGTCGGGCCGCCATTTCCTGCAGATTCCCGGCCCGACCAACGTGCCCGATCGCGTGCTGCGCGCGATCGACCGTCCGACGATCGATCATCGCGGGCCCGAGTTCGCGCGACTCGGCCGCTCGATCCTCGATCGGATCGGTACCGTATTTCAAACGAACGAGCCGGTCGTCGTCTACGCGGCGTCGGGCACCGGCGCATGGGAAGCCGCACTCGTCAACACGCTGTCGGCCGGCGACGCCGTGCTGATGGCGGAGACGGGCCACTTCGCGCTGTTGTGGAAGCGGCTCGCGGAGCGGCTCGGTCTCGCACCGGCTTTTCTTCCCGGCGATTGGCGGCACGGCGCGGATGTCGAGGCAATCTACGCGCGCCTTGCCGACGACCGCGCGCATGCGATCAAGGCGGTGTGCGTCGTCCACAACGAGACGTCGACGGGCGTGGTCAGCGACATCCCGGGCGTTCGCGCGGCGATCGACCGCGCCGGCCATCCCGCACTGCTGCTCGTCGACACGATTTCGTCGCTCGCGTCGATCGACTATCGACACGACGAATGGGGCGTCGACGTGACGGTGGCCGGCTCGCAGAAGGGGCTCATGCTGCCGCCGGGACTGTCGTTCAACGCCGTGAGCCCGAAGGCACGCGCCGCATCGAAGCTTTCGTCGCTGCCGCGCGCGTATTGGGGGTGGGACGAAATCATCGAATCGAACCGCAACGGCTACTGGCCGTGGACGCCGGCGACGAATCTGCTCTACGGCCTCGATGCCGCGCTCGATCAGTTGCTCGAAGAGGGCCTGGCGAACGTTTTTGTGCGCCACGCGCGCCACGGCGACGCGACGCGAGCGGCCGTGCGGGCATGGGACCTCGAAATCCTGTGCGCAAATCCGGCGCAGTACAGCAACTCGCTCACGGCGGTGCTGATGCCCCCGGGCCACGATGCCGACGCATTCCGCAAACTCGTGCTCGAGCGGTTCGACATGTCGCTCGGCACCGGATTGTCGAAGCTCGCGGGCCGCGTGTTCCGTATCGGTCATCTCGGCGACTTCAACGACCTGACGCTGATGGGCACGCTCGCGGGCGTCGAAATGGGTCTGGCGCTTGCAGACGTTCCACATCGCGGCGGCGGAGTCGACGCGGCGATGAAGGCTCTTGTCAACGCGGCCGGTGCTGCCGCAACGGATGCACCGCGCGCCGGTGCAGGTGCACGGCAGGTGGAGACTGTTCGATGAGCGCAAGAGTGCCGGAATACCTCGAGCCTTTGCGCGATGCGCTGTTGCGCGCGCACCGGACGCGTACGCCGGTCGACGTCAGCGGACTGCCGGTGCCGCACGGCGATTCGGATGCCTATGCGGTGCAGCGCGCGCTTGCCGCTGACCTGCGCTGGTTCGGCACTCGACCCGCCGCGTGGAAGGTCGGGTCGGCGAGCCGGAACGCAACGCCGAGCGCCGCGCCAATTGCGTCGGCCGTCGTGCGCGCGAGCCCTGCAACGTTCGGACGCGGCACGTTCAACCGCATCATCATCGAAGGCGAAATCGCATTCCGCCTCGCAGCGCCCCTCCATGCCGCGGCACAGGACGTGTCGGCGGCCATCGGCGAGCTCGTCGTCACGATCGAGGTCGTCGATCCGCGGTATTCGGACATGGATGCCGCCGCGCCGTTGTCGCGCCTCGCCGACCAGTTGCTGAATGGCGCGCTCGTCGTCGGCAGCAGCGTGCCGTGGCGGGGCTCGCTCGACTGGGGCGCACAGGTCGCAATCGTTCGCCGTAACGGAACCGTCGTAAAGGAAACGCGCGGCGGCCATCCGCTCGGCGATCTCGTGTTCCTGCTGCGCTGGCTCGCGCAGCATGCCGAAGCGGAAGGCACGCCCCTCGCGGCGGGCGATCTCGTTACCGCGGGAACGTGGACCGGCGTGTACGACGCGGCGCCGGGCGAGTCGATCGATGTCGAATTTCCCGGCATCGGCCACGCGAGCGCACGGTTCGAGTAGCGCGATACGCGAAGCCGCGCATGCCGCTCGATCCCGAGCTCCATCGACTGATCGAGGACAAGCTCGCCCACACGCGCGCACGGCAGTGGGAAATGCCGATTGCCGACGTGCGCAAGGGCTTTCGCGATTTCTGGACACCTGCGATCACCGGGGTGCCGCCTGCGGTCGAACGCATCGAGAATCTGACGATCCCGGGTCCAGCGGGTGATATCCGGGCGCGCATCTACGCGTCGCGGCGCGACCGGCGCGATCCGCTGCTGGTGTTTTTCCACGGTGGCGGCTACGTGAAAGGCGGCATCGACGAAAGCGACGCATTCTGCCGCCGTCTCGCGATCGCGACACGACATGCCGTTTTGTCGGTCGACTATCGGCTGGCACCGGAAAATCCGTTTCCCGCGGCGGCGGACGACGCGCTCGCGGCAGCGGCATGGGCGTCGTCGCACGCGAACGAGCTCGGCGCGCTTTCAGGACCGCTTGTCGTAAGCGGTGAAAGCGCGGGCGGCAATCTCGCCGCGGTCACGTGCCTGCGTGCGCGGGCCGATCCGCGCATCGCCATTCGAAGCCAGGTCCTGCTGCAGCCGGTGCTCGACTTCACGCTTTCGCGTCCGTCGATGGCGCTGTCGGAAACGGAATGTCTGGTACCGCGCGACGATCTCGAATGGTATTACCGCACGTATTACGGCGGAAGCGATTTGAAGAATCCGGACGTCTCGCCGCTTTTCGCGCCGGACGCATCGGGTCTGCCGGCGGCGCTGATAGTCACCGCGGAGTACGACACGCTGCGCGACGAAGGTGCGGCGTATGCCGAGCGTTTGCAGAAGGCCGGCGTCGAGGTGCGCTACACGTGCTACCCCGGCATGGTGCACGGCTTCCAGCAGATGGCCGGCCTCGTCGCTGCAGCGCAGGCGGTCGTGCAGGAGATCTCTTCGTTCGTGAAGCACGGAGCGGTGTCGGGGGTGTAACCTCCATCACCTCACGTCAGCCGTCGAGCATCCGCCGCAGCTCGTAGAGCGTCGCGAGCGCATCGCGCGGGGTGAGCGCGTCGGGGTCGACGGCCGCGAGACGTGCCGCGACCGCCTGCTCGCGCGAAGTTCCCTTTGCGACGCCCGCGTGATCGGCCGTTGCGGCGAACAGGTCGTGCTGCGCGTCGTCGCGGATGTTGAACTTGTCGAGCCGCGCGAAGTAGCGCTGTGCCTGGCGCAGCGTTTCCGCCGGCACGCCGGCGAGCCGCGCCACGTGCAAGCCATAGCTGCGATTCGCCGGTCCTTCCTCGACCTGATGCATGAACACGATGCCGGGTCCCTGGCGACCCTTCGTCTCGACCGCGTCGAAATGCACGTTTGCGCAGCCGGCGATCTCGGAGGGCAGTGCGGTGAGCTCGAAGTAATGCGTGGCAAACAGCGCGAGGCTGCGATTGTGCTCGGCGAGCCGATGCGCGATCGCCCATGCCAACGCCAATCCATCGAACGTCGACGTGCCGCGCCCGATCTCGTCGATCAGCACGAGGCTCTCGCGCGTCGCCCGGTTCAGGATGTACGCGGCCTCCGTCATCTCCACCATGAACGTCGAGCGGCCGCCCGCGAGGTCGTCGGCGGCGCCGATCCGCGTGTAGATCGCGTCGATCGGCCCGAGACGCGCGTGCGCGGCCGGCACGAAAATCCCGCAGCAGGCGAGCAGCGCGATCACGGCCGTCTGCCGCATGTACGTCGATTTGCCGCCCATGTTCGGCCCGGTGATGACGAGCAGACGGCGGTTCGCGTCGAGCGACACGCCATTCGCGATGAACGCCTCGACCTGACGTTCGACGACCGGGTGGCGCCCCCCGTCGATCGCGATGCCGATTGCGTCTGCAAACTGCGGGCGCGTCAATCGCAGCGTGTCGGCACGCTCGGCCAGCGCCTGCAGCACGTCGAGCGTCGCGAGCGCCGTAGCCACCGCCTGCAAGGTCGGAATAGCCGCCGCCAGTTCGCCCAGCAAAGCCTCGAACAGCCGCCGCTCGCACGCGAGCGCGCGCTCCTGCGCAGTCAGCGCCTTCGACTCGAACGCCGCGAGCTCGGACGTCGTGTAGCGCTCCGCGTTCTTGAGTGTCTGGCGGCGACGGTAGTCGTCCGGCACGCGCTCCGCGTTCGCGCGCGACACCTCGATGTAGAACCCGTGGACGCGGTTGTACTCGACCTTCAGATTCGCGATGCCGCTGCGCTCGCGCTCGCGCCGTTCGAGGTCGACGAGAAATTCGCCGCAACCGGTGTCGATGGCGCGCAGCTCGTCGAGCTCGGTATCGTAGCCCTCGGCGATCACGCCGCCGTCGCGTAGTTGCGCGGCCGGCTCGGCGGCGATTGCACGGACGAGCAGCGCATGCCAGCGCGGCTCGCACGCGAAATCGCGTGCGCAATCGCGAAGCAGCGGGGCGGCGACGCTGCCGACGGCCGCAGCAAGGTCGGGCAACAGCGCAAGCGTGTCGCGCAAACCGGCGAGGTCGCGCGGGCGCGACGTGCGCAACGCGATGCGCGAGACGACGCGCTCGACGTCGATGGTGCGGCGCAGGCGCGACGGCAGCGCGCGCAATAAAACCGTATCGGTGCGCAAGGCGTCGATCGCATCATGGCGGCCGGCGGCGCGCGCATGGTCGCGCAACGGGTGCGTCAGCCAGTGGCGCAGAAGGCGACTGCCCGCGGCCGTCGCGCATGTGTCGAGCAGCGAGAACAGTGTCGGTTCACGCTCGCCGGCGAGCGTTTGCGTGATCTCGAGATTGCGCCGCGTCGCGCCGTCGAGCTCGACAAACTCGCTCGGCGTCTCGACCGAAAGCGCGCGCACGTGCTCGAGCGCTGACTGCTGCGTAGCACCCGCGTATGCGATCAGCGCACCTGCGGCTCCGACAGCGAGTGGCGCGGCATCCGCGCCAAAGCCGCGCAAGTCGATCGTGCCGAGCTGGCGCGCAAGCACGCGCTGTGCGTTCGCCGTATCGAACTGCCACGCGGGGAGTCGCTGCACGGCGGTTGGCAGCCCGCGCGCAGGCGGCACCGGCGCGTCTTCGGGCAGCAGAAGCTCCGCGGGCTCCACGCGCTCCAGCGTCGGGCCGACGTCGCTAACGGCAACGTCGGTCAGCGTCATCCGCCCCGACGCCAGATTGAGCCATGCGATGCCCGCGCGCGCGCCGTCGGCAACGATCGCGACGAGCGGGGCGTCGCGTTTCGCGTCGAGCAAACCCGCGTCAGTCAGCGTTCCCGGCGTGACGACGCGCGTGACGCGGCGCTCGACCAGTCCCTTGCTCGCCGCCGGATCACCGACCTGGTCGACGATCACCGCGCTTTCGCCGCGCGCCACGAGTCGCGACAGATGCTGCTCGATCGCGTGATACGGCACGCCGGCCATCGGGATCGGCGCGCCGGCCGATTGACCGCGTGCGGTGAGCGTGATGTCGAGCAGACGCGCGGCGCGCTCGGCGTCGCCGTAGAAGAGCTCGTAGAAATCGCCCATCCGGTAGAACAGCAGGCGGTCGGGATGCTCGTCCTTGAACCGCAGGTACTGCTGCATCATCGGCGTGTGCCGGTCGGCTGCACGTTCGGCAGCCGCATTGCCGCCCGAGGGGATACTGCGCATGTCGTTCATTTGATCGTGCGCGCTGCTGCGTCGCATTCGCACCGATCCTGCGGCGCGGCACGCAAATTATAGTGTCGTTCCTCGTCGCTTCGGCCGGACACCAGACGAGGAGCGCGTTTTTTCGCGACGCCGGGGCCGTCAGCGAGGCCAACATGGCTGAAGGGCATGTTGGTGATCTTCGCGTCGACGTTGTCGCTTGCACGGTGACAGCGGATGACCAGCACGCACCCGACTTCAATGCCCATCGATTCCGATCACGCTCGGTCGCTAATTGACCCTGTACAGATGTCGCAGGAGCATCCGAGGCAAGCGGCAACGATGATTTTCACGGACTCTCCCCTGGGGCGAAGCGCGTGCAGTGCGTGCCTGTCCTTGGCCGTGCCGGAACCGCTTCCGGGCTAGACTATCGCCCGTTCGGTCCGGTCTTTGCCTGGCACCCGTGCGTTCGACGCGCCGCGCACGGCGAGCGCGACCCTAACCCAGACGTCATTTGCGATGTCTTTCTCCACGACCAGCGGCAAGCCGCCGCTCACGGCGCATTCCGGCGAGATGCAGTGAAGGCCACTGCAGCACAACCCGGATTCCTGCGCACGAGCGGCGGTCACGACCGCAGCCGGGTCACGATCGTCGAGCTGTTCTTCGACCTGGTGTTCGTGTTCGCGGTCACACAGCTTTCCCACACGCTGCTCGCGCGCCTCGATGCGGTCGGGGCGGTGCAGATCGCGCTGCTCCTGATCGCGGTCTGGTGGGTGTGGATTTTCACGTCGTGGGTGACGAACTGGCTCGATCCGGAGCGGATGGCCGTCCGCATCTGCCTGCTGGCGCTGATGCTGGCGGGGCTGGTGCTTTCTTCGTCGATTCCGGCCGCCTTTGCGGAGCACGGCCTGGTGTTTGCCTGCGCGTACGCATCGATGCAGATCGGGCGCACGCTGTTCTTCATATGGGCGGTGCGCGATGGGCCGGAAGTTTTGCGGCGCAACTTCTACCGCATCCTCACGTGGTTCTGTTGCTCCGCGCTGTTCTGGCTGGCCGGCGGATTTTCTGCAGGCGGCGCGCGGTTCATGCTTTGGGCCGTTGCGCTTCTGCTCGAGTTCGTGGCGCCGTGGCTGTTCTTCTACGTTCCGGGGCTCGGCCGCTCGAGGACCAGCGACTGGAGCGACGTCGACCCGCATCACCTGTCAGAGCGCTGCGGGTTGTTCGTGATCATCGCGCTCGGCGAATCGCTTCTTGTGACCGGCGCGACGTTCAGCGGCCTCGCATGGGACGGTGCGACGATCGTCGCTTTCGCTGCGGCTTTTCTCGGCAGCGTGGCGATGTGGTGGATCTACTTCGACACCGGCGTGCAGCGCGCTACCGATCACTTCATGCATTCGGGCGATCCGGGCCGTGTCGCGCGAGGCGCTTACACGTATCTGCATCTGCCGATCGTCGCCGGCATCATCGTTTGCGCGGTTTCGGACGAGCTCGTGCTCGCGCATCCCGACCACGTGAGCGATGCGGGAATCGTCGCGATATTGGGCGGACCTGCGCTTTACCTGCTCGGCAACGCGCTGTTCAAGTGGGCGACAAACTCGCGGCGTGCGCCGCCCCTGTCCCACCTGGCAGGCGTGCTGCTGTTGCTTGCGCTGACGCCAATCGCCATGTCGCATGTACTTTCGGCGCTGGCGCTCGGCGTGGCCACGACCGCAGTCATGGTTCTGGTCGCGGCATGGGAGACCATTGCTCTGCGCCGTCCGAAGCGTGTCTCGGAAACGTCTCTGACAGGTGTCTGAGATGTCTCCGACACGTGTCTGACACCATGTTCAACGCTGCACCCACATTCACGCTGCGTCCCGGTGCTTTGTCGCTCGGCGACCTGCGCACGCTTTGGGCCGCGTCGGCGAAGCTCGCGATCGACGCCTCGGCGCGAGCAGCGGTCGACGCCGCAGCCGCCACGGTGGCCGACATCGTCGCGGCCCATCGAACGGTCTACGGCATCAACACGGGCTTCGGCCTGCTCGCGCGCACACGGATCGACGACGCGCGCCTTGCCGAGTTGCAGCGGGCGCTCGTGCTGTCGCATTCGGCGGGCACCGGACCGTTGCTGGACGACGCGATCGTACGGCTGGTCGTCGCGTTGAAGGTTGCATCGCTTGCGCGCGGACATTCCGGCGTTCGCTGGCAGGTGATCGAAGCGTTGCTCGAGCTCCACAACCGAGGCGTCGTCCCCTGCATTCCGTCGCAGGGATCGGTCGGTGCGTCGGGCGATCTCGCGCCGCTCGCGCATTTGTCGGCGGTGCTGATCGGCGCGGGTCAGGCCCGCGTGCGCGGCCGGTTGCTTGCAGGCGCCGATGCGCTCCGCGAAGCGGGGCTCGCGCCGCTCGAGCTCGCGCCGAAGGAAGGGCTCGCGCTTCTCAACGGAACGCAGGTGTCGACGGCGCTCGCGTTTGGCGCGCTATTCGCCACCGAGCGCGCGCTCGCAGCGGCGTTCGTCGCGGGTGCGATGTCGGTGGATGCGTGCCTGGCGAGCGACGTGCCGTTCGATGCGCGCATCCAGGCGCTGCGCGGTCATCGCGGGCAGGCGGACGCTGCCGCGGTCTACCGCAGGCTGCTCGAAGGCAGCGCGATTCGCGCGTCGCACGCGACGTGCAACCGCGTGCAGGATCCGTACAGCCTGCGCTGCCAGCCGCAGGTGATGGGCGCCTGCGTCGACCAGATGCGAACGGCTGCCGCCACGCTGCTCACCGAGGCGAACGCGGTGTCCGACAATCCGTTGGTGTTCGCCGCCGATTACGAGATTCTGTCGGGCGGCAATTTTCACGCGCAGCCTGTCGCGTTCGCCGCGGACAACTTAGCACTCGCGATCGCCGAGATCGGCGCGCTGTCGGAGCGCCGGATCGCGCTGTTGATGGACGCGAACCTGTCGGGGCTGCCGCCCTTTCTCGTCCAGGATGGCGGTGTCAACTCGGGCTTCATGATCGCGCAGGTCACGGCGGCGGCGCTCGCGGCCGAAAACAAGGCGCTCGCGCATCCGCGCAGCGTCGATTCGCTTCCGACGTCCGCCAATCAGGAAGATCACGTCAGCATGGCGACCGGCGCTGCCCTGCGCCTTTCGGCAATGGCCGGCAATACCGCGGCGATCGTCGCGATCGAACTGCTTGCCGCTGCGCAGGGGATCGACCTGCGCGCGCCGCTCGCGACGTCCGCGCCGCTGCAGGAAGCGCACGCGATCGTGCGCGGCCGCGCGGCCTTCTGGGATCGCGACCGTGCTTTCGCACCCGATCTCGAACGGATGCGCGAAGCGGTCGAGTCGGGCGCATTCACACGCTTCGCAGATGCCATTGCGAGTCCGCAGGCGGATAATCGCTGATCGACCTCGCCGACTGCGGAGAATTTTCCATGTTGCAACGCGTACGCACCGAATGGACCCGTCGCCGAGACGGCGTGATCCGCGCTCCGCGCGGAACCGCGCTCTCCGCGAAATCGTGGCTGACCGAGGCACCGTTGCGGATGCTGATGAACAACCTCGATCCGGAGGTCGCCGAAAATCCGGCCGAGCTCGTCGTGTACGGCGGCATCGGCCGCGCGGCGCGCAATTGGGAATGCTTCGACGCCATCGTCTCCGCGCTGAAGCGGCTCGGCGACGACGAATCGCTGCTGATCCAGTCGGGCAAGCCCGTCGGTGTGTTCCGCACCCACGTGGATGCGCCGCGCGTGCTGATCGCGAACTCGAACATCGTTCCGCATTGGGCGACACTCGAGACGTTCAACGAGCTCGACCGCAAAGGCTTGATGATGTTCGGCCAGATGACGGCCGGCTCGTGGATCTACATCGGCAGCCAGGGCATCGTCCAGGGAACGTACGAGACGTTCGCCGAAGCGGGGCGGCAACACTACGGCGGCTCGCTCGCCGACAAGTGGATTCTCACGGCGGGCCTGGGCGGCATGGGCGGCGCACAACCGCTCGCCGCAACGATGGCCGGCGCGTCGATGCTCGCGATCGAATGCCAGCAAAGCCGCATCGACATGCGTCTTGCAACGCGCTACCTCGACCGCCAGGCCGCCGATCTCGACGAGGCGCTGCGCATCGTCGCCGACGCGTGTGCACAGCGGAAACCCGTATCGGTCGGCCTGCTCGGCAACGCCGCCGACATCCTGCCCGAGCTGTTGCGCCGCGCGGAACAGGGCGGCCCATCGCCGCACATGGTCACCGACCAGACGTCCGCGCACGATCTCGTCAATGGCTACCTGCCGGCGGGATGGAGCGTCGAGCGCTGGCGCAGCGCGCAAACGAACGCGGACGAGCAGCCGGCGCTCGTCGCAGCGGCGCGGCAGTCGATCCGCCGCCACGTGGAGGCGATGCTCGCGTTCCACGCGCGGGGCATCCCGACGTTCGACTACGGTAACAACATCCGCCAGGTCGCATACGACGAAGGCGTGCCGAACGCGTTCGACTTTCCCGGCTTCGTGCCGTCGTACATCCGGCCGCTGTTCTGCGAAGGCAAGGGACCGTTTCGCTGGGTCGCGCTGTCTGGCAATCCTGAAGACATCCGCAAGACCGACCGCAAGGTGCGCGAGCTCTTTCCCGGCAACGCTTCGCTTGCGCGCTGGCTGGATCTCGCCGGCACGCGTATCGCTTTTCAGGGTTTGCCGGCACGCATCTGCTGGCTCGGTCTCGGTGAGCGCCATCGCGCCGGACTTGCGTTCAACGAGATGGTGGCGAGCGGCGAGCTCGACGCGCCGATCGTCATCGGACGCGACCATCTCGACACGGGATCGGTCGCGAGCCCGAATCGCGAGACCGAGGCGATGGCCGACGGTTCGGATGCGGTATCCGACTGGCCGCTGTTGAACGCGCTGCTCAACACTGCCGGCGGCGCGACGTGGGTGTCACTGCACCACGGCGGCGGCGTCGGCATCGGTTATTCGCAGCATGCGGGCGTAGTCATCGTGTGCGACGGAACGCAGGCCGCTGCGCGGCGGATCGAGCGGGTGCTGTGGAATGATCCGGCGAGCGGCGTGATGCGTCACGCCGACGCCGGATATGCCAGCGCGATCGAGGCCGCCAGAAAGGCGGGCCTCGATCGGCCGATGGCGTGAGAACGCGTACGACGATCGACGATCAGTCGTGACCGTTGCCGTGATCGTGCGGCTTGCCGATTGCACCGCGAATTTCGCCGCTCGGTCGCTGGGAAGTGTGGACGTTCGCGTACGTCGCGCCGTTACGTAGCGCCTCGACGATCTGCGCAAAGCCGTCGGCGCCGGCAGCGATACCCTGGGCGTCCAGAGGCCGTACGTCCGCTGCCGTCAAGGTTCCGGTCACCGTGAACTCGCCTCCGACCGGGTCCGTCGGACAAGCTTGCGTTCCCGCGGGGCCATTGCCCAGATTCGTGCACAGGAAGAGCACGATGCCTCCCGTCGTCGCAGGCCGCCCGAAATGGATGTGCGCCTGCAGCACGTTGGTTGGCAGGTCACGATACGTGAGAACCCAACTGATCGACGCTTGATCCGGGCTCACTTTGGCCGCGAACTCGCCGCTCCCGGGTGAATTGAGCGTTACCGGTGTTTCCTGGTAGCCGGTAAGGTTGGTGGCAAACGAACGCTTGCCGTTGTCGTTGGCAAATGCGGCCGACGCGCCAACGCCGGCCAGCGTGGCAATGAGTGCGACGGAAATTGCTGAGCGAACGATCATCGGAGCCTCCGGGAGCGTTGGTATGTGGACGGTTGCCGCGTTCGTCGGCCGATTCGTTTTACTATCGCCGAACGCAGGTCAACGGGAGCGTTAACAGTCTCGAGCCGTCATTATTTCCGGCTGGTGTGATATTTCGGCGCGGCCTCGCTCCGGTGTGGCTACAATGGACCGACGTTGCGCGGAGGATGGCGGTCCGGACGTTTCGACGGCCGCTCATCCGATACCGAGCTCCTGCTATCGCCCGACCACTTGCTCATACCGGAGGAACCATGAAGGGTTCGATTGGCAACGCGTTCCGCGCATGGCGCGGTCTTGCTCTCGGGGGCGCAATCCTGTTGATGCTGGCGGGCGGTGCGATCGCAGCGATCGACAGCCTCAAGATCCTCGTGCCGGCGGCGCCCGGCGGCGGCTGGGATCAGACCGGACGCGCGCTGCAGGCGGCAATGCAAAGCGGCGACATCGTCAAGAAGATCACCGTCGACAACAAGGGCGGCGCCGGCGGCACGATCGGCATCGCGCAATTCGTCAATTCGAGCAAGGGCGATCCGAACGCGCTGATGGTCGGCGGCATGGTGATGGTGGGCGCCATCATCACCAACAAGTCGCCCGTGACGCTCGCCCAGGTCACGCCGATCGCCCGGCTCACGGGCGAATACGAGGTGATCGTCGTTCCGGCGTCGTCGAAGATCCAGTCGATGAAGGAGCTTGTTGCGCAATTCAAGGCCAATCCCGGCAGCGTTGCCTGGGGTGGCGGATCGGCGGGCGGCACCGACCACATTCTGGCGGGCATGATCGCCGTTGCTTCGGGCGTCGAGGCGTCGAAGGTCAATTACATCGCATATGCAGGCGGCGGCGAGGCGCAGGCGGCCATCATGGGCGGACACGTCGCAGCCGGCATCAGCGGCTACGGCGAGTTCGCGGGCCAGATCAAGGCGGGCAAGCTGCGTGCGCTGGCGATCTCGTCGGAAAAGCGGCTGCCCGACGTCAACATTCCGACACTGAAGGAGCAGGGCATCGACGTCGAGATCACCAACTGGCGCGCAATCTTTGCGGCGCCGGGAATCACCGACGCGCAGCGCAAGGAATTGATCGACATCGTCACGCGGGCGGTGAAAACGCCTTCGTGGCAGGAGACGCTGAAGCGCAACGACTGGGCAGACGCGTTTCTCGCCGGCGATGCGTTCAAGACGTTCCTCGACGCGGATACGAAGCGGATCGGCGACATCGTTGCGGGACTCGGCTTGCGCAAGTAGCCGCGTCCAGCCCATGAGCGCACGCGCCGCTCACGCCGGCGAGCTCCTGCTGGCGCTCGGATTGGCCGCGGTCGGCGCGTTCATTCTGTTCGAGACGCACACGATCGCGGAGACGACCAGCTATTCCGGCGTCGGCCCGCGGCTCTTTCCATACCTGATCGGCGCAGGCCTCGCCGTTTGCGGCGTAGTGCTCGCGTGGCAGGCGCTCACCGGCGGCTGGCGCAACCTGCCGATCGACGATAACCACGCGATGCCGGACTGGATCGCGTTCGCGATCATCAGCGCCGGCATCGTGCTTCAGATGGCGATCATCGGCATCGCCGGATTCATCATTGCATCGGCGATTCTGTTCGTCTTGATTGCGCGCGGCTACGGCAGCCGGCGGTTGCTGCGCGACACATTGATCGCGCTCCTGCTCAGCACGGTCGTGTATCTGCTGTTCACGAAAGCGCTGGGTCTAAACCTGCCGGCGGGCCTGATCGTCTTTTGACCCAATTTCGTCACTGAATGGACACGTTCGGTTCGCTGCTCGCGGGCTTTGGCGTCGCGCTGACGCTCAAGAACCTGATGTGGGGGTTCTGCGGCGTGACGCTCGGCACGGCGATCGGCGTGCTGCCGGGCGTAGGTCCGGCGTTGACCATCGCGCTGCTGTTGCCGGCAACGGCCAATCTCGATCCCACAGGCTCGCTGATCATGTTCGCCGGCATTTACTACGGCGCGATGTTCGGCGGCTCGACGACCTCGATCCTGCTCAACACGCCCGGCGAATCGGCCACCATCGTCACGGCGATGGAAGGCAACCTTATGGCCAAGCGCGGCCGCGCCGGGCCGGCACTCGCGACCGCCGCGATCGGATCGTTCGTCGCAGGCACGATTGCGACGCTGCTGTTGACGCTGGTGGCGCCTTTCGTCGTCGAGCTCGCGCTCAAGTTCGGACCTGCCGAATATTTCGCCGTCATGGTGCTGGCGTTCACCACCGTGTCGGCCGTGCTCGGGGCATCGGTGGCGCGCGGCCTCGCAAGCCTGTTCATCGGCTTGGCGATCGGCCTCGTCGGCCTCGACAGCCAGACGGGACAGGCGCGGTTCACGCTCGGCATTCCCGAGTTGCTCGATGGCATCGACGTCGTCGTCGTCGCCGTGGGCCTGTTCGCCGTCGGCGAGACGTTGTACATCGCAACGTATTCCAATCGCGTTGCAGACAAGCTCGAGACGATGCGCGGCTCGATCTGGATGAGCCGCTCCGACTGGCGCCGCTCGTGGAAGCCGTGGCTGCGAGGCACTGCGCTCGGATTTCCGTTCGGCACGATCCCCGCGGGCGGCGCCGAGATACCGACATTCCTGTCGTATGCGCTGGAGAAGAAACTTTCCAAAGATGCGAGCGAGTTCGGCAAGGGCGCGATCGAAGGCGTTGCGGGACCGGAAGCCGCGAACAACGCATCGGCCACCGGCACGCTCGTGCCGCTGCTGACGCTCGGGCTGCCAACGACCGCCACGGCGGCGATCATCCTCGCCGCGTTCCAGCAATGGGGACTGCAGCCCGGTCCGCTGCTGTTCGACACGCAGCCGCTGCTGATCTGGGGCCTGATCGCGAGCATGTATGTCGGCAACGTGATCCTGCTGATTCTCAACCTGCCGCTCGTGGGTATCTGGGTCAAGCTGCTGGAGATCCCGCGGCCGCTGCTTTATGCCGGCATCCTGGTCTTCGCAACACTCGGTGCGTACGGCTTGCGCAACTCGTGGTTCGATCTGCTGCTGCTCTATATCATCGGCCTGCTCGGATGCTTGATGCGTCGTTTCGACATTCCGGTTGCGCCCGTGCTGGTCGGCATGATTCTCGGTCCGCTCGCCGAGCAGCAATTTCGCCGCGCGCTCGCGATCAGCCAGGGCGATCTGACGGTGTTCGTCGCGCACCCGATTTCGGCGACCGTGCTCGCGATCACCGCGCTGATCCTGTTCGGACCGCCGATCTGGCGGCGGCTGGCGAAACGATGACGAACGCGGAAGCGCTGCGGGCCTGGATCGGCCGCACGGAAACGCGCGCGGATCAGGTGACGCCGACGCCGGTGGCGGCGCTCGCTGCCACGCTCGACCGTGATGATCCGCCGCCCGCGCCCGGCGATCCGTTGCCACCGCTGTGGCACTGGCTGTATTTCCTGCCGCTCGCGCGGCAGTCGGACATAGGTCCCGACGGCCATCCGAAGCGCGGCGGCTTTCTTCCACCGGTGCCGCTGCCGCGGCGAATGTGGGCAGGCGGCCGGCTCGACTTTCTGCAGCCGCTGCACGTCGGCGAGCGCATCGAGCGTACGTCGCGCATCGCCGACATCACGTCGAAGGAAGGACGCTCGGGCCCGCTCGTGTTCGTGCTCGTCCGGCACGAAATTGCCGGCGAGAGTGGACTCGCGATCGTCGAGGAGCACGACATCGTCTATCGCGGCGAGCCGCAGCCGGGCGATCGGCCGGCGCAGGGACGTCCCGCGCCTGCAGGCGCCCCGTGGACGCGCACGATTCATCCCGACGACGTGCTGCTGTTCCGCTATTCGGCGCTGACGTTCAACGGCCACCGCATCCACTACGATCGCCGTTACGTGACGGAGGTGGAAGGCTATCCGGGGCTGGTCGTGCATGGGCCGCTGATCGCCACGCTGCTCATCGATCTGTTGCGTCGTCGTCGGCCCGACGCGACGATCGCCCGGTTCGTATTCCGCGCGGTGAGCCCGCTGTTCGACGTGACGCCGTTCGCGGTGAACGGCAAGCTGGACGACGGCGGCACGCGCGTATCGCTTTGGGCAGCGAACGCCGCGGCCGAGTTGGCGATGGACGCAACGGCGGACCTCGCGTAGGTTCCGTTTCGAACGTGACGGAGGACCCGTGCAAAACGTATCCGAAGAGCATCAGGACATCCGCGATGCGATGCGCGAGTTGTGCAGGCAGTTCCCTGACGAGTATTTCCGCAAGATCGACGCGGAGGAAGCGTATCCGGAAGCGTTCGTCGACGCGCTGATCGGGGCCGGGTGGCTCGCCGCGATGATCCCGGAAGAATACGGTGGATCGGGCCTCGGCTTGACCGAAGCGTCGGTCATCATGGAGGAGATCAATCGCTGCGGCGGCAACGCCGGTGCCGTGCATGGCCAGATGTACAACATGGGAACGCTGCTGCGCAACGGCAGCGAGGCGCAGAAGCGCAAGTATCTGCCGAGCATCGCCGCCGGCAAGCTGCGCATCCAGTCGATGGCGGTGACCGAGCCCACGACCGGGACCGATACGACGAAAATCAAAACGGTCGCGGTGAAGAAGGGCGACCGCTACGTCGTCAACGGGCAGAAGGTCTGGATATCGCGCGTCCAGCATTCCGACCTGATGATCCTGCTTGCGCGCACGACGCCACTCGCGGAAGTGAGAAAGAAATCCGAGGGCATGTCGATCTTCATCGTCGATTTGCACGAGGCCAGCGGCCACGGCCTCACCGTGCGGCCGATCCCCAACCTCGTCAATCACGAGACGAACGAGCTGTTCTTCGACAATCTCGAGATTCCGGCCGAGAACCTAATCGGCGAGGAAGGGCGCGGCTTCAAGTACATCCTCGACGGGCTGAACGCGGAACGCACGCTGATCGCGGCGGAGTGCATCGGCGACGGCTACTGGTTCATCGAACGCGCCGTGCGCTATGCGAACGAGAGGATCGTGTTCGACCGGCCGATCGGGAAGAACCAGGGCGTACAGTTTCCGATCGCGGACGCCTACATCGAGGTGGAAGCGGCGAACCTGATGCGCTTTCGCGCCTGTTCACTGTACGACGCGGGTCAGCCTGCCGGGGCGCAGGCCAACATGGCGAAGTACCTCGCGGCGAAGGCGTCGTGGGAGGCCGCGAACGTGTGCATGCAGACGCACGGCGGGTTCGGGTTTGCGAACGAATACGACATCGAGCGCAAATTCCGCGAGACACGGCTTTATCAGGTGGCGCCGATCTCGACGAACCTGATCTTCGCGTATGTCGCGGAGCATGTGCTCGGGTTGCCGAGGTCGTTCTGATTCAGCTATCGGGTATCAGGTATCAGATAGCAGAATCGAGGATCGAGGATCAAGGGGGTGGCGGTGGTTGATGCGCGGGCGAAGACGAAAACAGGAGGCGCGGCAGTGCGGCCGCTCGACGGCATCACCGTCGTCACGCTCGAGCACGCGATCGCGGCGCCGTTCTGCACGCGCCAGCTCGCCGACCTCGGCGCGCGCGTCATCAAGATCGAGCGTCCCGGTGTCGGCGACTTTGCGCGCGCGTACGACGAGCGCGTCAAGGGCCTCGCGTCGCATTTCGTCTGGACCAATCGCTCGAAGGAAAGCCTGACGCTCGACGTCAAGCACCCCGACGGGCAGGCGATCCTGCGGCGCCTGATTCTCGAACGCGCCGACGTGGTCGTTCAGAATCTCGCGCCGGGCGCTGCCGCGCGCCTGGGCGTGTCGTACGAAGCGCTGGCCGAGGCGAAGCCGTCGATCATCGTTTGCGACATTTCGGGATACGGCAGCGACGGACCTTATCGCGACAAGAAGGCCTACGACCTGCTGATCCAGAGCGAATCGGGTTTCCTGTCCGTCACCGGCACGCAGGACGATCCGGCGAAAGCCGGCTGCTCGATCGCCGACATCGCCGCCGGCATGTACGCGTACACCAACATCCTGGCGGCGCTGATCGAGCGCGGCAAGACGGGCCGCGGTTGCCGGATCGACGTGTCGATGCTCGAGAGCATGGTCGAGTGGATGAGCTTTCCGCTCTATTACGCGTTCGAGGGCGCGGCTCCGCCGCCGCGCGCGGGCGCCGCGCATGCAACGATCTATCCGTACGGACCGTTCCCGACCGGTGACGGCAAAACGGTGATGCTGGGGTTGCAAAACGAGCGCGAGTGGGCGGTGTTCTGCCGCGACGTATTGCGACAGCCCGAGCTCGCCACCGATTCGCGCTTTTCGTCGAACTCGCGTCGTACGGAGGCGCGCGACGAGTTGCGGGCGATGATCGTGGCTACGTTCGCGCAAATGACCGCGGAACAGGTCGTCGAGCGCCTCGATGCCGCGCAGATCGCAAACGCGCGCATGAACGACATGCGCGACGTATGGCGCCACGAGCAGCTTCGCGCGCGCGGGCGCTGGACCGAGGTCGACACATCCGCGGGTCCGGTTCCTGCGCTGCTGCCTCCAGGCCAGCCCGACACGTATCCGCCACGCATGGATCCCGTGCCTGCACTCGGCGAACACACCGAGGCGATACTGCGTGACCTGGGCCTCGCTTCCGACGCGATCGCGCGACTGCGTGCGGTCAAGGCGATCTGACCCGGATCACCCCGAACGGGCGGCCAGCATGCGCAAGGCACGACCGCCAGCGAAATCGCTGCGCATGCGCGCCGTACTGACGCACATTGGCTCGGCGGCTCTGCTCACACCGTTCATCGTTCTTGCAGCATTCCCCGCTGGGCCTGCCTTCGCCTCGACGCAGCCGCCGGCAAGTACCGCACTGGCGGCGCAATCGCTGCGCGAGCTTGGCGACCTGTCGATCGAAGAACTGTCGCAGGTCGAGGTTACGTCTGCTTCGCGGCGACCGGAACCGCTGAGCGAGGTGACGAGCGCGATCTACGTCATCACCGGCGACGACATCCGGCGTGCGGGCGCCGCGACGCTTGTCGAGGCGCTGCGGCTTGCGCCGAATCTGGAAGTCGGGCGCATCAATTCGCAGAACTATGCGATCTCGGCGCGCGGCATGAACTCGGTCAACGCATCGAACAAGCTGCTCGCCATGATCGACGGGCGCAGCGTCTACACGCCGTTCTTTTCGTCGATCTTCTGGGATCAGCAGGAAGTGATGCTGGCGGACATCGAGCGCATCGAGGTGATCAGCGGTCCCGGCGGCACGCTGTGGGGCGCGAATGCGATGAACGGCGTCATCAACGTCGTCAGGAAAAGCTCCGCCGATACCCAGGGCGGGCTCGTCGACGCGAAAGGCGGCGACTTCATCTCCCGTGCCGCGGCGCGCTGGGGCGGCCGGTTGGGTGAATCGGGGACGTATCGCGGCTACGCCCTGGGCTTCGTGCAGGACCATACGACGCGCACCGACGGCAGCGACGCGATGGACGACTGGAGCGGCAAGCAGGCGGGCTTCCGCACCGACTTCGGCGTGCGGGACGACCGGTTCACCGTGCAGGGCGACGCCTATGAAAACGTCATCGACACTCCAGGAGGACGGCGCAGCGGCGGCAACGCGCTCGGCCGATGGACGCGACAGCTCGCCAACGGAGCGTCACTGCAGGTGCAGGCGTATTACGACCAGCAAAGCCGCAGCGACGTTGCTGCCACGGGCGGCGGCTCGACCGCGCGAACGCGGACGATCGACGTCGAAGCGGAGCACGTCTTCACGTGGCGCGACGTCCACCGCATCGTATGGGGCGGCGGCTACCGCAACTGGGACGATCGCTTCGTCAACACGGCGAACCCGTTCGTGCTCGTCCCGGAAAGCGAGCGGCTGAGCCTCACGAATCTCTTTGCGCAGGACACGATCGCGTTGCGCGACGATCTGCGGCTCGTGCTCGGCAGCAAGTTCGAGTACAGCACGTTCACCGGCTGGGCGGTGATGCCGAACGTGCGGCTCGGGTGGCAGGCCGACGCCCGCAATTTCCTGTGGGGTGCGGTGTCGCGCGCCGTCCGTTCGCCGTCGCGCCTCGAGCGCGATCTGACCGCACCGGGGATCGTCGATCCCTCACCGGGCTTCGATTCGGAAAAGCTGATCGCGTACGAAGCCGGCTGGCGCGCGCAACTCGCGCGGAATGCGACGATCTCGGTGTCGGCGTACTTCAACGACTACGACGACCTGCGGACGACGTCCCCCGATCCGGTCACCGTGCTGCCCGTCAAGTTCGGCAACGGATGGGAAGGCCACGCCTATGGAGTCGATGTCTGGGGCAGCTACAGCCCGTTTCCCTGGTGGCGCATCGATCCGGGGTTCACGCTCCTGCGCAAGGACTTTCACCTGAAGCCGGGCGAGGCGGATATCGCGGGCGTCCAGACCGTGCTCGGCCACGATCCGAATCACCAGGTGTTCATCAAGTCGTACGTGGATCTGCCGCAGGGCCTCGAGCTCTACATCGGCTTGCGGCAGATCGGAAGCCTGCCGGACATCGGCGTGCCGAGCTACTTCGAAGTGGACGTGCGTCTCGGCTGGCGCGTGACGCCGGCGCTCGAGCTTTCAGTCGCGGGCCACAATCTCGTGCACGCGCGGCACGCGGAGCAGACGCAGCCGCCGATCCTCGAAGTTCCGCGCAGCTGGTTTGCCGGCGTCCGCTACGCATTTTAGGGGCCCGGCTTACTCGATGCCACCGCGCTTGCCGGGCACGGACCGGAATCGGGGTCGGCGGCGACGCTCCAGCAATGCGAACGCCCCCATTCCGGCGAGCATGGCGATCGTGAAAACGAGCGCCTTGTTTTCGCCCATGCCGAGCGCGACCAGCGCGGGACCAGGACAGAAACCAGCGATGCCCCAGCCGACGCCGAACAGCGTGCTGCCCACGATCAGCCGGCGGTCGATTCGGCGCCCGGCCGGAAACTGCATCGGCGCACCGAGCAGCGAAACCTTGCGCCTGGCTGCGAAACGGAATGCAACCGCTGCGACCGTCACGGCGCCGGCCATTACGAATGCAAGCGACGGATCCCATGCGCCGGCGACATCGAGAAAGCCGAGCACTTTCGACGGGTTGAACATGCCGGAAACGATCAATCCGAGTCCGAACACCAGCGCGGAGACGAATGCGGCGATCGGAATCAAGGGCGTCGTTCGATGAGCCTGGCGGGCGACTGAATGGCGACCGGACGGCGTTCACGCGCCGAGCACGTGGCGAATCACGTACACCGTCCCGAATCCGGCCGTCATGAATGCGATCGTGGCTACGATCGACCGCGGCGACAGTCGCGACACGCCGCACACGCCGTGGCCACTCGTGCACCCCGCGCCATAGCGCGTGCCGATGCCGACGAGCAGCCCGGCGACAACGAGCGCGCCGAAATTCGCGTCTATCTGCGCTTCTGGCAGCGCGGCGAATAGACCGTAGACAGGTGGTGCGCCGGCCAATCCCGCAACGAACGCGATGCGCCAGGCGATGTCGCCTTTCACCCGGCCCATCAGGCTGCCGACGATGCCGCTGATGCCGGCGACGCGACCGGTGGCGAATGCCAAAAGCGCGACCGCGAGGCCGATCAGCGCGCCGCCGCCTAGTGCCGACCAGGGTGTGAAAGTGGTCCAATCGACGTTCATGGCATTACGCGAACAATGGCTGTCTTCGAATCGTAGTACGCGTCACCGCATAGGCTCGGACGAGCCGGCGTATCGAAGCGTCGCCGACTGGCACCGCGGGAATGTTGACGTGCGTCAACGGATGTGCTTCGGCGCAATGCGGCGCGGATGCCGCGCGGACAGCGCGCAGGCGACGTTCAGCAACGCAAGCGCGGCCCAGAATACAAGCGTCGCGACGGCGAGCCCGATGGCGTCGGCGACCGTCGGTGCGGCGAGCCGGAATATGTCGCGCATCGGCGCGCTCGCGAGCACGACAGCATAAGCCGCCACTGTTCCGAGCACGATGAGCCAGAGCGATCGATTGCCGGCGACGATGTGGCGCCAGACGCGACGGCCGCCCGATCGTGCGAAAAAGATAAGTGAAAGATTGGCGATGAAGATGGCCGAGAACACGAGCATTCGCATCCTCTGCTCGCCGCTGTCGACGGCAAGGCCGGTCCAATACACGCCCATCGCGAACAGGAGGGCGAGCGCGCCCTCTAGCGTCGCCAGCACCAGCGGCAAGCCGCCGACCAGTCGCTGTCCCGGAAAGCGTGGCGGCCGCCGCATCACGTCGGGCTCGGCGGGCTCCGCTTCGAAAGCGATCGAGCACGCGGGGTCGATGACGAACTCGAGGAACACGACGTGGGCGGGAAAGAGCAAGGGCGGGCCGCCCAGCATGACCGGTAGCAATCCCAGCCCGGCGATGGGTATGTGAACCGAGACGAGGTACGACATCGCCTTCCGCAGATTGTCGAAGATCCGTCGCCCCTGGCGTACGGCGCGCACGATCGATCCGAAGTCATCGTCGAGCAGCACCAGAGACGCGGCCTCGCGCGCGACGTCGGTACCGCGGCTGCCCATCGCGATCCCTATGTCGGCAGCCTTCAGCGCGGGGGCATCGTTGACGCCATCGCCGGTCATCGCCACGACGTGGCGCTGCGCTTTCAGCGCCGTGACGATGCGTAGTTTCTGCGCGGGAACGACTCGCGCGAAAACGTCGATCGCAGGCAAGCGGGCAGCGAGCTCGTCGTCGCTCATCGCGTCGAGCTCGGCGCCGGAGACGACGGCCGGCTGCGCGGCGAGCCCGGATTCGCGGGCTATGGCAGCCGCGGTCGCCGGGAAGTCGCCGGTAATCATGACGACACGTATACCGGCGTCCCGGCACTCGCGCATCGCGGCAGGCACCGAAGGGCGCAACGGATCGGCGAGGCCGATGAGGCCGAGGAACTGGGGCTCGAGTTCGCGCGGATCGCTCGGCAGCGTCGTCGCATCGCGCTCGGCCTTCGCGACGCCAAGCACCCGCAACCCGGACTGGGCCATGAGAGCCGCTTCGCGCTCGACGCCAAGCGCGTCAGTGGGCGACAAACGGCAGAGTGCCGCAACGCTTTCCGGTGCCCCCTTCGCCGCGACAGTGACGCGCGCGGACCCGTCGTGACGCCATACGTGCGTCACGACGAGCAGCGCCGACGACAGCGGATACCGATGCACCAGCTCGGCGTCGATCTTCTCGCGGTCCCCGTGCAGCGCGTGGAACGCGCGCTCCATCGGATCGAACGGGCTGGGCTCGCTCGCAAGAACGCTGATGCGAAGCGTCTCCGCGAATTCAGCGGGCAGCGCAGTGGGGCTGCCCGGCTCGATGTCCACGCTCCGGCCTTGTGCATGGATGCTGCGGACCGCCATGCGGTTCTGCGTTAACGTTCCCGTCTTGTCCACGCATAAAACAGTCGCGGCGCCGAGTGCCTCGATGGAAGCTACCCTACGGGTCAGCACATCGACTCGCGTCATCCGCCAGGCACCCAGCGCGAGAAACACCGTGAGCACGACCGGGAATTCCTCCGGAAGAATGGCCATCGCGAGCGTCAATCCTGCAAGCACGGCGTCGAGCCATTCGCCGCCGTTTAGAACGTAAACGACGACGAGCAGCAAGCAGAGCAGCAGCGCCAGCATGGAGAACATGCGCACCAGCCGGCGCGTCTCGATTTGCAGAGACGTCGCCTCCACGCCAATGCCCTCGAGCGACTTGCCGATCCGGCCGATCTCGCTGCGAGAACCCGTCGCAGTCACGCATGCGATACCCTGGCCTTTGACGACGAGCGTGCCGGCGTAGACATGCGCGTCGCGCGCCTCGGTTTGGGGCGGGATCGGCGGCGGTACGCGCTTCACCACCGGAACCGACTCGCCCGTGATCAGCGATTCGTCGACACGCAGGTCGACGCAATCGAGCAAACGCGCGTCGGCGGTAACACGGTCGCCTTCGCGCACGATCAGCAGGTCGTCGACGACGACTTCGCGGCCCGGAATGCGAACCTCAGTGCCGTCACGGATCACCAGCGCACGCGGGCTCGACAGATCGCGCAGCGCCCCGAGGACGCGTTCCGTCTTGCGCTCCTGGTAGATCGTGATTCCGACGATGCCCGCGACCGAGGCGAGCAGAAACAGGGCCTCGACGCGATCGCCGAGGAACATGTAGATCCCGGCCGCGCCGAACAGCAGCACGAACATCGGTTCGGCCAGCGCATGTCCTATGCTCGCGAAAAACGAACGCGCACGCGGACGCGGCAGCTCGTTGTACCCCCATTGCGCACGGTGCCGGTGGACTGATTCGCTGCTTAGGCCGATCGGTTTCCTCATCGTCGGGACAGGGCGCGACGGCGCTTGCTCATCGCATCAACGCACCGATGATCCGGGCCGCGCCCGAGCATCTGCGTTGCCACGCCCGGCGCGATCGGAACACGCTCTGCTAGCAGACCTGCACGAGGGCGCGATAGACGCCGATGAGCACGACGAGAATCGCGAAGCACGGCCGCGGCAATCTCATGCGTGAAGCGTGACCTCGGTACCCCGCGCCGCCGGGAGCACGCCGGCTCGCACGGGTGCAGAGCGATGGCGGGCGAACTTGCTCATCGCCGCGGCGAACACGCGATATCGGGTGCTCGTCAGCGTTGCCTCCTGATACCAGTTCACCAGGTCGCTCCACGGATCGCGCAAGTTGCCGAGACCGGACACGAACGCGACCACGGTCCCGACGTCCGCTCGTCCCCGGATGATGTACCAGCCGCCGACGCACAGCACGATCACCCTGCCGATGTTCTGCGTGAGGTTCATCAGAAACTTCATCGAGAACCGCAACTTCACGATCCCGAGATTCAACTCAAAGATGTCGGCGAACCTGGCCATTTGCGCCCTGCCGGCCGCGCGGCCGTCGACCAGCAGTGCGCCGACGCTCGCCTCCCGCAGCACGCCGATCCGCAGCCGCACCCTGCGATTGATGGCCGCCTGCATGAGCGGGACGAACACGAGCTGCGGCGCGAACACCAGCAGACATACGAAGGCCAGCGTCGGATCGATGAAGAACATGTAGCCGAAGACGCTGAGGAGGACGCCGGCGTGTAGCACGAACTCGGCGACCACGACGCCGGCGAACGTCCCGATCGGCTCTGGCTCGGAGAGGATCATCGAGATCTCGACGCCCCGGACGCCGGCATCCTGCTCTCGCGCGGGAATGGCCGCGACGACCTTGCTCGCCGCGAGGCGAAGGGCGCGAACGGCCCTCTCGCCAATCCATCCGCCGTAGACGTTCATCAGCAATTTGAGCAGCCCTTCGCACGCCACGATTGCGGCATAGGCGACCGCGAGCGTGACGACGAGACCGACGTCATGGTGGAGGATCGCTGCGTTCAGGATGCGCCGCTGCATCTCCAGCGGCGCAGTTTCGAGAATGAAAACCACGATCGCGAGCAGCGAGATCGACACCTGGCTACCCAGGCTCGTTCGGTAGACAAAGCGGAAGAACGTCGGCGGCATCCCGCGGCGCACGAGCGCGGTCGACAGAGTGTCGCGAGGCGCGTGCCACCAGCGGCGGTCCACGGTTCGGCCGATCCTTGCGGTGGACTACGAGGAAGAATCCTGAACTGACACAGCGGGGGATGTCAGGGAGGAGCGTTGCACGAATGATGGGCACTCGCTGCGACGCCCTTCTTGATTTCGGTCAATCAATCGCGTCCAGGCAGAAGACGCCGATGGACCGCGGATCCCGGTGGTGGTCGGGGTGAGAGGATTCGAACCTCCGGCCTCTACGTCCCGAACGTAGCGCTCTACCAGGCTAAGCTACACCCCGTGTGTGCGGAAGAATTGCTGTCCGCGGCGCTCGGGAGATCAGTACGTGCGCTGCGCCGCGAAGGTCGACAATTGTAGCAGACTGGCTGCGGCCGGCGATGCGGGCAGCCGCTCGAGACACGCCGCCGCAGCGGCGCTTTCCGCGTTCGCGCGGTCACGTGCATAAGCCAGCGCGCCCGTGCGGTGAAGTGCTGCGACGACGGGTGCGAAATCGGTCAGCCCCCCGCCTTCGATCGCGTGCCGAATCACTTGCGCCTCCTCGGCAGTTCCCACGGCCAGCGCGCGAATCAGCGGCAGCGTCATTTTGCCTTCGGAGAGATCGTCACCCAGGTTCTTGCCGATCTCTGCGGCCTCGCCGGAATAGTCGAGCACGTCGTCCATGATCTGGAACGCGGTGCCGAGGTGCATGCCGTAGCGCGCGAGCGCGTCCTCGCGCTCGAACGGCGCATCGCCCAGCACGCTGCCCAACCGGCCAGCGGCCTCGAACAGCTTCGCCGTCTTGCGCTCGATCACCGCGAAGTAGGCGCGCTCGTCGAGCGCAGCGTCGCCGGCATGCAGCAGTTGCAGCACCTCGCCTTCGGCGATCAGGTTGGTGGCGTCCGCGACGATGGCCAGGATGCGCATGCGGTTGACGCCCACCATGAGCTGAAACGTGCGCGAATAAAGGAAGTCGCCGACGAGCACGGAAGCGGGATTGCCGAAGCGCGCGTTCGCTGTCGCATGTCCGCGCCGCAACTGCGATTCGTCGACGACGTCGTCGTGCAGCAGCGTGGCCGTGTGGATCATCTCGATCGCGGCGGCGAGCGTGTGATGGTCGCGTCCGCTGTAGCCGCACGCACTCGCAGCGAGCAGCAGCAGCGCCGG
Source organism: Casimicrobiaceae bacterium (assembly GCA_035278845.1). Lineage (GTDB taxonomy): Bacteria > Pseudomonadota > Gammaproteobacteria > Burkholderiales > Casimicrobiaceae > VBCG01. The sequence continues at coordinate 3,925 of DATEIQ010000099.1, read as the reverse complement.
CCGCAGCCGCTTCCCGCCGCCGCCGATGATGTGGTCGGCAACCTGGCGGACGAGCGCGACGTCCGAGTTCAGGCTTTCGCGCAGCACGCGGTCGACCGCGGCCATGTCGTCGCCGATGACAGGTTGCAGGAATTCGAGCGTCACGAAACGGGCGGCGAGGGTGGGCTCGCGCTCAAGGCTTGGTGGAGGCAGTGGCGTGCGGTGCACATCGCGCGGGCCACGGCAGACGGCGCATTCTACCGAAGTCGCTCAGGGTCATCGCTGGCCACCGCCGCCTGAAAACGGCGTTCTTGCAGGGCGGTCGAGAAACACGTTATAATCCAAAGCTTTCCGTGTATTTCCCAACTGGAGTTCCACTCATGTACGCGGTCGTAAAAACCGGCGGCAAGCAATACAAGGTTGCTCCCGGCGAAAAACTCAAGGTAGAACAGATACCGGCGAACGTGGGCGCGGAAGTCATCCTGGATCAGGTGTTGCTGGTGAGCGAGGGCGAAGCCGTTCGTCTCGGCCAGCCCACCGTCGCGGGCGCGACGGTCAAGGCCACTGTCGTCGCGCATGGCCGCGGCGAAAAGATCGGGATCTTCAAAATGCGCCGGCGCAAGCACTATCAAAAGCATCAGGGGCATCGGCAGAATTACACCGAGATCCGGATCGAGTCGATCGTCGGCTAGGAGCGATTCATGGCACACAAAAAGGCAGGCGGCAGTTCCCGCAACGGCCGCGATTCGGAAGCCAAGCGCCTGGGCGTCAAGGTGTACGGTGGGGAGGCGATCCGCGCCGGCGGCATCATCGTGCGCCAGCGCGGCACGCGCATCCATCCCGGAGTCAACGTCGGCGTTGGCAAGGACCACACGCTCTACGCGCTGGTCGACGGCAAGGTGAACTTCAAGATCAAGGGCGAGCGGCAGCACAAGTTCGCCAACGTCGAGGCGACGACCGAAGCCGCATAGCCGCTTCCATCGCTGCTACGCATAAAACCCCGCCCGCTTCGGCGGGGTTTTTTTCGGAAGCTTCTCCCTCGCTCCGGGATCGACGGCATGGAGAACCGCACGCCGCTGAAGCTTCTCTCCGGTGCAATCGGCTTGGCCGCCGGGGCGCAGGTCGCGGCGAAAGGGCTCGACTTCGGACTGCCGCTCGCGTGCAGCGGCTTCTGCGTCATTGCGATGTCGCGGTTCGGCTATCTCGGCACGCCGTTGCCGGACGATGCTTCGCCGGCGGCGCAGGCGGATGCGCATGCGGCGTTGCTGGACGCGCTCGATCTGCCGGATGCGGCGATTCTCGGTGCGTCGGCCGGTGCGCCATCGTCGATGCAATTCGCGCTGCGCCATCGCGACCGCTGCAAGGCGCTGGTGCTGGTCGTCCCCGCCGCTTATGTGCCGCGTCGCGGTGGCGCCGCACCCCTGAGCACTCCGGCGGAAACCGAAGCGCTCTTCGAAACGGCGCTGCGCTTCGACTTCCTGTATTGGGCGGCGACCCGGCTTGCGCGCAAGGCGATGGTGCGCGGCCTTCTTGCCACGCCGGTGGAGGTGCTCGAGCACATCGGTCCGGAGGAAACGGCGCGCGTCGACGCGATGCTCGCGCACATCCTGCCCGTCAGCGAGCGCCGGCTCGGACTGTTGAACGACGCGAACGTGTGCAGCGCGCTCCCGCGCTACGAGTTGGAGGCGATCACGGCACCCACGCTCGTGACGAGCGTCGCCGACGATCTGTTCGGGACGTATGATGTCGCGCGCTACACCGCACAGCACGTTCCCGGCGCGCGGTTCCTCGGTTTCCGCAGCGGCGGTCACGTCTGGCTCGGCCACCATCGCCGGCACCTCGCGGAGATCGCCGCGTTTTTGCGCGAAACGCTCACCGCGCCGCCGCTGCGTGAAACTTCAGTGCCGTAACCGTTCGCCTAGCGCCGCTCGATGTACCACAGCATCGCCATCGCGAGCCCGGTGAACATCGCGAGTGGAAAGATCGCAGAGAAGAGCGGTGGCCAGTCGTTCAGCACGCCGAGATTGGTGAACAGCCGCCCGAGCAGGAAGAACGACAGTCCGATCATCGTGCCGACGAAGATGCGGAAGCCGACGCCGCCCTGCCGCCGCTGGAAGTGCGCGAACGGCAGCGCGAGCACCATCATCACGAGTACGGCGAGCGGGTAGAAAACCTTGTTCCAGAACGCAATCTCGAAGCGCGACGTCTTCTGCGCGTTGTTGCCGAGCACGCGGATGTTGTCGTAGAGCGTGCCGAGTTCGAGCCGCTCCGGCGCCACCTGGTAGACGTTGAGGATCGACGGCCGCAGCACCGTCGACCAGACGAACTCCGGCATCGTCGTCACCTTCGTCGCGTCGGCGCCGATCTCCGTGGACTTCACGTTCAGCAATTTCCATTGGCCGTTGCCCACGAAAACGCCCGATTGCGCGACACGCACCGCCTTGAGGCGCAGGTCGTCGCCGAACTCGTACATGCGAATGCCGGACAGCGTCATGTCGGCCAGCACCGTGCGGATGTTGACGAACGTCAGGTCCTGCTTGAACCAGAAACCGGATGCGAATTGCTGCGCCACCACGCGCGACTCGCCGGCGTTGCGCACCGTTTGCGCGAGGCGTTCCGCGGGCGGCGCCACGTATTCGCCGGCGAGAAAGGTCGCCGCGGCGAGCGGCAGGCCGACGCGCAGCACCGACCACGCGACGCGCGCAAGCGACATGCCGGACGCGCGCATCACCGTGTACTCGGAGTTGGCGACGAGCTGCGCGATGGCGAACAGCGTGCCGATCAGTGCGGCCACCGGAAACAGCTCGTAGAGTCGCGACGGCAAGTGCAGCGTCACGTAGAGCAACGCACGGCTGATCGTGTAGTCGCCGCGCCCCACGTCGCCGAGCTCGTGGATCAGGTCGAAGAACGCAAACAGCGCAATCAGGCCGCCGAAGACGAGCAGCGTCGCAAACAGCACGTCGCGGCCGATGTAACGCTTGAGCGTCCTCATCGAACGCTTCGGCCCGGCGTGAGCGCGAACGGTGTTCCGGGAATCGTCATGCGCCTTCCGCGGCGGCGGCGGATCGTGGCCTGCGCGCGAACAAGCCCGCGACCGAGAGCTGCTGGCGGAAGAGCAGCACGGCCACGACCAGCGCGATCGCATGCGGCAGCACGAGGCCGGCCCAGAAATCGAGGCGCCCCTGCGCGATCATGCTCTGCACGATGTTGAGGCAGTTGCTGTAGACCATGTACAAAAACGTCGCGGCGACGAGGTTGAGCGAACGGCCGACGCGCGGATTGACGTACGCGAGCGGCATGGCGAGCAGCGTCAGCACGAACGCCGAAATCGGCACCGACAAGCGCCAGAACAGCTCGGCCCTCTCGACGCGGCCGTCGGTCGCGACGAGCGCCGCTGTCGGGATCGCCTTGGTGGACGTCGGCAGCGCGCGGATCTCGTTGGGCTCGATGCGCCGGCCGAGCCGTTCGAACTCGACGACGCGATAGTCCGCGCTGCCGGGCGTGCCTTGGTAGCGGCGACCGTTCTCCAGAACGATGAAGCGGTCGCCGTTCGGCATGTCCTCGAGCTTGCCGCGAACGGCGACCGTCGTCGCGTCCTGCTTGTCCTCGACCGAATGCAGGAACACGTTCTGCACGGTGTTCGTGATCGGGTTGATGCTTTCGACGAACACGACCAGGTTGGCGCGCGAGAACTCGCGGAAGAGGCCGGGCGTGACGAACGAAACGTCCTCCCGCGCCTCGAGCTGGCGCTCGAACTCGATCTTTCGCTGTTCAGCCCATGGCGACAGGAACAGCGACAGCGCGAGGATCGCCATCAGAAACGGTGCCGCAAACAGGAGGATCGGCCGCAGGCAAGCGGCCAGCGACTGACCTGACGTGAACCAGACAATCATCTCGCTGTCGCGATACCAGCGCGAAAGCGTCAGCAGCACGGTCAGAAACAGCG
>DATEIQ010000098.1:0-6052 GCA_035278845.1 Casimicrobiaceae bacterium | reverse complement strand
CTGATCCCCCTTCCCGCGCAAGGATTCGTCCCGATCCATGGAGCCGTTCGCCAAAGAAACCATTCCGGTCAGCCTCGAAGCCGAAATGCGGCACTCGTACCTCGATTACGCGATGAGCGTGATCGTCGGCCGCGCGCTGCCGGACGCCCGCGACGGGCTGAAGCCCGTCCACCGGCGCGTGCTGTACGCGATGCACGAGTCGAACATCGTATTCAATCGCCCGTACGTGAAATGCGCCCGCGTCGTCGGCGACGTGATGGGCAAATACCACCCGCACGGCGACAGCGCAATCTACGACGCGCTCGTCCGGATGGCGCAGGAGTTCTCGCTGCGCTATCCGCTCATCGACGGCCAGGGCAACTTCGGCTCGGTCGACGGCGACAACCCGGCGGCAATGCGCTACACGGAATGCCGGCTCGAGCGGATCGCCAACGAGCTCACGGCCGACATCGACAAGGAAACCGTCGATTTCATCCCCAATTACGACGGCAAGGAACTGGAGCCGGCCGTCCTGCCGTCGCGACTGCCGAATCTGCTCGTCAACGGGTCGTCGGGCATCGCGGTCGGCATGGCCACGAACATCCCGCCGCACAACCTGACCGAGACGATCAGCGGCTGCCTCGCGCTGCTCGGAAGCCCCGAGCTCACGGTCGACGAGCTGATGGACATCATTCCCGCGCCCGACTTCCCGACGGCGGGAATCATCTATGGCCTCGAGGGCGTGCGCGAGGGCTATCGCACCGGACGCGGCCGCGTCGTCATGCGCGCCCGCACGCATTTCGAGGACCTGGAGAAGGGCAACCGGCAGGCGATCATCGTCGACGAGATCCCCTACCAGGTGAACAAGGCCAACCTGCTGACGCGCATCGGCGAGCTCGTGCGCGACAAGAAGCTCGATGGCATCTCCGACCTGCGCGACGAGTCGGACAAGTCCGGCATGCGCGTGGTCATCGAGCTTCGGCGCGGCGAAGTGCCGGAGATCGTCCAGAACAACCTGTTCAAGCTGACGCAGCTGCAGGACAGCTTCGGCATGAACATGGTCGCGCTGGTCGACGGCCAGCCGCGGCTTCTGAACCTCAAGGAGTTTCTCGAGCACTTCCTCACGCACCGGCGCGAAGTCGTCGTGCGCCGGACGCGTTTCGACCTGCGCAAAGCGCGCGAGCGCGGCCACGTGCTCGAAGGGCTGGCGGTCGCGCTGTCGAACGTCGATGAAATCATCGCGCTCATCAAGGCGTCGGCAACGCCTGCGGAGGCAAAAGCGGGGCTGATGGGACGCGCGTGGCGCTCGGCGATCGTCGAGGACATGCTGAAGCGCGCCGCGGCTGATGCGGTTCGCCCCGAAGGTCTCGCGCCGGAATTCGGCTTTCACGGGAAGGCGGGCGGCTACCGGCTGTCCGACGTGCAGGCGCAGGCGATCCTGGACCTGCGATTGCAGCGCCTGACCGGCCTCGAGCAGGACAAGATCACGGCCGATTACCGCGACGTCATGGCGCAGATCGAGGACCTGACCGACATCCTGGCGAAGCCGGCGCGGGTCACGCAGATCATCCGCGACGAGCTCACCGCCATCCGCGACCAGTTCGGCGACAAGCGGCGCAGCGAGATCGTCGCGCAGGGTGTCGACCTCGCGATCGAAGACCTGATCGCGCCCGAGGACATGGTGGTGACGCTGTCGCACGGCGGCTACATGAAGGCGCAGCCGGTCGCCGAGTACCGCGCACAGCGCCGCGGCGGCCGCGGCAAGCAGGCGACGTCCACGAAGGAGGACGATTTCGTCGACCGCATGTTCATCGCGAACACGCACGACAACATCCTGTGCTTCTCGAACCGCGGCCGCGTCTACTGGCTCAAGGTCTACAACGTGCCGCAAGGCCAGCGCAATTCGCGCGGGAAGCCGATCGTCAACCTGGTTCCGCTCGTCGACAACGAGAAGGTGACCGCGATCCTGCCGGTGAAGGAATTCTCGGAAGGACGCTACGTGTTCATGGCGACGGCGATGGGAACGGTCAAGAAGACGCCGCTCGCCGATTTTTCGCGGCCGCGGCCCTCCGGGATCATCGCCGTCGACCTGACCGACGGCGACCGGCTGATCGGCGTCGCGCTCACGGACGGCAAGCACGACGTCATGCTGTTCAGCTCGGGCGGCAAGGCCGTGCGCTTCGACGAGAACGACGTGCGGCCGATGGGCCGCAATGCGCACGGCGTGCGCGGCATGATGCTCGACAAGGGACAGAAGGTGATCGCGATGCTGGTCGCCGAAGACGAGCAGCAGTCGGTGCTGACGGCTACCGAGCGGGGCTACGGCAAGCGCACGCCGATCGTCGAGTACACGCGCCACGGACGCGGCACGAAGGGCATGATCGCGATCCAGCAGTCGAGCCGCAACGGCCAGGTGATCGGCGCCGCGCTCGTGCGGCCGGACGACGAGGTCGTGCTGATCTCGACGGGCGGCGTGCTGATCCGCATGGGCGTCAAGTCGATCCGCGAGATGAGCCGCTCGACGCAAGGCGTGACGCTGATCAATCTCGACGACGGCGAGAAGCTCGCGGGACTGGAGCGCGTCGTCGAGAAGGACGACGAGGAAGTATGATCACCGCATGACCGAGCGCGTCTACAACTTCAGCGCCGGGCCGGCGGCAATGCCCGAGCCGGTGCTGCAGCGCGCGCAGGCCGAGCTGCTCGACTACCGTGGCAGCGGCATGTCGGTGATGGAGATGAGCCATCGCGGCAGCCACTTCATGGCGATCCGCGACAAGGCCGAGGCCGACCTGCGCACGCTGCTCGCCATTCCCGCGGACTACCGCGTGCTGTTCCTGCAGGGCGGGGCACTCGGCCAGAACGCCGCGGTGCCGCTCAACCTGCTGCCTGCTGACGGTGTCGCCGATTACATCGACACCGGGCATTGGGCGCAGAAGTCGATCGCCGAAGCGCGCAGGTACGGCCAGGTCAACGTCGCGGCGTCGAGCGCCGACGCCAACTACACGTACGTGCCGCCGCAGTCGTCCTGGCGCCGCTCGCCGCGCGCGAGCTACGTGCACGTGACGACCAACGAGACGATTGGCGGCGTCGAGTACTTCCGTATTCCCGACACCGGTGACGTACCGCTTGTTGCCGACGCGTCGTCGCACATCCTGTCCCAGCCGCTCGACGTCGCGAAGTTCGGTGTCATCTACGCCGGTGCGCAGAAGAACGTCGGCCCGGCAGGCTTGACGGTGGTGATCGTGCGCGACGCCCTCACCGGCCGCGCGCGGCCCGAGTGCCCAAGCGTGTTCGACTACGCGGTGCAGGCGAAAGCGGACTCGATGTTCAATACGCCGCCGACGTTCGCCATCTATCTCGCCGGGCTGACATTCGAGTGGCTGCTCGCGCAGGGTGGGCTCGCGGCCATCGAGCGCGTCAACGTGGCGAAGGCCGGAGCGCTGTATGCGGAGATCGATCGCACCGGCTTCTACCGCAATCCGGTGCGCAAGGAAGACCGCTCGCGTGTGAGCGTGCCGTTCGTACTGCGCAACGAGTCGCTGAACGACGCATTTCTCGACGGCGCCAAACAACGCGGGCTGACGCAGCTCAAAGGCCACCGCGCCGTGGGCGGCATGCGCGCGTCGCTCTACAACGCGATGCCGCAGGCGGGCGTCGATGCACTCGTCGCGTGGATGCGCGAGTTCGAGCGGACCCATGGCTAGCCAGGCGCCCGGCGCGGCGAAGGACGACGAGGCCGACGCGCGGTTGCGCGTTCATCGCGAAGCCATCGACGTGCTCGACCGCGAGATCCTCGCGCGGCTCAACGAGCGCGCCGTGCACGCGAAGGCCATCGGCGAGCTGAAGTCGGGCAGCGGCGCACCCGCGTACCGTCCCGACCGCGAGGCGCAGGTGCTCGCACGGCTTTGCGAGGGCAACGGCGGCCCGCTGTCCGACGCCGCGGTCATCGGTATCTTTCGTCAGGTGATGTCCGCGTGCCTCGCACTCGAGCAGCGCCTGCGCGTCGCGTATCTCGGTCCCGCGGGCACGTTCAGCCACGCCGCCGTTGGCAAGCATTTCGGCCAGTTCGTCGAAGCGTTGCCGTGCGCGAGCATCGACGAGATCTTCCGCGCGGGCGAGGCGGGACGTGCGGATTACGGCGTGGTTCCGGTCGAGAACTCCACGGAGGGCGCTGTCGGCCGCACGCTCGACCTGATGTACACGACGGAGCTTTCGATCTGCGGCGAGATCAAGCTGCGCGTGCAGCAGAACCTGTTGACGAACGCGTCCGGCCTCGATGGCATCGTCAAGGTCTATTCGCACGCGCAGTCGCTTGCGCAGTGCACGCAGTGGCTCGCGCGCCATCTGCCATCGGTTGCACGCATTCCCGTGTCCAGCAACGCCGAGGCGGCACGTCTCGCCGCGCAGGAAAAGGATGCCGCGGCAATCGCGGGCGAGCTCGCGGCGTCGATCTACGGCGTCGCAGTGCTCGCGCCGCACATCGAGGACGAGCCGAACAACACGACCCGCTTCTGGGTGCTCGGGCGGCAATCGGTGCCGCGCTCGGGGCGTGACGAGACGTCGCTCGTGATGTCGGCCGCCAATCGCCCGGGCGCAATGCACGCGCTGCTGCAGCCGTTCGCGAAGCACGGCGTGTCGATGACGCGCATCGAGTCGCGGCCAGCGCGCACGGGCCTTTGGGAATACCTGTTCTACGTGGATCTGGCCGGACACCGCGACGATCCGTCACTCGCGGCGGCGCTCGCCGAGCTCGCGGGCAAGGCGCCGTTCCTCAAGCTGCTGGGATCCTATCCGGCCGACCGGCTGCTTGCAGAAGCGCCGGTGGCGCCGGCTGTCATCGCCGATCTATGAAGGCAGTCCGATGAGCAAGCGCGTACCAGGGCTCGATGCCAAGCCGTCAAACGAGCCCAGGACCGCCGCCGATCGTGCACCCGAATACGTGCGTGCGATCGCGCCGTACGTGGGCGGGAAGCCGATCGAGGAGGTCGCGCGCGAGCTGTCGCTCGACCCGGCGACGATCGTCAAGCTCGCGTCGAACGAGAACCCGCGCGGCCCGAGCCCGCGCGCGCTCGCCGCGATTGCTCAGGCAGCCGCAGAAATCACCCGTTATCCCGACGGCAACGGCCATGCGCTCAAGATGGCGCTTGCCGCGCAGCTTCGCGTGCCGCCGGAACGGATCGTGCTGGGCAACGGCAGCAACGACGTGCTCGAGCTCGCGACGCACGCCTTCCTGCGCGCAGGCGATCACGCCGTCTATTCGCAGTACGCGTTCATCGTCTATCCGCTCGCGACGCAGGCGCGCGGCGCACTCGGCATTGAAGTGCCCGCGAAGGATTACGGCCACGACCTCGACGCGATGCGCGCCGCGATGACGCCGAAGACACGCATCGTGTTCGTCGCCAATCCGAACAATCCGACGGGAACCTGGCTCGCGGGTCCGGTGGTCGAAGCGTTCATCGCCAGTGTCCCGAAGGACGTGCTGGTCGTTCTGGACGAGGCGTACAACGAATTTCTCGAGCCATCGGAGCAGTCCGATTCCATCGCATGGACCGCGCGCTTCCCGAACCTCATCGTCTCGCGCACGTTCTCGAAGGCGCACGGGCTCGCCGGGCTGCGCGTCGGCTACGGCGTCATGAACGAAGCGCTGGCGGACCTGATGAACCGCGTGCGCCAGCCGTTCAACGTGAACGCGCTCGCGCAGGTGGCCGCGATTGCCGCGCTCGCGGACACCGAATACGTCGCCGAAAGCCGACAACAAAACCGAACCGGCATGCGCGACCTCGAAGCGGGCCTCGCACGGCTCCGCATACGCTACCTGCCGTCGCGCGGCAATTTCGTGCTGATCGAAGTGGGCGATGCCGCGGCCGTCAATCGGTCGCTGCTCGCGCAGGGCGTGATCGTGCGCCCGGTCGCGAACTACGACCTGTCGACCTGGCTGCGCGTGACCGTCGGAACGCCGGCCGAGAATGCGCGCTTCCTCGCGGCGCTCGAGACGGCGCTGCGCGCGCGGCACTGAGGAGGCTTTAGCCGCATGCGCATCGACAAGCTTGCGGTGATCGGCGTCGGCCTGATC
>DATEIQ010000097.1:0-5208 GCA_035278845.1 Casimicrobiaceae bacterium | reverse complement strand
GCGCCTCGCTCACGTCGAAGGCATAAAGGCGTCCCTGCGAGCGCATGAGCGCGCCCAACAGCAACGTCTTGCCGCCGGCGCCCGCGCAAAAGTCCACCACCATGTCGGTGCGCCGCGGCGCGACCAGCGTGCCGATCAACTGGCTGCCTTCGTCCTGCACTTCGAGGCGGCCGTCGGCGAGCCATGGATGGCGCGCGAGCGACGGGCGGCCGGCGATCCGCAACCCGTTGGGTGCATACGGTGTCGCGGTGACGGAGAAGCCTTCGGCTTCGAGTGCAGCCAATGCCTCGGCGCGCGTCGTTTTCAGGACGTTGGCGCGCAAGTCGAGCGGCGCCGGCGATTGCCATGATCGCGTCAACGCCGCGCGCGTTTCGTCGCCATAGACTTCGCCCAATCGCGTCCACAGCCAGTCGGGCACGTCGGCCGCGACGGCGGGCGGCAGCGCTTCGCCGTGGCGGCTCTTGAATGCCGCCAGCCAGCGCGCGTCGCTTGCGTTGATTGCTTCTTCGAGCTCGCGCACCGAATGACCGAATTCGCGCACGGCGACGGCAAGCGCGAGATGGCGCGGCGACGTATCGCCCGCCAGTGTCTCGTACGAGCGCTTGCGCCGCAGATACGCGAACACGCCGTCGCTCACCCACGCGCGATCGCGCGCGCCCATTTCGTGATGCTCGCGGAAGAACGCGGAAAGCGCGTTGTCGGCCGGAAGATCGAGGCGCGCCACGCGCTCGATCGCGGCCGCGAGCGCCGCGATCTGGTTGCGTCGCGGCGTCATTGACCGCGAAGTTCTTCGGCAGTCATCGCCGGCATGCCGGTGCCGGGCATGCCGTAGACGATGTCGTCCGCGGTTTTCGGCTCAGCGCTCGTGCTTTGCGTTGCGGTCGACGGCGCGTCGCCCGTCATGTTTGCCGCGAGGCCGAACTTCTCCGGGTCGTCGATGCGAATCGAGTCGAGAAGCACTTCGAGCGTGCCGCGCGACGTGCGCGTGACACGCATCTTGACCGGGATGTAATGCAGCGACGGTGCAAGCCAGAACCAGCCCTCGGTGTTGCCGTCCTCGCTGATGCGATGCCAGCGCTCGGTGGCGATCCGGCCGCGCGTCCATTCGATCGTTTCCTCGCCCTGCAGCTTCAGCGTGTAGCGCGCGACCTTGCGCGTGGTCGCGATGCTGAACGTGAGATCGGCCTTGCCGGGCGGCGAGAAATACGGCTGCCACAGGATCGTCAGCGGATCGAACGCCGGCGCTTCGAGTTGCGCGCGTGCGCCGTCGTTCAGCACGACGTTGCCGGCGTCCCAGTCGAAGAACGCCACTTCGCGCCGCTCCGCGCTGCCGCGCTCGATCGCGAACTCGTACGGCCGCAATCCGTGCTGCGTGATGCGGCCACGGCTTTCGACCTTGCCGGTGCCGCGCACGATCATCGCCGCCAGGCCGCGCGCCTGGCCGACGGTCGAGATGCGATAGCGATCGTCGGCGTGCTCGAAGCGATACGTCGCTTCGCCGATCATGAACCCTTGCGTGCCGAGGAACACCTTGTAGGCCAGATCGACGCGCGGCGGCAGCACGACGGCGGGCGGCGCAGGCTGGCTCGCGCTCGCGAGTTCGCTTGCGGGCTTTGCGGCCTTGGCGATCGTTTCGGTGCTGCTCGGGGTGGGCGCGGCTTTGGCGACGTCGGACGTACCTTCATCGATGACAGGCGCCGATTCGTCCGGTGCGGCAATCGGTGCTGGCGGCGCGGTCGGCTTGCGCGCGATCGTGCGCGTGCGCTTGATCGGCGTTTGCGGCGGCGGCGGTGCCGGTTCGGCGCTCGGAACGGGCGGCGGCGGCATTTCGGTGATCGTCGCCTCGAGCACCGTTCCCTCGGGCGTGTCGATGTCGTCGGCGGGCCACAGCGACCAGGCGAGATGCAGCAGCAGCGACAGGCCGAGCGCCACCAGCAGCGCCGGACGCACGAGGCGGCGCTTTGTGTCCTTTTTGGCAGGCGGTGTCGCCATGGGTAGGCTGACCGGCCGCGGCGCGCGGAGTTCGAGCGTGTGGGTAGCGGTCACGGCGCCTAAATGGGGTCAGGGCGCATTTCCATCAAATGGGGTCGCGCCGAATATCGACACTGACTCCATTCAATCCCGCGCAGAACCAGCGCACCACTTCCGGCAACAGCCGATGCTCCTGCTCGAGCACGCGTGCGGCGAGCGTCGCGGGATCGTCGCCGGGCTGCACGGGCACTTCCGCCTGCGCGACGATCGGGCCGCAATCGACGTCCGGCGTGACGAAATGCACGGTGCAGCCGTGGCGAGTCGCGCCGTCCGCGATCGCGCGGCGATGCGTATCGGTGCCGGGATACGCCGGCAGCAGCGACGGATGGATGTTCAGCATCCGCCCTTCGTAGCGCCGCACGAAATCCGCGCCGAGTATGCGCATGAAGCCCGCGAGCACGATGAGGTCGGGCTCACCCTGGTCGATTGCGCCGGCGAGCGCCGCGTCGAACAGCTCGCGTGACGCAAATGTTCGATGGTCGACGACCGTGGTTGCGATGCCATGGCTGCGTGCGATGTCGAGTCCTGCTGCGTCGGGCCGGTTGCTGATCACATGCGTGACGGCGCCTTCGATACGTCCGGCGATGCACGCGTCGATCACCGCGGCCATGTTCGAGCCGCGGCCGGAGATCAGAATGGTGATGCGCGCGAGCGCCAAGACTTCACGCCCGCGCCGGAATGCGGGTCAGAGCCCGAAATACGTATCTGACCCGCATTTCCGGTGGATCAGGCGACGACCGCGTGCGCGGCGCCGTCCGGCCGCGCGACGATCTCGCCGACGTCGAACGCCTGCTCGCCGTCCGTATTCAGCGCTTCGATCGTGACGGCCGCATCGGCAGGCGATACGACGAGCACCATGCCGAGGCCGCAGTTGAAGACGCGATGCATCTCGTCGTTTTCGACGCGACCCTGCGCTTGCAACCAGTCGAAAATCGCCGGACGCGGCCAGCGCGTGCGATCGAGCCGTGCCTGCGCGCCGTCGGGAAGCATCCGCGGTACGTTCAGCACGAGGCCGCCGCCGGTGATGTGCGCCATGCCTTTGACGCGCACGCGCTTCATCAGCGCGAGCACCGGCTTTACGTAAATTCGCGTGGGCGCGAGCAGCGCATCGCCGAGCGTCGGCGACGAACCCTCGACAAACGGAGCGCGCAGATCGGCAGCCGATACCTCGACGATGCGGCGGATCAGCGAAAAGCCGTTCGAGTGCGGCCCGCTCGATGCGATGCCGATCAGCCGATCGCCCGGAAAGATGTCGCGACCATCGATGATCGCCGACTTTTCGACGACACCCACCGCGAATCCCGCGAGATCGTAGCTGCCTTCCGGAAACGTTCCCGGATGCTCGGCGGTTTCGCCGCCGATCAGTGCGCAGCCCGCCATCTCGCAGCCCTTGGCGATGCCCGCGATGACGTCGGCGGCGACGTCGACGTCCAGCCGCTCGCACACGTAATAGTCGAGGAAGAACAGCGGCTCGGCGCCCTGCACGAGGATGTCGTTGACGCTCATCGCGACGAGATCGATACCGATCGTGCCGTGACGGCCGAGGCGTTGAGCGAGGTCGAGCTTGGTGCCGACACCGTCGGTTCCGGCCACGAGCACCGGCTCGCGATACCGCTTGCCGATCTCGATCAGCGCGCCAAAGCCGCCGATGCCGGCGAGCACTTCCGGCCGCATCGTGCGCCGGGCAAGCGGCTTGATGCGCTCGACCAGCGCATCGCCTGCGTCGACGTCAACGCCGGCGGCGCGATACGAAAGCGGCGCGGACTGCGGAATGCGAGCCACAATGAGGTAAAGTGCTGCGGTTTTTTGGAAAGCCCGCGATTTTACTCTGAAAGTGGAAGAATCCCGCCCGCCCGAGTCACCGCTCGATCCGGTTCCGCAAATGGCGCCGCGTCGGCATCATCCGCTCTCCGCCCGACACTACGTGTGGGTGGTGGGCGCGGCGATCGTGCTGGTTCTCGCGTTGCACTGGCTCGGACCGGTGCTCACGCCGTTCCTGATCGGCGCCATCTTCGCGTATCTCGGCACGCCCGTCGTCGATCGCCTGGAGAAGCGCGGCGTGCCGCGCGCGCTGTCGACGCTTGGCGTCATTCTGTTGATCGGCCTGCTGCTGGCCGCGTTGTTCCTGGTGCTCATTCCGCTGGTGCAAAGCGAGGTCGTATCGATCACGCGCCGCGTTCCCGATCTGTTCGCGCAGTTCACTGGCCGCTTCGCGCCGATCCTCGAAGAGAAATTCGGCATCACGCTTTCGTTCGATTTCGAGTCGATCCGCAATTTCATTACCGAGAATGCGCAGCAGGCGCGCGATCTGTCGGCGCGGCTGTTGTCCGGCGTGAAGGCGGGCGGGCAGATATTGCTGGCGGTCATTATCAATCTGGCGCTGATCCCGGTGGTGATGTTCTATCTGCTGCGCGACTGGAACATGATTGTCGCGCGCATCGACGAGCTGCTGCCGCTGCGCTGGCGGGGGAAGGTCCGCACCGTGGCCGGCGAGATCGATACCGTGCTCGCCGAATTTCTGCACGGCCAGTTGCTCGTCATGGCGGTGCTTGCCGTCTACTACGCGATCGGCCTTTCGCTCGTGGGACTCGACCATGCGCTCGCGATCGGGATTCTCACCGGCGTGCTGGTGTTCATTCCGTACGTGGGTTTCGGGCTGGGGTTCCTGCTCGGCACGCTTGCCGCGCTGCTCGAATGGCACGGCTGGCCGGGGTTTCTGGCCGTGATGGCCGTGTACGGCATCGGCCAGCTGCTCGAGAATTACGTGCTCGTCCCGTTTCTCGTCGGCGACCGCATCGGCCTGCATCCGCTCGCCGTGATCTTCGCGCTGCTCGCGTTCGGCGAATTGTTCGGCTTTGCCGGCGTGCTGATGGCGCTGCCCGTGTCCGCAGCGCTGCTCGTCGGCCTGCGTCATTTGCGCCGCGCGTACGAGGCATCGCCGGTGTTCCAGGACGATCCCGACTAAACACTTCGGAACACTTCGGGGTCAGAGCAACAAGTCGACTTGTTGCTCTGACCCCGAAGTTGCATCTCCAACACCACCTTCACGATGAGCGAGCAGTTCGTACTCGACCTCGCGCAGCCCGAACCGCCGAGCTTCGACAATTTCGTCGCCGGTGCGAATCGCGAAGCGATGGCGGCGCTGATCGCGCTCGCGCGCGGCGAGTCGCACGAAAC
>DATEIQ010000096.1:0-7211 GCA_035278845.1 Casimicrobiaceae bacterium | reverse complement strand
TGTTAAAATTTGACGTTTCCGACGTTCGGGTAGGTTAGTGCTTACTCCCTTGGGTTTCTCGTTGCTGCGCCAGCTTTCGGATGGCGCGTTCCACTCGGGCGAGGACCTCGCCGCGACGGTGGGATTGACGCGCGCCCGAGTGTCGCAACTGCTGAAGCAGGCCGAAACGGCCGGGCTCGCGCTCGAGCGCGTGCGCGGCCGCGGCTATCGGCTGCTGGCAACGCCCGATTTCCTCGATGCCGCGGCCATCCGGTCCGCGCTCGCGGAGTTCGGCTGCGATGTCGCCCCGGCCGACGCCAAGGCGCCGCTTCTGCCGGCCGCCAACGACGACGACGTGATCCTGCCCCCGGGTACCCCCGCCATCCCGCTGCACCCGACGATCTCCGTCGAGGTCACCGACCAGGTCGACTCGACGTCGAGCGAGCTGCTGCGCCGCGCGAGCCGCCGCGACATTCACGGCGCGCTGCTCGCGGCCGAATGGCAAACCGCAGGTCGCGGTCGTCGTGGGCGCGTCTGGACAGCCGTCGCAGGCGGCAGCCTGACGTTCTCGCTCGGCTGGCGGTTCGAGCAGGGCGCGGGCTTCGTCGCGGGGCTTTCGCTCGCGGTGGGCGTGGCCGTCGTGCGCGCGCTCGAGGCCGAAGGTCTCCCCGGCGTCGAGCTCAAGTGGCCCAACGACCTGGTGCATCGCCATTTGAAGGTCGGCGGCATTCTCGTCGAGTTGAATGGCGACGCGCTCGGTCCTTCCACGGTCGTGGTTGGGGTCGGCCTGAACGTGCGCCTGCCCACGGCCATCAAGCGCGACATCGCGCAGCCGGTCAGCGATCTGGCCGCCGTCGCCGGCCGCGGCGCGCCGGCAGTGGACCGCAACCGCCTGCTCGCCCGCATCGCGGCCGAGCTCGCGGCGAATCTCGCCAAGTACGCCGAGCAGGGATTCGTGCCGTTCGCGGCCGAATGGCAGCGCCGGCATGCGTATCAGGGCAAGCCGGTCAAGCTCCTCCTTCCCGATGGCGAAAGCGTGCGCGGCACCGTCGCCGGCGTGGACAGCACCGGGGCGCTCGTGCTGGCCGACGGCCCTCGGCGCGCGCGCTTCCTGGCCGGGGAAATTTCGCTGCGCCGCGCCTGACGCAAGAAGCGCCCGCTAGCGCGGGAACGTGACATCGCGACGCCTCCCGTTGCGCAATCCGTGAGCACCGGGACGTGACCCAGATTCTCGTCATCGACGTCGGCAACAGCCGGATGAAGTGGGCCATGCGCGGCCCGCGCGGCTGGACCGCCCGGGGCGCCGTCCCTACGCACGGCATCGGCACGCTCGCGGTGCGCGATTGGCAGACGCTCGAGCGGCCGGCGCGCGTGGTCGGCGTCAACGTCGCCGGCGAGGCGGCTCGCGTTCGCGTCGAGGGCCAGCTCGCGCGGTGGCGCCTTCCAATCGAATGGCTGCACGCCACGGCGGAGGCGGGCGGCGTCACGAATGGATACGAGACGCCGTCCCAGCTCGGTCCTGACCGATGGGTCTCGCTGATCGCGGCTCGCCGCCGCGCCCTCGCGGCCAACGAATCGGTTCCGCGCGCGTGCGTGGTCGTCAATGCGGGCACGGCGATCACCGTCGATGCGCTCGACGAAAACGGCGTGTTTCGCGGCGGGCTGATCCTTCCCGGCGTCGACCTGATGCTGCGCTCGCTCGCCGATCGCACGGCGGGGCTGCGAACGCCGCCGGGACAGTTCGCACCCTTTCCGACCAGCACGCCGGACGCGCTGTTCTCTGGCGCCGTGCAGGCGGCGTGCGGCGCGATCGAGCAAATGCGCAAGCAGATCCGCGGCCACGGACCCGAAGTGACGTGTTATCTGAGCGGCGGCGACGCGCACCATGTCGCGCCGCATTTGCAGGGACCTGTTGAAGTCGTCGACAACCTCGTGCTCGAAGGCGTTCTGGTGCTTGCGCTCGCCGCGCGCTGATCGCGACCCAGGATGCGCACGGCCGTCCTGCTGCTGATCGTCGCCAACGTGCTGCTGTTCGGCTATGCGCGCCTCGATCGCGCGACGAACAGCGAAGCCGGCCGGCTCGGCCAGCAAGTGCAGCCCGAGCGCATTCGCGTGCTCACGTCGCAGCAGGTCGCGGCGCTCGGACCGGCGAAAATGGCGGCGCTCCCCGACGTATGCGTCGAATGGGGGCCGTTCACCGAAGCCGATCGCATGCGCGCGCAGGCCGATCTCGAGCCGCTCGCGCTCGGTCGCCTTCTCTCGCAGCGCCTCGTGCCGGGGTCGCGCGCGTCGGGCGCGGCGCTGTCGATGCTCGTGGTGCGCGATCCACCGCAGCCGGCCGTCGCGCGCATGAAAGAGCTGCAGCCGCAATACCCGGGCAGCGATTTACGCGTCGGACCGTGCACGACGTCGTGATCCATGCCCGCATGTCGGCAGAAATTCCGGTCGTGATCCGCGATGCGCGGGTGCCGATGGAGATTCCGCTCGTGCGCGCGCTGTTCGACGAATATGCGGCGTCTCTCGGCGTCGACCTCTCGTTCCAGGATTTCGCGCGCGAGCTGGCCGAACTACCCGGCGGCTACGCCGCGCCGCGTGGTTGCCTGCTGGTGGCGGACATCGGCGGCGAGATCGTGGGCTGCGTCGCGTTGCGCGCGCTGGCTGCCGACGAGCCGCAAGGCGAGATCAAGCGGCTTTATCTGCGGCCGGCGGCGCGTGGCCGCGGTCTCGGGCGCGACCTCGTGCAGGCCGTGATCACGCGCGCGCGATCACTCGGCTATCGCATGCTCAAGCTCGACACGCTGGCGTCGATGCAAAGCGCACGCACGCTCTACGCGTCGCTCGGCTTTCGTGCATGCGCGCCGTACTACCGCAACCCGCTACCCGGGACGAGCTACATGGACCTCGCGCTGGACGTCCGGGATTAGGGTTCCCGAGCCCCCAGCTCCGATTCCCCAACTCCTACGTCTGCTCCCACGGCAGGCCTTCTTTCCGCCAGCCGCCGACGGTGCCGCGATGATGGCTGTCGTCGAGCGGTCCTTCGAAGCCCTCGAGCACGTTGTAGACGTCGGTGAAGCCCGCCTTCTCGAGCTCGACACCCGCGGCGATCGAGCGCTGGCCGCTGCGGCAGATCAGCACGACCGGCCGGTTCATGCTCGCCACTTTCTTCACCTGCCCGATGAAGTGCGGGTTGACGTCCCAGTCGGGGCCGTCGTTCCATGCGACGTGATGCGCGCCGATCGGATGTCCGACGAACAGGAATTCCATTTCGCTGCGACAGTCGATCAGCACCGCCTGCGGATTCTCGTGCAGGAAATCGCTGGCTTCGCGCGGCTTCAGGTGCTTCATCGTGATATCGGATTGCGACGGCGATGCGCGTGATGCGGCGCGGAGCGCTGCCTGCGGCCGCGCGGACGCGAATGCTAAAATCGATAGCTGTTTTTTGATGCGCGTTTGCGATGCAGCCTGATCATACCGCCGAACTCACCCGCCTGCTTGGGCGACGGATACTCGTGCTCGACGGCGCGATGGGCACGATGATCCAGCAGTGCCGGCTCGGCGAGCGCGATTTCCGCGGCCGATTCCACGATCATCCGCGCGATCTCGCCGGCGACAACGACCTGCTCTCGCTGACGCAGCCGGACACGATCGCGACGATCCACGACGCGTATTTCGAGGCGGGCGCCGATCTGGTCGAAACCAATACGTTCAATGCGACGCGAATCGCGCAGGCGGACTACGGCATGGAAGACGAGGTGCGCGCGATCAACGAGGCGGCCGCGCGCATCGCGCGCGCGAGCGCCGATCGCTGGACGCTTCGCACGCCCGCGCAACCGCGTTTCGTGGCCGGCGCGCTCGGACCGACGAACCGCACGGCGTCGATCTCGCCCGACGTCAACGATCCGGGCGCCCGCAACGTGACGTTCGACGCGCTGGTGGCCGCGTACGGCGAAGCCGCAGACGGTCTGATCGACGGCGGCGCCGACCTGCTGCTGGTGGAGACCGTGTTCGACACGCTGAACGCGAAGGCCGCGCTGTTCGCGATCGAGCAGGCGTTCGATCGTCGCGGCGCCCGCCTGCCCGTCATCGTGTCCGGCACGATCACCGACGCGTCCGGTCGCACGCTGTCAGGGCAGACGCCCACGGCGTTCTGGCATTCGGTGCGGCACGTGAAGCCCCTCGCCGTGGGGCTCAACTGCGCGCTCGGCGCCGCGCTGATGCGGCCGTACATCGAGGAGCTTGCTCACGTCGCCGACGCGTTCGTCTCCTGCTACCCGAACGCGGGGCTGCCCAATCCGATGTCCGACACCGGTTACGACGAGTCCCCGGCCGAGACATCGCAGATGCTGGGCGAGTTCGCGCGCGCGGGCTTCGTCAACATCGTCGGCGGCTGTTGCGGCACGACGCCCGACCATATCCGCGCGATCGTCGCCGCCGTGCGCGGCGTGCCGCCGCGGCGCCTGCCAGCGAAGGCGGAGCTCGCGATTGCCTGAAGCGCGTGGGCCGATGCGGTCGCGCGCGATGCGACTCGCCGGACTCGAACCGCTCGTCATCGCCGACGATTCGCTGTTCGTCAACGTCGGCGAGCGCACCAACGTCACCGGCTCGCGTGCGTTCGCAAAGCTGATCCTCGCGGGCGACTACGCTGCCGCGGTCGATGTCGCGCGCTCGCAGGTGCAGAACGGCGCGCAGATCATCGACGTCAACATGGACGAGGCGATGCTCGACTCGAAGGCGGCGATGGTCCGCTTCCTGAGCCTGATCGCCGCCGAGCCCGACATCGCGCGCGTTCCGGTGATGATCGACTCGTCGAAGTGGGAGGTGATCGAAGCCGGCCTCAAATGCGTGCAGGGCAAGCCGGTCGTCAACTCGATCTCGATGAAGGAAGGCGAGGACGAGTTCCTGCGCCAGGCGAAGCTGGTGCTGCGCTACGGCGCGGCGGCGGTCGTCATGTGCTTCGACGAGCGCGGCCAGGCCGACACGTACGATCGCCGGATCGCGGTGGCGAAGCGCGCGTACGACCTGCTCGTCGACCGCGTCGGCTTTCCGCCCGAGGACATCATCGTCGATCCGAACGTGTTCGCGATCGCCACCGGCATCGATGAGCACGCGGGCTACGCACAGGATTTCATCCGCACGACCGCGTGGATTCGCGAGAATCTGCCGCACGCGAAGGTTTCGGGCGGCATCTCGAACGTGAGCTTCAGCTTCCGCGGCAACGACGCGGTGCGCGAGGCGATCCATACGGTGTTCCTGTATCACGCGATCCGCGCCGGCCTGACGATGGGCATCGTCAATGCCGGGCAGCTCGGCGTCTACGATCAGCTCGATCCGGCGCTGCGTACGCTGGTCGAGGATGTCGTGCTGAACCGTACGCCGGCCGACGGGGGCAATGCGACGGAGAAGCTCGTCGCGTTCGCGGAGACGTACAAGGCGCAGGGGAAGAAGAACGAGGAAGACCTCGCATGGCGTGACGCGAGCGTCGAGGCGCGGTTGTCGCACGCGCTCGTGAAAGGAATCACCACCTACGTGGTCGCGGACACCGAGGAAGCGCGCGTCGCGGTGTCCGCGCGCGGCGGGCGGCCGATCGAAGTGATCGAGGGCCCGCTGATGGCGGGCATGAACGTCGTCGGCGACCTCTTCGGAGCCGGGAAGATGTTCCTGCCGCAGGTCGTGAAGAGCGCGCGCGTGATGAAGCAGGCCGTCGCGCACCTGATCCCGTTCATCGAGGCGGAGAAGGAGGCGCTGGGCACCGCGGCGCGATCGAAGGGCCGGATCGTCACCGCGACGGTCAAGGGCGACGTGCACGACATCGGCAAGAACATCGTCGGCGTCGTGCTCCAGTGCAACAACTACGAGGTGATCGATCTCGGCGTGATGGTGCCGTCACAGAAGATCCTCGCGACGGCACGCGAGGTCGGCGCGGATGCGGTCGGCTTATCCGGGCTCATCACGCCGTCGCTCGAGGAGATGGCGCACGTCGCTTCCGAGATGCAGCGCGAGGGATTCACGCTGCCGCTTCTGATCGGCGGCGCGACGACGTCGCGCGTGCACACGGCGGTGAAGATCGCGCCGAATTACACGAACGGCCCCACCGTTTACGTTCCCGATGCGTCGCGCGCGGTTGGTGTCGTCACGAGCCTGTTGTCGGCCGAGCAGCGCGACGAGTACGTCGCGGACGTGGCAAAGGATTACGCGACGATCCGCGCGCAGCACGCCGGCAAGCGCGGTCCCGCGCTGATCGCGCTCGATGCTGCGCGCGCGAACGCGTTCAGAACCGATTGGGCGAGCTACGACGCGCCGGCGCCGCAGACGATCGGAAGGCACGTTTTCCGTGCCGTCGATCTGCGCGACATCGCGCGCTACATCGACTGGGCGCCGTTTTTTCAGGCGTGGGAGTTGTCAGGGGCGTTCCCGGCCATCCTCGACGACTCCGTCGTCGGTGAAGCGGCACGCAACCTGCTCGCGGAGGGCAAGGCGATGCTCGAGCAGATCGTCGCCGGCCGCTGGCTGACGGCTGACGGCGTCGCGGGCGTGTGGCCTGCTGCATCGATCGGCGACGACATCGTGCTGTTTACCGACGAGACGCGCGAGACCCGTCTGCTGACGTGGCGCAACCTGCGCCAGCAGAACCAGCGGCCTGCCGGCAAGCCGAACTACTGCCTCGCCGACTTCGTCGCGCCGGCGGTGAGCGGCGTGCGCGACTATGCCGGCGCATTCGCCGTGACGACCGGCGGGGCGGTGGAGGAGCGCGTCGCCGCGTACAAGGCTGCGAACGACGACTATTCGGCGCTGATGCTGAAGTCGCTCGCCGACCGGCTGGCCGAAGCGTTCGCCGAATGGCTGCACCATCATGTCCGCACCGCGTTGTGGGGCTATGTGCGCGGCGAGGCACTCGACAACGCCGCGCTGATTCGCGAGGAATACCGCGGCATCCGTCCGGCACCCGGCTATCCGGCCTGTCCCGACCATTCGGTGAAGGCCGCGCTGTTCGACGTGCTCGGCGCCGCCGATGCCGGCATGACGGTTACCGACAGCTACGCGATGCTGCCGGCTGCGTCGGTCTCAGGCTTCTATCTCGCGCATCCCGACGCGCGCTATTTTGCCGTCGGCAAGATCGGCGACGACCAGCTCGCCGATTACGCGGCGCGCAGCGGCATCGACGTTGCAAGCGCGCGGCGCCTGCTCTCCCCGAACCTGTGACTTCGGGGTCAGAGCAATAAGTCGACTTATTG
>DATEIQ010000095.1:0-39572 GCA_035278845.1 Casimicrobiaceae bacterium | reverse complement strand
AGCGCGGTACGCCTCGTACGCGCGGCGAACGCCGAGCAGCGCCTGGTCGATGACGCTGGTCCATGCCGGTCGCAAATCTTCAGGGATGAAATCGTGCTCGATCAGGAACTCGCGCGATTCGTCGCCGAACGACTCGACGGTGAGCGCCGGCCGGTGGAAGAATTCGCAGCGCGCGCCAACCGTATGCATGCGCGCGATGTAGCGACCGAGGTGCGCGAGCGTCGCACGTTGCTCGAGCTCGGGCGCCCGACCGCCACGCTTTGGAAACACGGCGAAGCGGAACCCCGCAAATTCGTGCAGCGTGCGGGCCGCGATCCCGGCGCCATCCGCGATCCCGATCGGCGCGACAGCCGGAATCTCGCTTGCGACGAGCTCCGCGACGAACGCGTGCTCTTCGAGAATTTGCGCATCGGTCCAGCGCGCGGGGCGGTAGAACTTCGCGACGACCGGCGGCTCGTCGTCGCGAAACACCTGGTAGACGCGGTTCTCGTAGCTGCCGAGGGCGAGCATGCGACCGTCGCCGCGAACGCCGACGCTGTCGAGCGCATCGAGCACGCAATCGGGCGTGAGTGCCGAGTAGGGATGGTCGTTCGCGTTCATGCAGGGCTGACCTCTGCCGCGATGGTATCGTTCGCGGTCACGCCGAAGGAAGCCGCCATGCCGATTGCCGCAAGCGCCGACCGCATCTCCGAGCAGTGGGATCGCGAGATCGTCCCGCGCCTCGTGGAGTACATCCGCATCCCGGCCAAGTCGCCGCATTTCGACCGCGATTGGCAGGCGCACGGCTACATCGAGCGCGTGATCCGTCTCGCGGAGGAATGGGTACGCGCTCAGCCGATCCCGGGACTCGCCGTCGAGATCGTCCGCCTGCCGGGGCGCACACCGGTGTTGCTGTTCGAAGCACCCGGCACCGGCGCGGGTTCCGTGCTGCTGTATGGACACCTCGACAAGCAGCCCGAGATGGTCGGCTGGCGCGCCGACGGCGGGCCGTGGTCGCCGCTGATCGAGGACGGCAAGCTGTACGGTCGCGGCGGCGCCGACGACGGGTACGCGGTGTTCGCCGCGCTGTCCGCGCTCGGCGCGCTGAACGCCCAACGGATTCCGCACGCGCGATGCGTCGGCGTCATCGAAACTTGTGAGGAAAGCGGCAGCTACGACCTTCCCGCCTATCTCGACGCGCTCGCACCGCGGCTCGGTAACGTCGATCTCGTGGTCGGGCTGGACTCGGGGTGCGGTGATTACGAGCGGTTGTGGATGACGACGTCGCTGCGCGGGCTGGCCGCCGGCAAGCTCGAGGTCGAGGTCCTGACCGAGGGCGTGCATTCCGGCGACGCGAGCGGTGTCGTACCGTCGTCGTTCCGCATCGCTCGCAAGCTCCTCGATCGGCTGGAGGATTCGGCTACGGGTTGGATCATTCCGTCGGCATTCCACGCGCAGATTCCCTCCGAGCGCGTTGGGCAGGCAGCGGAGGCGGCGGCGATTCTCGGAGACATCGTGTTCCGCAAGTATCCGTTCGCGGCCGGCACGCGGCCAATGGTGGACGACGGCGCCGAGGCGCTGCTGAACCGCACGTGGCGTCCAGCGTTGTCGGTGATCGGCGCCGACGGCCTGCCGCCGATCGCCGATGCCGGTAACGTTCTGCGGCCGGTCACGGCGCTCGAGTTGTCGCTGCGACTGCCCCCGCCGGTCGACGGCAACGCCGCGACGGCCGCGATGAAGTCGCTGCTGGAAGCGAATCCGCCGCACGGCGCGCGCGTGACG
Organism: Casimicrobiaceae bacterium; assembly: GCA_035278845.1. Taxonomy (GTDB): domain Bacteria; phylum Pseudomonadota; class Gammaproteobacteria; order Burkholderiales; family Casimicrobiaceae; genus VBCG01. Next base: position 37,811 of record DATEIQ010000095.1, on the reverse strand, counting down.
TTCGAGCCGGCGCAAGGCGCGACCGGCTGGAACGCGCCGCCGACGCAGCCCTGGCTCGTCCGTGCGCTCGACGACGCTTCGCGCGCGGTGTACGGAAAGGCCGCCGCGGCGATGGGCGAGGGCGGAACGATCCCGTTCATGGCGATGCTGGGCGAGAAATTCCCGCAGGCGCAGTTCCTCATCACCGGCGTGCTGGGGCCCAAATCGAACGCCCACGGGCCGAACGAGTTCCTGCACATCGAGTACGCGAAGCGCCTGACGGCGTGCGTCGCGCACGTGCTGGCCGCGCACGCCGCGCGCTGATTCGTCGCAAGTACGACCCGCGCACGTCGCGCGCTGATTCGTCGCAAGTACGACCCGCGCACGGCGCGCGATCGTTCACATCGACGCACTTGCCTCGGCTTGCTGCGCCGGCAGCGGCAGCAGCGGCAACGCACGGGCGCGATAGCGCCGCAGCAGAAGACGCATGACGTCGAGGTCGAACTCGGCGCGCTGCGGCGTCGCGATCAATGCGGCGAGCTCGCCGTCGTCGCGCGCGGTGCCGAGCCAGCACCAGTCGCGGACCACGTGCACGTCGATGCGCTCGCCATCCTGCGCGCATTCGCGCACCAGCGCCGAGCCGTGCATCGGCCACGCGGGAATCGCGAGCGGCGCAAGCGCTTCCATCAGCCGTTGGTCGTGTGCATCGAGCGTTTCTTCGCCGACGCAAGCGCCGTTGCAGCGTCGGAGATGCCGCGAGAAGCACGGTCCACGCGCGCGCCGCTCGAGCCGAAGCCGCAGCGGGCATAGCCGGTGCTCGGCGGCCAGCATGCGCAGCGCGGCTCGCGCCGATGCTCGCGACGCAAACGGTCCATAAGTTCCCGAGAGTCGCCTGCAATCGACGCCTGTCGCGGCGACGAATTGCGGAACACCGCCGACGATTTCGAGCACGCCCGCTTCCAGCTTGCGGCGCAGCGCGCGGTTGTGCGCGGGCATGCGCGACTTGATCAGCACCGACTCGCGCAGCAATGCGCCGAGCTCGCCTGCCGTCGGTTCGTGCTCGATGCGGCGGATCTCCTGCGACAACCGCAAATCGGTCTCGCTGCGCCAGTCCTGCGAAAAATGCGCGCCGACGCGCTCGCGCAGGTTGATGCTCTTGCCGATGTACAGCGGCAGCGGATTGTCGCCATAGAACAGATAGACGCCCGGCGCCTCGGGCAAGACGTCGATCGCATCGGGCGGCAGTTGCGGCGGCAGGCTCGGGATGCGCAGGATGCGGCGGATGGCGTCTTCGACGCGCGGGTGTTCGAGATCGCGATACACGCACTGGAGAAACGACCACAGCGCGCGGGCATCGTCGAGTGCGCGGTGGCGATTCGCGATCGCGAGCCCGTGGCGCGCGATCAGCGCATCGAGGCTGTGCCCGTCCGCGTCGGGGTAGAGCCGTCGCGACAGACGCACCGTGCACAGCACGCGCGCGCTGAAGGTCCGCGCGATGCGCGTGAATGCATGCTTGAGAAAACCGTAGTCGAAGCGCGCGTTGTGCGCGACGAACACGCAGCCCGCGATCATTTGCTGCACGTCCGAGGCCACCTTCGAAAACGTCGGCGCCGACCGCACCATCGCGTCGGTGATCCCGGTGAGCGCCTGGATAGCCGGCGGAATCGACACTTCCGGATCGACGAGCGTGCTCCATTCGGTAACGCGGGGCGACTCGCTGCCGGCGTCGTCGACGCGCACAATGCCGATCTCCGTGATGCGGTCGGCCGCCGCACGGGTGCCGGTGGTCTCGAGATCGACAAAAGCGAAAGCGGGCTGAGACATGAGTGCAAGGGGCCGCGCCTGCGAATCGCCCCAGGCCGATGGCGCGGAAGCGGTCCAGCAGCCGACGGTCCGGCTTGACGGTCGAACGTTCGTTCGTTATTCTAGTCCCATGTCGAACGATCGTTCATACCTCGGCACGCTGCAGGATTACTACGCGCGGCACCGGGCGCTGCCTTCCTACTCGTCGATAGGCGGCCTGCTGGGCCTCAAGTCGAAGTCGTCGGTTGCTGCACTCGTCGCGCGGATGAAGCTCGCGGGCCTCCTCGAGTCGACACCCGACCGGCGCCTCGCGCCGACCAAGCGCTTCTTCGCGCGGCCGGTGGCATCGAGCTTCGTTCGCGCCGGCTTGCCCGATCCGATCGCCGACGACGAGGCCGACGCAGTCACGCTCGACGACTATCTGATCGAGCGGCCGTCGCAAACGGTGCTCGTTCGCGTGAAGGGCGATTCGATGATCGACGCCGGCATCTTCGAGGGCGACCTGGTCGTCGTCGAGAAGCGTGCGGCGGCGGGCAAGGGCGACATTGTCGTCGCCATCGTCGACAATCAGTTCACGCTGAAGCGCCTCGACATGGAAGGCGGCCGCTTCGTGCTGAAGCCCGAGAACAAGGCGTATCCGGTCATCCGTCCGGAGGGCGCGCTGGAAATCTTCGGCGTGATGGTCGGGCTCGTGCGCAAGCTCTGAAACCTGTCGGACCAAAGTTTCGCTCGCTGCGCTCGCACGATACTTTGGCCGGTACGGTCACCACGGAAAGCTCGGGGCGGCCCTTCGCTTTCGGCGCAGGAGTTAGGCGGCGGCCACTTCCACCAGGCAGTCGTAGAACGTCGGCCCGTGTCCCATGTCGGTCAGCGCCTGGCTCGTGACCGCGTTGGCATTTTCGCCGCCGGGCGCGAGCCGGCGCCACCACACCGACGGTGCAACGACCACGCCACGACGCGCGCGGTCGGTGACGCGCGCCTCCACCAGCAGGCTGCCGCGATCGTTGAACACGCGCACGGAATCGCCGCTGCGAATGCCGCGCGCGTCTGCATCGTCGGGATGGATGTCGAGGTGCGGCGTCTTCTCCTCGGCGACGAACGCCGGCAGGTTCGCGAACGACGTATTGAGGAAATTCCGCGCCGGCGGCGAAATGAACGCCAGCGGATAGCGCGCCGCCAACGCCGCGTTCGACACCGGTGATTCGCGCGGCGGAACGTACGCGGGCAGCGGATCCTCGCCCTGCGCCGCGAGGCGCTCCGAGCGGAACTCGCACTTGCGCGAAGGCGTCGGGAAGTTGCCTTCCGCGAACGGCGCGTACGGCCGCGGCAGGTTGAGCCTTGCGAATCCCGCCGCCTTCAACGCGTCCCAGTCGAACCCCACCGCACGGCTGTCCTGCACGCGATACGCGGTGCGTGCGAGCTCGTCGTCGCTTTCGCGAAAGCAGGGCTCGGTGAAACCCATGCGCGCGGCCAGACGACGAAACACCTCGGTGTTCGGCAGCGCCTCGGCAATCGGCGCGATCGCCGGATTGTTCGCGAGCATGTACAGGTGGCCGTACGAGCCGTGGATGTCGGTCTGCTCGAGCTGCGTTGTCGCCGGAAGAAGGATGTCCGCGTAATCGGCTGTGTCCGTGCGGAAGATCTCGTGCACGACGCAGAACAGGTCCTCGCGCGCGAATCCCGCGACGACGCGCGACGAGTCGGGCGCCACGGCGACCGGATTCGAGTTGTAAACGTAGATCGCCCGGATCGGGGGATCGTCGATGCGGGTCAGCGCATCGCCGATCGTCGACATATTGATCGTGCGCGGCGAGCCATGGATCAGATCCGGCCGTTCGAGCGCGGCCGAATTCGTTGGATAGTTCCCCGACGACGACAGCAGCGCGCCACCTGCGGGGTCGCGCCATGCGCCGACGAGCGCCGGCAGGCAGGCGACCGCGCGCACCGCGTTGGCACCACCCGCCACGCGCTGCATGCCGTAGTTGAGGCGAATGGCCGCGGGCCTGATCGTGCCGTAATCGCGTGCAAGCCGCAGCACCTGCTCGGCATCGATGCCGCAGGTTCGGGCGACGCGCGCGGGTGTCCATTCGCGCGCGCGTGCGGCGAGATCGTCGAAGCCGATCGTGTAGCGGTCGACGTAGTCGCGATCGACGAGCCCTTCGTCGATCAGCACGTGCATGACGCCAAGGGCAAGCGCAGCATCGGTTCCGGGAAACGGCGCGATGTGCTCATGGCACTTTTCGGCCGTCGCGCTGCGATACGGATCGATTGCGATCAGCTTCGCGCCGCGCCGCTTGGCTTCCTGCGCGCGCGTCCAGAAGTGCAGATTGGAGGTGATCGGATTGCTGCCCCAGATCACGATCAGATTGCTGTTGACGTACTCTTCGAGATCCATCCCGACCGACGCGCCGATGACGGAGGCCCAGCCGGCCTTCCCGGCGGCGGAGCAGATCGTGCGCTCGAGCAGCGAGGCACCGAGGCGATGGAAGAAGCGTCGGTCCATCGACGATCCCTGCAGCAGGCCCATCGTGCCGGCGTAGCTGTAGGGCAGGATCGCCTGCGGGCCGTCGGCGGACTGCGCGATTGTCTTGAAGCGCTCGGCGATCTCGTCCAGCGATTCGTCCCAGGAGATGCGTGCGAAGCGGCCTTCGCCCTTGGCGCCGATGCGCCGCATCGGGTAGCGCAGCCGGTCCGGCGAGTACGTGCGATCGAGATAACGCGCGACCTTCGTGCACAGCGTGCCGGCGGTCGTCGGGTGATCGGGCGCGCCACGGATGTCGACGGCACGGCCGTTCTCGACCGTGACGAGCATCGCGCAGGTGTCGGGGCAATCGTGCGGGCACGCCGCGCGAACGACGCGCCGGGCGTCGGAGTGCGGGCTGTCGAGCGGCGGCATGATCAGACTATTGTACGCTGGCCGTATGGTTGAACGCGCGCCGCTTCCGCCGTTGCCGAAGGTCCGTCTCGCGGACGGCACGTACGTGCCCGCGCTCGGCATGGGCACGTGGCACATGGGCGAGTCGGCGCGCCGCCGCGCGCGCGAAGTCGCCGCGTTGCAGGCGGGATTCGACGCGGGCATGACGCTCGTCGACACGGCCGAGATGTACGCCGACGGCGGCGCCGAGGAAGTCGTTGCCGAAGCATTGGCCGGCCGGCGCGACGAAGTGTTTGTCGTCAGCAAGGTGTATCCGCACAATGCCGGCGCGAGAAGCGCGATCGCGGCATGCGAGCGAAGCTTGCGGCGCCTGCGCACCGATCGGCTCGACTTGTACCTGCTGCACTGGCGCGGCCGCATTCCGCTCGCCGAAACGGTCGCGGCGTTCGAGACGCTGAAGCGCTCCGGCAAGGTCCTGCGCTGGGGCGTGTCGAATTTCGATACGCAGGACATCGACGAGCTCGTCGCGCTGCCCGACGGCGATCGCTGCGCGGTGAATCAGGTTCTGTATCACCTTAGCGAGCGCGGCGTCGAATGGTCGCTCGCGAAGCGATGCGAACGCCATGCGATCGCGATCATGGCGTACTCGCCGGTTGGCGAAGGTGACCTGCTGCGCCATCCGAAACTGCGTGCAATCGCGCGCTCGCTCGGCGCGACACCGGCGCAGGTTGCGCTGGCGTGGCTGCTGCGCGATCCGCACGTCATCGCGATTCCGAAGACGAGTAATGCGGTACACGTTGGCGAGAACCGCGCCGCGACATCGCTTGCGCTGTCGCCGCAAACGCTCGCGCGCATCGACGAAGCGTTTCCGCCGCCTTCACGCGCGACGCGACTTGCCGTGATTTGACCTGCGGGCTGCGACCGGCAACGGCCGCGTGCCCGGGGTTTCGTACACCACGAACTGTGCGGAGCAGCCTGCGCGATCCGCGCACGCCTTGTCGCGTCAACGACTTATCACGCACCGATCAACGGAATCGGCGCGTGGCACGGTTGCTGCTCAAAGGTGGCCATCCGGCGACTCGCTACGAAGCCGCCGATTCAGACAGGAGAAGATGGTGAACTACACGCATTACGACTACCTCGAGCTTGCGCCCGGCGCAACGTCGAAGCGCATCGAAGCCGCGTATGCGGCGCTGCTCGAGCGCTTCCAGTACGGCATGACGGAAGCGGGCCAGGATCTTTCCGGGCTCGTGCGAATGATCCACGCCGCTTACGCCGTATTGTCGGACCCCGATCAGCGCAAGGCGTACGACGCGCAGCTCTCGCACGAAGCTGCCGCGGCCGATGCGGAGCTGCAATCCCAGCTCGACGCGCAAGCGTTGCCGGGATTCACGCGTGTGCAGCAGGTTCCGGAGACGCTGCTGGCCGTGCTCCCGGAACTTGCGGCCTGACACCCGAGCGCCGGTTTCGGTCGCCGGGATCATTTCCTCACTGCAAACAGCGATGCGGTCGGCGACTGTTTTTTCCACGAAGCTGCGGTTGCCGGGGCCCCGCTTTCCGGGCCGCATGGGCCGGCTCCGCAGGCGCGAAGCGAATCTGCGCCGCCTCGCCCGCTCGCACGCAAGCCTTCGCGGCAAGCCGGCATCCGGCGTGCGCGCGAAATGCGTCGAACGTTTCGTGATGCCGCGGTCGCGGCCCGTGCGCACGGTCGCATTGCAGGGATTCGCAGCGATGACGCTGCACTAAAGGCGCCACGCGCGCGCAGCCGGGATTGCCAGGAGAGACGCCGTGAAGAAATGTGTCGCGTGCCAGTTCTACGATCGGAACGATCTCGAGACTCAGGAAAACGGTGTCCGCTGGGGCAAATGCCGCCGGACCGGGCCGATCGTCCATCCGCTGTCCGCCAAGAGCTATCTCGTCGAAGGCGTATGGCCGAACGTGCGCGACGACGACTGGTGCGGCGAGTGGGTGCTCGCCAATCGCGGGCTGGACGCGACGGCCATCGCGGCGATGAATTCGTTGATGCAGCCGGCACCAGCGTCGCCACGCCTGTCGCCTGCGGCATTGCCTGCGATGGCTGCAGCAACGACCGCGCGGCCCGCGATCGCGACGCCGAGCGGTTCCACCGATACGCCCGCAGAGCCGGTCCGCAGTCCGATGTCCGGACTCATGCGCGGCAGCCTCCAGTCCGACTGAACACGTCAGGCAGGCAGCTGCCATCGCGCTTTATTCGTGGGCGAATGGCGGCGCGCATCTGCTAGAGTCGAAGCTCCGCAGTTTCGACAGGCGCGCGGCGTAATCGCCGTCTCGCTTCGCACGTTTCGCAATGTCGCCGTCATCGGCTGCCGCGGCGCTGGCCGCAGGCGCGACCGTCGTCACGCCCAACAATCGCCTCGCACGCGAGATCGTTGCACGCGTTGATGCGGCGCGCCGCGCGGAGGGCGCGCGCGCCTGGCTGGCCGCCGACGTGTTGCCGCTCGGCCTGTGGCTCGCGCGCTTGTGGCACGCAGCGCTCGCCGGCGGCAGCGCGCCTCGTGCACTGCTCGACCCCGAAGCATCCCGCGAGCTCTGGTATGGAGTTGTCACGAATGCCGACCGAGGGCTGCTGAATCCGCGCGGGGCTGCAAGACGCGCGGCCGAAGCATGGTCGACGTTCCACGGCTGGCGTGAGGCCGACGAGCGACTCGAAACGGTCGCGCGCATGGGATCGAGCGAGGACGCCGCCGTGTTCTCCACCTGGGCGGCCCGCTACCGCGCTCGCATCCGCGAACTCGACGCCATTGACACCGCCGGGCTCCCGGACGCCTTGCGGCAGGAGGCACGATCTGCTTGCGCCGGTAGCGGCGCACCGGTGGTGCTCCAGGGATTCCTGGTGTTGACACCGCAGGAGCGTCGCCTCGTCGACGCATTGCGCGAGGCGGGGATGTCGATCGCGGAATCGCCGGCTGCCACCACCGTTGCTGCGAAGCGATCGCGCGTCGCGTGCGCGACGGCGCGCGACGAAATCGTCGCGGCGCTCTCGTTCGCGCGTGCGCGCCTTGCGGCCGATCCGAGGGCGCGCATCGCGATCGTCGTCGCGGATCTTGACGAGCGGCGCGACGAAGTCGTCGCGCTCGCGGATGAAATCCTGTGTCCCGAGCGGTTGCTCGCGCTCAAGCCGGACGCGCCGCGTCCCTACGGCGTGTCGCTCGGCGAGGCGCTGTCGGCCGCGCCCATCGTCGCTTGCGCGCTCGACCTGATCGCGCTGGCGTGCGGCGGCATCGACACGGCCGCGGCGGCGGCGCTCGTTCGTTCGCCGTTCCTGCCCGATGCCTCGTCGCGATGGACGGCGCGCACCGCTGCCGAGCTCGACTGGCTGCGGCACGGTGAACGTCGGATCGATGTCGCAACACTGGCGGCGGGGTTGCGCCCGCACGACGCTGCGCTTGCACACCGCTTCGCGTCGTTGCTGCCGCTGTCGAAAACGCGGCGCATGCCGCGCGATTGGGCACGCGGATTCAGTGATTGGCTCGGCGCGGCGGGATGGCCCGGCAACGCAACGCTCGCGAGCGGACAATGGCAGGCGCGCGAGGCATGGTCGGGCGCGCTCGCGCAATTCGCGTCATTGGGCAGCGTCACCGGAATGCTCTCGCAGGCGGCGGCACTCGACGCCTTGCGCGCGCTCGTATCGGCCAAGCTGTTCCAGCCGGAAGCGGCCGCGCCGCCGATCGCGATCCTCGGCGCACTGGAGGCAGCGGGACTTTCGTTCGACAGCGCATGGCTCGCGGGCTTTGATTCGGCCCGCTGGCCCGCACCCGTCATGCCGAATCCCTTCCTGCCGCTTGCCTGGCAGGTTGCGCGTGGCGCGCCGCGTGCCGATCCGTCCGCAGCACTTGCGCAAAGCCGCGCCCTGACCGACGCGCTCGGCGCGATCGCGCCGGAAATCGTGGTCAGCCACGTGCAGACGATCGACGACGCGCCCGCCGTGATCTCGCCTCTTTTCGCTGAATGGAAGCCCGCGATCGTGGAGCGACAAGCCGTTGCGCGCTACGCCGATGCGATGCGCCGCGCGCCGCTCGAACGCTGGACCGAGCGCGCAGGTCCCGCCACCGCGCCGGGTGCGCGGCTTGGCGGTGGCGCGGCGCTGTTCGAGAGCCAGAGCGCATGCCCGTTCCAGGCGTTCGCGCGCTACCGCCTGGGTGCGCGCGAGTGGGCGCAATGCCCGGAAGGCTTGAGCGCGTCCGAGCGGGGAATCGTGCTCCACGAGTCGTTGAAGGCCTTCTGGGACGATGTCGGGGATCATGCGAGTCTCGCCGCGCTCGATGCCGACGCACTGGCGAGGCGGGTCGCGGACGCTGCCGCGAAAGGCCTCGCACGGCTCGATGCGCGCCGCCGCCGGGCGCTTGCGCCCGCCGTCGCACGCGGTGAAGCGGGGCGCGTTGCAGCCACGCTGCACGCGTGGCTCGCGGACCGCGAGCTCCCGCGCCCGCCGTTTCGCGTGCGCGTGCACGAGGCGCGCATTCCGTACGATGCCGGCGGCTTCGGCGTCGACGTGCGCGTCGATCGCATCGACGAATTCCAGGCAGATGAGCCCGCGCGAGATGGGTTGGCCACAGGCGGGCTCGCGATCATCGACTACAAGTCCGGTCGCGTCGCGCAACCCTCGCGCTGGACATCCGATCGCCCGGAAGGTATCCAGCTCGCCGTCTACGCAAGCGCGCTGGCGCGCACGACGAGCGATCCGATCCGTGCACTCGCCTACGCGCAGGTTCGTGCGGGCGACGTCGCGGTCGCCGGTATCGCGGAGACGGCCGACTTGTGGCCCGCACTCGACGTGCCTGGGACGGCGGCCGATTGGCACGCGGCGCGGGACGCTCTCCAAGGCAAAGTCGAGTTGCTCGCGAGCGAGATTCGCTCGGGGCTCGCAACCGTGAATCCGCGCGATCGTGGCCTCACGTGCCGATATTGCGGGCTGCAGGCACTTTGCCGGATTCCGGTGCTCGACGAAGCCGGGAATGTCGCATCGGAGGCTGCCGATGAATGACGTCGCGGCGCTCGCGCAAGCCGACGCGGCGGCGCGCGCGAGTGCGCTCGACATCACGCGCTCGTGGCTCGTGCAGGCACCGGCGGGCTCGGGCAAGACGGCGCTGCTGATCCAGCGCTTTCTTGCGCTGCTCGCGCACGTCGAGCGACCCGAGCGCATCGTCGCGACGACGTTCACGCGCAAGGCGGCGGCGGAAATGCGCGAGCGCGTAATCGCCGCATTGCGCGAAGCCAACGATCCGCTCACACCGCTGCCGCAGGCGTCGCACGCGATCATCGAGCGCCGCCTCGCACAGGCCGCACTCGCGCAGGACCGGCGATTCGGCTGGCGCCTCGCCGAGCAGCCGCAGCGGCTGCGCATCGTCACGATCGACGCGCTTGCGGCGGCGATCGCGCGGCAGGCGCCGATCGCCGCGGGCCTTGGCGCTCTGCCGGGATTTGTCGACGACGCCCAGATCCTGTATCGCGACGCCGCGCGGGCCGCGCTCGAGCGTGCGACGGCGGAGGACCCGCATTGGCAGACGTTCCTGCGCTGGCAGGACAACGACGCCGAGGCAGCGACGCGACTCGTCGCGCAGATGCTGGCCGCCCGCGATCGCTGGCCTTTGCGCATGTTCGACGAAGATGCGGGCGCGCTGCGCGCCGACGTCGAGCGCGCGCTCGTGCAGGAAGCACTCGCTGCCGCCGATCGCGTCGCCGGCTTGATGCCCGATGCACTGTGCGTCGACTTGTTCGCCTGCGCGGCGCTTGCCGATGCGCACCTTTCAGGCGTCGATCCGCAGCCCGCCTGCGCCGCATGCGTCCGGGCGCTCGCAGTCGAGCGCACGCTGCCGGCGCGTGACGATCGCGATGGATGGTCCGGGCTCGCCAACTGGCTGCTCACCCAGAACGGCACGTTTCTCAAGGCACCCGGGGCGAAGCACGGCTTCCCGGCTCAAGGCACGGGCGCAGGCGCACGTGAGAGAGCGGCAAGCAAGGGACGATTCGGCGCGTGGCTCGCCGCTGCGGCAGGCGTGCCTGGACTTGCCGCCGCGCTGCATCGGATGCGCGACTTGCCGCCTGCGACGTTCGCTGACGCCGCATGGGAATTCGTCGTGGCGGCGATGCGCGTGCTACCCGCCGCGGGGAACGCGCTCGAGAACGTGTTCGCAGCGCGCGGCCAGGCCGATTTTGCCGAAGCGACGCTGCGTGCGCTGATCGCGCTCGGTGCATCGGGCGAGCCGACCGATCTGCTGCTTGCAATCGACTATCGTCTCGCGCATTTGTTGATCGACGAGTTTCAGGACACGTCGAAAGCGCAGCTCACGCTGATCGAGCGCCTCACCGAAGGCTGGGAGCCGGGCGATGGTCGCACGCTGTTCGCCGTCGGCGATCCGATGCAGTCGATCTACCGATTTCGCCAGGCGGAAGTGCGGCTGTTCCTCGAGGCGCAGGCAATCCGTGCGATCGGCAACGTGCAGGTCGGCGTCGTCGAGTTGTCGCGCAATTTCCGCTCGAAGGCGCCGATCGTCGACTTCGTGAACGGCGTTTTCGCAAGCGTGCTGCCCGCGGTGTCGGATCCTTCGCGCGGCGAGGCGGCGTATTGCTTCGCGTATGCCGATCGCCGCGGCGAGGACGCCTCCGGCGACGACCGGAGCGATGATGCGGGCGGTCGCGACGCCGTCGACGCGCCGTCGCTCGACTTCGCTCGCACTCGCGAGGCCGAGGCCGACATCGTCGTGCGCAGGATCCGTGAGGCGCACGCTGCAGGCATCGACGACATCGCGATTCTCGTGCGTGCGCGCAACCATGCGACGCACCTGCTGCCTGCGCTGCGTCGTGCCGGGATCGCGTACTCGGCCGTCGAGTTGGAAGCTTTGCATGCCCGGCTCGCGACGCGCGACCTGTTCTCACTCGCACAGGCGCTTGCTCAGCCGGCCGACCGTCTCGCGTGGCTCGCGATTCTGCGCGCACCGTGGTGCGGACTCGAGCTGCGGGATTTGCTGACGATCGCGGACGCCTCGCGCAGCGACAGCGTGCTCGAGGCCCTGCGCACGGAACGGGTCGCAGCGAGCCTCACGGCGCAGGGACGCACGCGCGTCGAGCGCTTGCTGCGCGCGATCGACCCGGCGCTCGCGGCGCGCGGACACACACGATTCGCGACCCGACTCCGCAGCGCATGGCTCGCGCTCGGAGGTCCGGCATGCATCGAAGGCGCGCTCGACCGTGACGGAGCGGATCGCGTCTTTGCGCTGGTGGCGGCGCACGAGCGCGGCGGGGACCTTGCCGATTTCGCGACGCTTGCGTGGACGGCCGAGCGCCTGTTTGCCGAGAGTCGCGGCGTCCCCGGCGCCGTGCAGATCATGACGCTGCACAAGGCGAAAGGGCTGCAGTTCGATGCCGTGATCCTGCCCGCCCTCGACCTGCCTTCCGGCCGCGGCGATCAGCCAGTGCTGCGCTGGAAAGTTCGCGAGCATGAAGGGACCCCGACGCTCGTGCTCGCGCCGTTGCGTGCGCGCATCGGCGTGCAGGCGGACGAGGATCCGGTGTACCGGTGGCTGCGCCACCTCGATGCGGCCGAGGAAGAGGCCGAGTTGTCGCGATTGCTGTACGTCGGCACGACGCGGGCGCGGCGTCGCCTGCATCTTTCGGCGATGGTTGAAGTGGAGTCCCGGAACGGTGCCGTGCAGGCATGGCGTCCTCCCGCGCGCGGCACGGCGCTCGAACGATTGTGGGATGCGCTCGCGACGCGCTTGCCGCCACTGCCTGATGCGTTTGCCGTACATAAAGCGCCTTGGGTACGCGGCGGAATCTCCGAGTTCGTGCGGTTGCCGGACGCGTGGCGCCTTCCCGTATTGCCGGCGGTGCTTCCAGTTGCGCGCGAGCCGGCATCGCGTGCAGACGAACCCGTATTCGACTGGGCCGACGCCGTCGCGGCAGCCATCGGAACCGTGGCGCATCGGCTGCTCGCACACGTCGCGCGCGAAGGCATCGCAGTCTGGAACGACGAGCGGCTCGCGAGCGAGCATGCGCGCATTCTGGCCGAGCTCGCCGCTGAAGGCATCGAGCCGGACGTGCGGCAGGAGGCCGCGCAACGCGTCGCACGGATCGTCGCGCGCACGCTCGGCGACGAGCGCGGCCGCTGGCTGTTCGACCCGAGCCACGAAGACGCGCACAGCGAATGGGCGCTGGCGGGCGAGGACGACGGCCGCATCGTTCATGTCGTGCTCGACCGCAGCTTCGTGAGCGAAGGATGCCGTTACATCGTCGACTTCAAGACCGGCGCGCACCTGGGCGGTGACGCGAGCGCATTTTTGCGCCAGGAGTTCGAGCGCTATGCGCCGCAGCTCATGCGTTACGCAAGAATCGTCGCGGCGTTCGACGAGCGGCCGGTGCGCATCGCGCTTTATCACCCGCTGGTCGACGGCGGCTGGCAGGCGCATCCGTTCGTCTCGGAAGGCGCGAGCGTTCCGGTAAAATAGTCAGCTTTTCCATACGGATACCGCAGTGCGAACGGCTGGCCGTCAGGCTTTGCCCGACGCGATGGCGCGAGGGTGTGCGGGTACAGCGGAAACTGACGGGCGGATCCGGCGAGCCGGTCGCGTTGACGATCGGCAATTTCGACGGCGTGCACCGCGGGCACCAGGCGATGCTCTCGAGGCTGGTCGAAGCGGCCGAAGATCTGCGCCTGCCGCCGGCCGTGATGACGTTCGAGCCGCATCCGCGCGAATTTTTCGCACCAGCCGGCGCACCGCCTCGGCTTTCGACGTTGCGCGCGAAGCTCGATCTGTTTCGCGCCTACGGCGTCGCCATCGCTTATGTCGCGCGCTTCAACGCGCGCCTCGCGTCGTTGACGGCCGGTGAATTCGTCACCGACGTTCTCGAAAATGGCGTGAATGCGCATTGGGTGCTGGTCGGCGACGACTTCCGGTTCGGCCGCGGCCGCCAGGGTGACCTCGCGTTCCTGCGCACCACGGCGCGCCGCTTCAGTGTCGAGGCGATGCGTACCGTCGAAGTGGCCGGCGAACGTGCGTCGAGCACGTCGGTGCGCGACGCACTTGGCAAGGGCGATCTCGCGCGTGCCGCGGCGCTGCTGGGACGCAACTACGCCATCAGCGGCCATGTCGGCCACGGCGACAAACGGGGGCGCGGACTTGGCTTTCCCACGGCGAACGTGGCGCTGCGCCGCATGCCGCCGCTGACCGGAATCTTCACGGTGCGCGTGCACGGCCTTCCGGGCGGGCCGCGCACAGGCGTCGCGAGTGTCGGCGTACGGCCAACGGTGAAGACCGACGGCAGGCCGCTGCTCGAAGTGTTCATGCTCGACTTCGACGAGACGATCTACGGCCGGCGCATTACCGTCGAATTCCTGCACAAGCTCCGCGACGAGGCGCGCTTTCCCGACGTCGAGACGCTCGCGTGGCAGATCGGACGCGACGTCGCAAATGCGCGCGATTACTTCGCCGCGCACGGCTACGTGAGCCACGCGCGCTCGAAACCTGAAATGCATCCATGCCCGACGAACGACGAACCGACTACAAGTCGACGCTGAACCTCCCCGACACGCCGTTTCCGATGCGCGGCGATCTCGCGCGCCGGGAGCCGGGATGGGTGCACACGTGGCGCCAGGACCGCGTGTACGAGGCGATTCGGGCGGCCTCGCGCGGCCGGCCGCGCTTCATCCTTCACGACGGGCCGCCATACGCGAACGGCGACATTCACATCGGGCACGCGGTCAACAAGATTTTGAAGGACACGATCGTCAAGAGCCGGACGCTCGCCGGCTATGACGCTCCGTACGTACCGGGATGGGATTGCCACGGCATGCCGATCGAGGTGCAGATCGAAAAGACGCACGGCAAGAATTTGTCCACGGCGGAGACCCAGCGCCTGTGCCGCGCGTACGCGACGGAGCAGATCGAGCGCCAGAAGGCCGATTTCCAGCGGCTCGGCGTGCTGGGCGACTGGGACCATCCATACAAGACGATGGACTTTCGCAACGAGGCGGACGAGATCCGCACGCTCGGCCGCTTGTTGCAGAAGGGTTACCTGTATCGAGGATTGAAGCCCGTGAACTGGTGCTTCGATTGCCAAAGCGCGCTCGCCGAAGCGGAAGTCGAGTACGAGGACCGCGTCGACGTTGCCATCGATGTCGGCTTTCCGCTCGTGGATCCGGCCGAGCGGACGAAGCTCGCGCGCGCGTTCGGTATCGATTCGCTCCCCGACGGACCGGTCTATGCCGTCATCTGGACGACGACGCCATGGACGATTCCTGCAAACCAGGCGCTCAACGTCCATCCCGATGTCGTCTACGCGCTGGTCAGGACGCCGCGCGGATCGCTCGTGCTGGCGAAGGACCTCGTGGCCGGGGTGCTCGCGCGCTATGGCCTGCAGGGCGAGGTGGTGGCAGTGGCCGCCGGTGCGGCGCTCGAGAAGATCGCATTCAACCATCCGTTTTACGACCGCATGTCGCCCGTGTACCTCGGCGATTTCGTGACGCTCGAGCAGGGCACGGGCATCGTACACAGCTCGCCCGCGTATGGCATCGACGATTTCCTGTCGAGCCGCCGCTACGGGATGTCCGACGACGATATCCTGAATCCGGTGCAGGGCGATGGCCGATTCGCGGCCGATCTGCCTTTCTTCGGCGGATTGCGGATCTGGGATGCAAATCCGCGCATTGTCGACAAACTGAAGGAGTCGGGCGCGCTGTTCCACGCGGAAAAGTTTCCGCACAGCTACATGCACTGCTGGCGGCACAAGACGCCGATCATTTATCGCGCCACCACGCAGTGGTTCGCGGGCATGGACGACGTGCCCGGATTTCGCGGCATCAAACCCACCGAGACGCTGCGGACGACGGCGCTGCGCGGCGTCGACGGCACCGAGTTCTTTCCCGCGTGGGGCCAGGCGAGGCTGCGCGGAATGATCGCCAATCGCCCGGATTGGACACTGTCGCGGCAGCGTCAGTGGGGCGTGCCGCTGCCTTTCTTCGTCGATCGCGAGACCGACGAGCTGCATCCCGACACGCTGGGTCTGCTCGAGCTCGCGGCGACGAAAGTCGAGGCGGGCGGCATCGAGACGTGGTTCGAGGCAACGAGCGAGGATTTCGGCGTCGACGACAAGCGTTATCGCAAGATCACCGACACGCTCGACGTCTGGTTCGACTCGGGCACGACGCACCAGACGGTGATGGGCGGGCCCGACGGCCGGCGCACCAATGCGGGCTCGCATCCGCAGCAGACGGGCTTTCCCGCCGATCTCTATCTAGAAGGCTCGGACCAGCATCGCGGCTGGTTCCATTCGTCGCTGCTGACGTCGTGCATGCTGAACGGCATGCCGCCGTACAAGGCGCTGCTCACGCACGGCTTTGCCGTCGACGGCGAAGGCCGCAAGATGTCGAAGTCGCGCGGCAACGTCGTGGTGCCGCAGAAGGTCGCAGGAACGCTCGGCGCGGAGATCCTGCGGCTGTGGGTGGGTGCGACCGACTACTCGGGCGAGCTGTCGATCTCCGACGAGATCCTGAAGCGCGTTGTCGAAAGCTATCGCCGCATCCGCAACACGTTGCGGTTCCTGATGGCCAACACCGCGGATTTCGACGCTGCGGCCGATGCGGTGCCGATCGGCGAACTGTTCGAGATCGATCGCTACGCGCTCCTGAAAGCACGCGCGATGGCGGATGCGGTTGCAGCCGATTACGCGCGTTACGAATTCCACCTCGTCGTGCAGCGGCTGCAAACGTATTGCTCCGAGGACCTGGGCGGTTTCTATCTGGACGTGCTGAAGGATCGGCTCTACACCACGGCAGCCGCAAGCACGGCTCGCCGCTCGGCGCAGACCGCGCTGGCGTTGATTCGCGACGCGCTGCTGAAGCTCATGGCGCCGATCCTGTCGTTCACCGCCGAAGAAGCGTGGAAGATATTGCGGCCTGACGATCCGACGATCTTCGTGCACACGTGGACCGCGACAATCCCCGACGTACCGGGTGCGGAAGCGCTCGCAGCGCGGTGGGACCGGATCCTCGAAGTGCGCGCGCTCGTGCAGAAGGAGTTGGAGGCGGTGCGCCAGGCCGGAGGCATCGGCTCGTCGCTGCAGGCCGAGGTCGACATCGTCGCCGATCGGGAGCACTACCCGGCGCTCGCCTCGCTCGGCGACGATCTGCGCTTCGTGCTGATCACGTCGGCTGCCAGCGTGCGCCGCGGTGACGCGCTGACGATTGCCGTCGGCTCGAGCCACGCGCCGAAATGCGAGCGCTGCTGGCACTGGCGCAGCGACGTCGGCCACGATGCCGCGCATCCGACGTTGTGCGGCCGCTGTGTTGCGAACCTGTACGGCGCGGGCGAAGTGCGCTCGCACGCATGAATGCGAACGTGCTCCGCGCGTCACCTTCCGCGGCAAACCTGAGATGGCTTTGGTTGTCGCTCGCCGTGATCGTCGTCGACCAGGTCACGAAGCACTGGATCCTGGCCGCCTTTCGGCCGGGCGAAGACCTGCCGCTGACGCCGTTCGCGAGCCTCGTGCTCGCCTTCAATACCGGCGCGGCATTCAGCTTTCTCGCGGGCGAAGACGGCTGGCAACGCTGGCTGTTCGCCGCGATCGCGGTGGCCGCATGCGCCGCGATGGTGTGGTTCATGCGCCGCGGCGGCAACGCGCTGTTCTCGGCCGGCCTCGCGCTCATCGTCGGTGGGGCGATCGGCAACCTGTACGACCGCCTCGCGCTCGGCCATGTCGTCGACTTCATCCTGCTGCACTGGCGCGGGTGGTACTACCCGGCGTTCAACGTTGCCGACAGCGCGATCACGATCGGTGCCGCTGCGCTGATCATCGACAGCTTCCGGGACCGGCGCAAACTCGCGCGCAACGATGGCGAATCGCGCTAGGCTGCTTCGCATCGTGAGCCTCGTGTGAACCAACCCTGATGGACGTTCTGCTCGCCAATCCGCGCGGCTTCTGTGCCGGCGTCGACCGCGCGATCGCGATCGTCGAGCTCGCGCTGGCGCAGTTCGGTGCACCGATCTACGTTCGCCACGAGGTCGTGCACAACCGCTACGTCGTCGACGATCTGAAGCGCAAGGGCGCGGTGTTCGTCGAGTCGCTGGACGAGATTCCCGACGGGTCGACAGTTGTTTTCAGCGCGCATGGGGTCTCGAAAGCCGTACGCAGCGAGGCGGCGCGCCGCGGCCTTGCGGTGTTCGACGCGACGTGCCCGCTGGTGACGAAAGTGCACGTCGAAATTGCGAAGATGCGCGAGCACGGCCGCGAGATCGTGATGATCGGCCACGCCGGCCATCCGGAAGTCGAGGGCACGATGGGCCAGTGCGACGGCGGCGTGCATCTGGTGGAATCGGTGGCGGACGTCGCCGGTCTTGCCGTACGCGATCCGGCGCAACTCGCCTACGTCACGCAAACGACGCTGTCGGTCGATGACGCGGCGGCGATCGTCGCGGCGCTGAAGGTGCGGTTTCCCGACATCGTCGGGCCGAAGAAGGACGACATCTGCTACGCGACGCAGAATCGGCAGGATGCCGTGAAAGTGCTCGCGCCGCAGGTGGATCTCGTCATCGTCGTCGGCAGCCCGAACAGCTCCAATTCGAACCGGTTGCGCGAAGTGGCCGCAATCCGCGGCGTGCCATCGCACATGGTCGACGACGCGTGCGATCTGCGGCCCGAATGGGTGCAGGGCAAACGCCGCATCGGTGTCACTGCGGGCGCGTCGGCCCCCGAGTTGCTGGTCGAGCAGGTGGTCGCGCGGCTGCGCGAACTCGGCGCGGCGCAGGTCACCGAGCTTTCAGGTGCCCTCGAGCGAATCGTGTTTCCGCTGCCGAAAGGACTCGGCCCGAAACCCGTCGACTAGGCCCCTTCACACGATGTTCGCGGATGCGTTGCATCGCGAACGAGGCGCTGGTCAGCTGACGGGCACGAACTCGTAGAGATCGAACCCCGGACCCTGCTCGACGAGTTTCGTCAGCACGGCGAAGCCGGTGGCCGATCCGCGGCGCAGGCTCACCGCCTGCTCGAGCGTGAACGCGCCTGCCGGCGCCGCCAGTTGCGGCGGCGCCGCGCCCGGATCGTCGGTGCTCTCTTCCGGCAGCACGAGCACGGGCAGCAGGTTGCCTTCCGGCGCGTGCTCCGGCGCGGCAGCTGCGGCCTCCGGCTTCTCCGAGAGCAGCTCGCATCCGAATTCGAGCAGCGCATCGGACAGCGCATTGCGGAACCAGCGGACCATGGCGATCTGCAGTCCAGGCCGGCCTTCGACGCGAAGCGCGATCAGGTCACCGACACGCAGTGCGGTGGGCGACGCGTCCACTTGGCGCAGCGCGTACCCGCCGGTCGTGTGATTGACCACCTGGCACTGCGTCATCGGCGGCGGCGGCGTGTTCGCGGGCGCGGCGCCCTGAAAGCCGCGGCTGTACTGCCACACCCCCGGAAGCCCCGCGCACATCACGACGCGTGCGCGCGAAGGCAGTCGGTTGAACTGGCGCGCCGGCGGAATCGCCCATTGCCGCAGCAGGCGCTTGAGCAGCGCGACGTACGGCCCCCGCAACTCGGGGCTCGTGCCGACCTCGAGCGGGAGCGGGCCGCCTGATTCGAGCGCGCGAATGCGCTCCTGCAGCTCGAACGCGAGGTCGAACGTAAGCAGGAACATCTTCGTGCCTTCGCCCGCGCCGCCCTTGTTCGCGGAGAAGGGCGGAAAGTCGTGTCCGACGGGCACGATCGCGACGGCCTTTGCCATCCGATGCACCGGCGGCACCGGCGTCAGCTTCGCGAGCTGCGCATGCTCCTGCAGATAATTGAGCACCGTGCGAAGCTGGCTCGGCAGAAAACCGTACGGATTGGCGAGCGCGAGCAGCAACGACTGAACGTAAAGCTGCTCGAGCGTCGCGTCGGGCTGATCGGGCGTCACCGCGTGCCGGTGGATCCGGCGTTCGCGCGTGAACATGTAGATCTCGTGCGCATCGTGCCACGTCTGCGACGGCACCGGCGCATACGAGAGGTAACTGTTGGCGAGCACGCGCGATGTCGCCTGGAACGCGCGGCGAACGAGGGCAACGACGCGGCGCGGACCGCCGAACGTGAACCGGCGCGAAGCCTCGCGCATCAGGAGCCGCTTGTAGGCGAGCGCCAGCTCGTTGGCGAGCGTGAGCGCCGCTTTCGCGGCCTCGAGATCGTCGCCTTGCAGCGGATGCGACGCGCGCGTGAACTGGCGCTCGAGGCGGGGCCACAACAGCGCGGCCGATTTCCAGTACTGCTCGGTAATCTCGAGGCGTCGCGAATGAAACAGCGACGTGCGATTGGTCGCGGCGACCGCTTCGCCGATCGTGCGCGCCGCAAAGCCGGGGTCGCGCGTCAGCGTCTCGGTGAGCCATGCCGCGACACGCGACGGCCGCGTTTCCGGCGTTTGTCGAGGCCGTTCCGACAGCGACGGCAAGCGCAGGGCGAGCGGCATTGGCTTGCGAGTCGTGGGTGGCGGAGAGGGGCGTTCTCGAAGCGGCGACGATTATACGGGCGAACGCAGGAAGCCGACGACGGCTTCGACCTGGTCGCGTGCAAGCAGCATGGGCGCATGACCGACGCCCGCGAATTCGATGATGCGCGGCCGCGGTCCGCGCTCGCTCATCGCGCGCGCCGTATCGGCGGACAGCAGGTCCGACTGCGCGCCGCGCAGGACGAGCGTCGGGCAGGCAATGGCATCCCACAGCGGCCACAGGTCCGCGGGAGCGGGCTGCGTGCGAAAGGGAATCGCGATGCGCGGGTCGTATGCGACGCCCCATGTTCCGTCCGGCCGCTGTCGCGCGTTCGTTCGCGTCAGGTGCTCCCACTGCGCGTCGGTCAACGGACCGAACGGCGCGGAAATCTGGCGGTTGTAAGCAGCGAGCGCATCGTAGGTGGGAAACGACAGATCGGCGCCGAAATACTGGCCGATCCGAGCGAGTGCCGTCGCTTCGATCACCGGGCCGGCGTCGTTGACCACCAGCTTGCGCACCGGCGTTCCCGGCGTCGCCGCGGCGACGATGCCAAGCAGCGCGCCCATCGACGTGCCCACCCATGCGATCTTATCGACGCCGCTCGCCGCGACGAGCGCGTTCAGCGTCGACAGATACGTTGGCGCCACGTAATCCATCGGATCGCGCAGCCATTCGCTTGCACCGCGGCCCGGCATGTCCGGCGCGAGCACGCGGTGCGTCGACGAAAGCGCTTCGCCCAGCACGTCGAAGTCGCGGCCGTTGCGACCGAGCGCGTGCACGCAGACGACGACATCGGGATTGTCGCGCTCGCCCCACTCGTAGTAGACGACGCGATGGAAGCCGTGCGCAGTCAGGCCGAGGAAGCTCGCGGTGCGAGGCGCGTGTGCAGTCAGCATATGGTCGTTCCGTCAGTCGTGGCTCAGCGTGCGCTCGAGGATCAGCAGCATCGCCGCCGTCGCGCCCCAGATGTAGCGATGCAGCCATGGTATCGCCCAATAGTCGCGGCGAACCGTGCCGAGCATCCGGTAGTGGCGCTGGTGATTGGCCGTGTCGAGAATGAACTCGAGCGGCACCTCGAACACGTCCGCCACTTCGAGCGGATCGGGCGCGAGCTCGAACGGCGGCTCGACCCATCCGACGACGGGCACCACGCGAAAGCCGGTGACCGTTTCGTATTGGGCCAGGCGCCCAAGCACCTCGACGCGCGTCGCCGGCAGCCCGATTTCCTCGGTGGTCTCGCGCAAGGCCGCGGCCGCGTGATCGGCGTCGGTCGGCTCGACGCGACCACCCGGAAAACTGATCTGGCCCGGATGGTCGGGCAGGTTCGCGCTGCGCTGCGTGAGCAGCAACTGCAGCCCTTGCGGCCGGTTGACCAGCGGCACCAGCACGGCCGCCGGAACCGGCTCGCCCTCACGTCCAGGCAGGCGAAAGCCGTCGTTCAGGCCCTGCGCCGCGGGCGGCGCCGGTCGCGCGAGGCGCTCGACGAGCCACGCGCGCTGCGACTGCGAAGGAAGGTCGAAAAGGGGAAGGCGACGCGATGCGGCCATCTGCAACCGGCCGCAGAAGGCGTTGCGGCGCTTCAGGCGATGATACCGCTCCCTGGCCTTGCGTCGCTTCAGCCGATGATGCCGTTCCTCGGCCTTGCGTCGCTTCAGCTGATGATGCCGTTCCTCGGCCTTGCGGCTTTCAGCCGATGATGCCGCTCCTGCGCGCCGGCCCTGACGTCGCGTTATCGCGCGCACGCGTTGCATGATGCCGGGCGCGCGCCCGGAATTGCGGGCCGATCAGCAGCATCGCGGGCCCTTCGAACGCGCCGTCGCAGAGCAAAGCCAGGTTCGCGAGCGTCGTGTGAACGACGCGCGACTGCGGCAGGGACGCGGATTCGACGATCGCGACCGGTGTCGCGCCGGAGCGTCCCGCAGCGATCAACGCGCTGGCGAGCGCGGGCGACTCGCGCGCACCCATGTACAGCGCGCCGGCGTCCGCGGCGTTGACGCTCGCGACCCAGTGGCTCGCGTTCTCGCCATCGGCGCTGCGCGGCGTTGCGAACGCGAACGACCGCACGCTGCCGCGCTGCGTGAGCGACGTGCCGAGATCGGCGGCCGCGGCGAGCGCGGCCGTGATTCCCGGCACGATTTCGTACGGCACGCCGGCGGCTTCGAGCGCGGCGATCTCTTCCTGCGCGCGTCCGAACAGCATCGGATCGCCGCCCTTCAGGCGCACGACGATGCCGTGACGCTGTGCCGCGTCGACGAGCCGCTTGCAGATGAAACGCTGCGCCGCCGAATGCCGGCCGCAGCGCTTGCCGACGGCTACGATCTCAGCGCGTGCGGCGAGCGCGATCGTTTCCGGATGCACGAGCGCGTCGTAGAACACGATGTCCGCGCGCGCGAGCAGCTTCGCCGCGCGAACCGTCAAAAGGTCCGGTGCGCCGGGTCCCGCGCCGACGAGGTAAACCGCGCCTAGGGCCACGAAATGCAGTCCTTTTCAACCGCCATCGCGACCTTCCGGCGGCGAAACCACGGCGCGCGCGCGAACGTAGCCTGGTAGCCATCGCTGAAGTCGGCGAATGAGGCGATTGCGCCGGCAGCGTCGCGGCCGTCCGGAATCTCGAACGCGTCGAATCCGCATTGCGCGAGGTCGTAGAGCTGGTCGCGGCCGACGTCGCCGATCGCACGCAGCTCACCGCCGTAGCCGTATCGCTCGCGCAGCAATCGCGCATGCGAGTAGCCACGGCCATCGGTGAATTGCGGAAAGTCGACCGCGATCACCGACAGCCGTGTAACGTCAGCGGCGAGCGCGGCCGGATCGTCGGCAGGTGCGAGCCAAACCCCAGTCTCGCCGCGCGCGATCAAGGCAACCCGGCGTTCGGTCCACAGCGCGAGCGGAACGATGACCGACACGCCGTCGGGTACGTCGCCAAGCGTCGAGGCGCTGCGCAACAGCGTGTAGCGATCGTCCGCGAGCACGCGATTCCTAATGAGCCGTGGCATAGACGCGCTCCTTGAAGGGGTCGACGCCGATCCGCCGCACGGTATCGATGAAGCGCTCGTCGTCGTGCCGCCGCTCGATGTACGTATCGATGAGCCGTGCGACAACGTCCGGCATGTCGGCCGCGGCGAACGACGGGCCGATCACCTTGCCGAGCGCGGCGTCGTTGCCTTGCGCGCCGCCGACCGAAACCTGGTACCACTCCGCGCCGTTTTTGTCGACGCCGAGAATCCCGATGTGGCCGATGTGATGCTGGCCGCACGCGTTCATGCAGCCCGACATGTTGAGGTCGATCTCGCCGATGTCGTGCACGTAGTCGAGGTCGTCGAAGCGTCGCTGGATCGCTTCGGCGATCGGAATCGACTTCGCGTTGGCAAGCGAGCAGAAATCGCCACCAGGGCAGCAGACGATGTCGGTGAGCAGGCCGATGTTCGGCGTGGCAAGTCCGAGCGGCCGCAGCGCCGACCACAGCGCGAACAGGTCGCGCTGCCGCACGTCGCGCAGGATCAGGTTCTGCTCGTGCGAGACGCCCACTTCGCCAAAGGAGTACCGATCCGCGAGATCGGCGATCCCGTCCATCTGATCCGACGTCGCATCCCCGGGCGGCACGCCGGTGCGCTTGAGCGACAGCGTGACGATCGCGTAGCCTGCGACCCGGTGCGGGTGGACGTTGCGCGCGACCCACTTGCCGAACGCGCGGTTGTCGGCGAGTGCCGACTTGAAGGCAGCGTCGTCGTCATCGGCCGCTTCATAGGGCGGCGCGGTGAAGTACGAAGCGAGGCGGTCGAACTCGCTGTCGGGAACGGTCGCTACGCCGTCTCGGAGGTGCGACCATTCCTCCTCGACGTCGCGTGCGAATCGTGCGGGTGTGCGCTCCTTGACGAGAACCTTGATCCGCGCCTTCCACTTGTTGTCGCGGCGGCCGAACCGGTTGTAGATGCGCAGGATCGCGTCGAGATAATTGAGGATTTCCGCGCGCGGCAGGAATTCGCGGATCACGTGACCGATCATCGGCGTGCGGCCCATGCCCCCGCCGACGATGACGCGAAAGCCGATGTCGCCCTCGTCGTTCATCACGAGCGCGAGCCCGATGTCGTGCAACAGCACGGCCGTGCGGTCGCTCGTCGCGCCGGTGACGGCGATCTTGAATTTGCGCGGCAGGTATGCGAATTCGGGATGCAGCGCCGCCCATTGGCGGATCAGCTCGCAGTACGGACGCGGATCGACGACTTCGTCACGCGCGACGCCGGAGAAATGATCGCTCGTGATGTTGCGCACGTCGTTACCTGACGTCTGGATCGAATGCATCTCGACGCTGGCCAGCTCGGCCAGGATGTCGGGCACGTCCTCGAGCCGCGGCCAGTTGAGCTGCAGGTTCTGCCGCGTGCTGAAGTGCCCGTAGCCGCGGTCGTAGCGTCGCGCGATGTCCGCCAGCTTCCGCAACTGGACCGTGGAAAGAAGCCCGTACGGAATCGAGATCCGGTACATCGGCGCATGGCGCTGGATGTAAAGCCCGTTCTGCAGGCGCAGCGGCCGGAATTCGTCTTCCGAGAGCTCGCCGATCAAGAAGCGGCGCGTCTGGTCGCGAAACTGCGCCACCCTTTCCTGCACGAGTCGATGGTCGAATGCATCGTAGCGGTACATGGCGGCACGTTAGCGTGCCGGGTTTATAAACAGAAGGAATTGTCGGCTATTGTTTTAGGACTTCTGCTTCTAAAAGAATCTTCCTGAAAGCGCTGCCTATAATCGCCCATGAAAACCGGGCTCATTCTCTACGTGCACGGCGCCCGCGATCCGCGCTGGGCCGAGCCGTTCCATCGGCTTCGCGAGAAAGTCGCGACGCGCGGGGAGGGCGCCTCGGTAGCACTCGCGTTCCTCGAGCACGGCACTCCCGACCTCGCCGAAGCCGCGGCCGCGATGGCGGCCGAAGGTGTACGGAGGATCCGCATCGTGCCCATGTTCTTCGGGCGCGGCGGCCATCTACGCGAGGATTTTCCGCGGCAGTTGGAAGCGGCGCGGGCGCGTGCGCCGCAGGTCGCATTCGAAGCGACCGAGGCGGCCGGCGAGAGCGAGCAGGTGCTGGATGCGCTGGCGGCGTTCGCGCTCGGTGTTGGTCGGGGTGCGGATCCGTAGTTGAAGTGATACAGTCAATTCATTACTTAACCTGTTAAAACTATTGCATTCCGGTGCGCGCGGGTGAAGCTGTTCCCGACTCCCCGAAGCGAAGCATCGCCGCGAACAGGTCAGGATCGTCCCAGGGTGCATCGGAGGGCAGCGTGCGCAGCCACGCACTCGCGGGATCGCGATAGCACTCCTGCGGGAACAGCGCGAGCCGCAGTCCGGGACCCTGCGGCAGGTCTGCCGGGCCCTCCCACTCGCGCCCGCCGAGCGCCGCGTGCAGTGCGCGGGCGAGATCGATGCCGACGATCGATCCCGAGTGTGTGACGGGCAGCATGCGCCGATGCATCTCGATCAGGAGCGGGGAGCCGCTGCGCGGATCCAGCATGAACTGCCCGCCGACGAGGCCTTGCAGATCGAGTACGCCGCAAAGTCGTCGCATCGCGTCGCGCACCGCGGGGACGCCGAGGAATTCCACGACGGACGCGGGGCCGAACGGGCCCGAATGCGTTTCCAGCCGTCCGCGCGTGATTCCGGCGACCTCGTCGCCGTTCCATGCGACCGATGCGCGATTGACGATGCGTCCATCGATGAAGCGCTGCACGACGTAGCGCACCGGCGCGCCCGGCATGCCTGCATCCGTACCCGTCGTCACCCGCATCGCCGTGCGCACGCCGGCGTCCGAATCGCAGCGCGCCGTTCCGTGGCCGCCCGATCCGATCGACGGGCGAAGGATGACCGGATAGCCGAGCGATCGCGCGATCGCGACCGCATCGTCCTCGCTGCCGGCAACGTCGCCTTCCGCAATCGCGACGCCGGCGCGGCGCGCAACGTCGAACAGTCGCGACTTGTCGATCGAGTCGATCCACGTCGCGGAATCGCCGAGCGAGCGGCGCACGGCGATCGCAATTGCTTCGCGCGTCTGCGGCAGCAATCCCGCGGGTGGCTCGAGCACGAGGCGCATCAACGTGCGCAGCGCCACTTCATCGCCCGGCAGGATCAGCGCCGGCGGATCTGCGCGCAACGCGCCGAGCAGCGCCTGCAGCCATTGATAGAGCGTGACGCCTTCCGGAAAGTGGCCGATGCGGTCGGCGAACGCCGTGTGCGCCGCGAACGAATCGCGCGGCGCGAGGAGCGCCACGTCAAAGCCGGCGCGCTGCAATTCGCGCGGCATGCGCGCCGGCGCGACCGAGTCGGTTCCCATCGTGACGATGAGCACCGACAGCGTCACTGTCGTTGCACTTGCATGCCGCGAATGGCGGCTCCCCAGCGCGCGTAGTCGTCGGAGACGGTGCGGGCGAACGACTCGGCCGATCCGCGTGCGATCTCGAGTCCGTGCCGCTGCGCCCACGCCGCCGTTTCGTCGCTCGCGAGAATCGCCTCCACCTCGCGATTGAGCCTGCGCACGATGTCGGGCGGCGCTCCGCTGGGCGCCATCAAGCCGATCCACGCCGTGAGATCGAGGCCTGAAAGTCCGAGCTCGCGCCACGTCGGCACATCGGGAAGAAGCGGCGAGCGCTCCGCGGAGAAGACGACGAGCGGCCTGACCTTGCCACCCTGCGCGAGGCCGATGCCGGTGGTGATCGAGACGATCATCGCGTGCACGTCTCCGCTTGCGACCGCCGAGAGGCCTGCGCTCGGTCCGTTGTACGGAACGTGCACGAGATCGATGCCGGTCGCGGCCTTGAAGACCTCGAAGTCGACGTGGTTCGACGAGCCGACGCCGCCGCTCGCGAAATTGAGCTGGCCGGGGCGGGCCTTCGCATAAGCGACGAAATCGGACAGCGTTCGCACCGGCAGCGCAGGGCTCACCCACACCGCCTTGATCGACCGGAACAGGTTCGACACGGCAGTGAAATCGCGCACGGGATCGTACGGAACGTTCGCCGCGACGTGCGGAACGAGCGCGTGCGTGCTGAGCGTCGTGATGACGAGCGTATGCCCGTCAGGCTGCGCACGCGCGGCCTCGCCGATGCCGATGATGCCGCTCGCGCCCGCGCGATTCTCGACGACGACCGGCGTGGCGAGCGCTCGCCCAAGCCGCTCGGCAACGTATCGACCAATCAGGTCGGGTGGCCCGCCCGGCGCCTGGGCGACGATGATCCTGACCGGACGCGACGGCCAGGCCGGCTCTGCGGCCAGCGCTGCATTGCAAAGCGCTGCGAGAACGAGACAGGCTGCAAGGGCGAGCGTGGCGACAAAACGGTGGAAGATGGCGGATTCTCCGGAGGCGTCAGGCACCGCGAATTGTACGGGCCGCTCCGCGCGCATTGCTCGTACGCGGACGTCGAGGGTCCGAAAAATAACGGCGGACGGCGAAGGTGACACCTTCGCCGCCCCCATTGATTGCGGCGCGGTCCGCTGCAACATGCGGTTCCATGCCGCTCGACTTTCCGTCGTTCGATTTCGCCGCGTCGAATGCGGCGACGGAGTCCGTATCCGGGGAACCCACGGCCGCATCCGATTCGACGCTTCTCGATGCGTATTCCGTGGCCGTGTCGGGAGCTGTCACGCTCGTCGCACCCGCCGTTGCGCACGTGCGTGTCGAACGTCAGCGGCGAGGGCACGGGAGGCAGGAGGGCGCCGGCTCCGGATTCCTGATCACGCCTGACGGCTACCTCGTCACCAACAGCCACGTCGCCGGAGGCGCCGCAGCGATCGAAATCACGCTGTCCGACGGACGCACCGCGAGCGCGGACATCGTCGGCGACGACCCGGATTCCGATCTCGCCGTGCTCAAGGTGGGTATCGGCGACCTTGCGTGGTGCCGATTCGGCGATTCCGCTTCCGTACGCGTTGGCCAGATCGCCATCGCCATCGGCAGCCCCTACGGCTTCCAGCATTCGGTGACGGCCGGCGTCGTGAGCGCGCTCGGCCGCTCGATGCGCGCGCAAAGCGGCCGCCTGCTCGACAACATCCTGCAGACCGATGCGGCCCTCAATCCCGGCAATTCGGGCGGGCCGCTCGTCGATTCGCGCGGCGCCGTGATCGGTGTCAACACGGCGATCATCCACTCCGCGCAGGGCATCTGCTTCGCCATCGGCGCATCGACAGCGGAGCGCGTCGCGATCGCGCTGCTGCGCGAAGGCCGCGTGCGCCGCGCATACCTCGGCATCGGCGGCGTCACGCTCGCATTGCCCACGCGCGTCGTGCGCCACTTCAATCTCGCGCGCAGCGCGGGCGTGCGCATCGAATCGGTGGCGGCCGATTCTCCCGCGTCGACCGCCGGCCTCGCGGTCGGCGACGTGGTCATCGCACTCGACGGCGCGCCGATCGGCGGCATCGACGATCTGCAGCGATTGCTCGGCGCCGACGCGGTCGGCCGCCGCGTGACGATCGAGGCGGTGCGTCGGGATCGCGTGCTGTCGATCGACGTCATGCCGGTGGAAGCAGGGCGGACGAGGCAACGGGGGCCGGGGGATGGCTCATGAGAAACTGGCTCAAGAATACGAAATAACACCCGGCGGGATATCGAGTTGTCCGTAGTTGCCCGCCTGCGCTTAGCTCCGATGGTGACGCTGCTCCAGAGAACGGAACAGAGCGCAAGCGGCCGCTGATCGTGCTGATGCACGGCGATCTCGAGGTCTCGACGAAAAATCTCGCGCGATCGATTGGAGTGAAGCGCATCGCAGCCTGCGACCCCGCGGTCGCGGATCGCCATTCCGGCTATCAGGTCGGTGGCACGAGTCCGTTCGGAACGCGTCGGACGATGCCGCTGTACATGGAGCGCAGCATCGCAGACCTCGCGCGGATCTATGTCAACGGCGGCCGGCGCGGCTACCTGATCGGAATTACACCTGCGTAATTGATGCGAGTACTGAAGCCGGTGCTGGTCGACGTCGCGGCCATGGCGCCGAAATGACGGTCGCGCCGCCTAGTTTCCGCGATTTGACATAATACCAATTATACGCAGTTGAATCAATGCGACTGAGCCTGTCGCCTAGAATGGGCGGCGAGCGGCTTCCCGCGCGCGGTTACTATTCCGCGCAATGACCGTCTCGACCGCTCCGTCCATTTCCGCCCGGCGCACGCTGACGGTATGCGGTGCAGCGCATGCGCTGCACGACGGCTTCACGGACCTCCTGAACGTCCTTTACCCGTTGCTGCAGGTCCAGTTCGGTTTGAGCTACGCGGCGATCGGCGCGCTGAGGACCGTCTATTCGAGTGCGATGGCCGCAGGACAGATCCCGTCTGGAAAGTTCACCGCGCGTTTCGGCGGCGTGCGCGTGCTGGCGACCGGCACGGCGCTGATTGCCGTCGGCTACGCCCTTGCCGGACTCGCCGGCTCGCTCTACGGCGTCATCGTCGGGCTGCTGCTTGTCGGCCTCGGTGGCAGCACGCAGCATCCGATCGGCTCGAGCCTGGTCTCGGCAGCCTTTCCGGGACTGCGCTCGCGCGCCGCGCTCGGCACCTACAATTTCACCGGCGATATCGGCAAGGTCGCGCTGCCCGCGCTGTTCGCCGTCATCGCCGCCTCGCTCGGCTGGCGGCAAGCGCTGATGGCGATCGCCGCCCTGGCCGTGGTGGGCGCCGGCTTGATCCTCGCGACGCTGAAGCCAGTCGCACTACACGACACGGGCGCCGACACAAAGGCAGGGATCGCTGGCAAGGAACGACCGTGGGCTTTCTGGCTGCTGTTCGCGATCCATATCGCCGACAACCTGGTACGCACGAGCTTCCTGATCTTTCTGCCGTTCCTGTTGCGGGACAAGGGTGCCGACATCCCGACCATCGGGCTTGGCCTGTCGCTGCTGTTCGCCGGCGGCGCAGCGGGCAAGCTGGTCATGGGCTGGGTTGGCGAGAAGCTCGGTGTCGTGCCTTCGGTGATTCTGACCGAGGTGGCAACGATGGCGGTGATTCTCGCGCTGTTGCCGCTGCCCCTGTCGCTCGCGTTGGCGCTGTTGCCGCTGGTCGGTCTGGTGCTGAACGGCACTTCATCGGTGCTCTACGGTACGGTGCCGGAGTTCGTCAGCCCCGCAAAGCGGACGCACGCGTTCGCGGTCTTCTACACCGGCGGCTCGGTCGCCGGCGCGACCGGGCCGCTGATCTCGGGCCTCGTGAGCGATGCGGTGGGCCTGCCGATCGCCCTCGGCATCGTGTCGTGCGTCGCACTCGCCACGGTCCCGATGGTGTGGGTCATGCGGCCAGCGTTTCGCTCGAATTAGACGGTTTCCGATCCGGGCGCAACGATCCACCCGGGTCGCCGCTCGGGCACCCGTCAATGCGACGCGCGCTTCTCGTCGGGACTTCCCGACTCGCGCCGCGTGCGCCGTCCACCCGAGCCATTGCGCGAGCCGCGTCGCGAGCGTCCTTGCAACTGTCCTTTGCGCGCCTCGAGCCTGCTGCCGAGGTCGGCCAGATCGAGGCCGCTCGACCGGACCTTCGGGAAGAGCTCGTTTTCCTCTTCCTTCACGTGGTGCTTCACGTATTCGGACAGCACCTTGACGCCCGCGTCGTACAACGGATCGTCGGTGGGCGCGCTTTCGAGGCGCCCGATGAGGTCCTTCAGCGTCTGGTGCTCGACGGCGGCCTCGTCCAGCAGTTCCTTGCCCTCCTCCTCGTGCAGCGCGCGGCGCGCGGCCGGATAGAAGATCTCTTCCTCGATCTTCGCGTGCACGGTCAGCGCATCGCAGATTTGCGCGACCAGCGATTCCTTCGCCGCATCGTCGCCGTCGTCCTTCATGTCTTCATACTGCTTGAACATCGCGTCGACCTCGTCGTGATCCTGCTTCAGGAGATCGAGCGCGTTCGTGGATTCGTTGCTCGTCATGCCGAACATAATGGCCTCGTGCGTGTCGGTTAGGGGAAGCGCAAAAAACTTTAGCGTCGGCGAGCATCGACTCCTGTCCGCAGCGTGCTGTAATGCGTGTAGGAAATGGACGACGGCGCGCAACCACGAGACCCGCTGCCGTGGCCCCGACGAGAATTGCCGTCTACGGCGCGATCGCCGCCAACGTCGCGATGGCGATCACCAAGTTCGCCGTCGCCGCGATCACCGGCAGCTCGGCGATGCTCTCCGAAGGCATCCATTCGGCGGTCGACACGGGCAACGGCATCCTGCTGCTGGTCGGCACGCGGCTCGCCGAACGCCCCGCGACGCCCGAGCACCCGTTCGGGCACGGCAAGGAGCTGTACTTCTGGAGCCTTATCGTCGCCGTGCTGATCTTCGGGCTGGGCGGCGGCCTGTCGATCTTCGAAGGGTTGCAGCACATCGTCGATCCCCAGCCGATCCGCGACGCGAAGTGGAACTACGTCGTGCTCGCCGCCGCCGCGCTGTTCGAGGGGGCGAGCTTCACCGTCGCGTTGCGCGTTTTCCTGCGCGCGAAGGGGGACGCTCCGTTCTGGCGCGCGCTGCACGCGAGCAAGGACCCGGCGACGTACACAGTGCTGGCCGAAGACTCCGCGGCGCTCGCGGGACTCGCCGTCGCGGCCGTGGGCATCTTCATCAGCCACCGCTTCGATCTTCCCGAAGCCGACGGTGCGGCATCGCTGGTGATCGGCGCTATTCTCGCGGGCGTCGCCGTGCTGCTGATCCGCGAAGCGCGAGGCTTGCTGATCGGCGAAGGCATCCGCGCCGACACCGCCGCCGAAATCCGGCGGCTGCTCGACGCGCATCCGCTCGTGCGCCGCGTCGGCCCGCTGCTGTCGATGTACATCGGCGCCGACCAGGTGCTGTTGACCCTCGACGCACAATTCGACCCGCGCGCGAGCGCTGCCGACATCGCGGCCGCCATCCACGAGCTCGAGCGCGCGATTCACGAGCGATTCGACAAGATCACGCGCATCTACATCGAAGCCGTCCCCGCGGTACGGTGACTCCAAAGTCATCGAGCTCCGCTCGTCGGCGTAGGGGGAATCGTCCTTGCGGCGTCTACAAAGGCGAGCGTAGAGTGCTGCTGCCCTGAGCCGGAATAACTCGCTGATCCGAAGTCGAAAGCGCGAAATCGGCAGCGGCCGGGTGACCTGATCTGTAGACCGAGTTCTCGGGAGGAACCGATATGCGGACCAAGAATTTTTCCGGCATGGCGCTGGGCGTGATGCTTTCCGTATGCGCGGGATGTCTTCCCGCTCAGGCGCGGGATCCTGTGGCCGCCCCGTTGCTGGGACGCCAGACCGTTCCATTTGGCGTACCCCTGGCGCCTCCGATCTACTTCGTGAATTTCCTGTTTCTCTACTTTGCGAATCCTCCGACGGCCGCGCTGATGCCGGCCTACAGGGCACCCGTTCCGCAGCAGGTCTACCACTGCCTGCTCGACAATCCCGATGGCTGCCCCTACGTCGAGATGGCGCCCTATTTCCGACAGCAGGCTGCCGACAAGAGCGTCAAACGCGGTATGGATACGGTCTGGCCCTCCTATTGCCAGACAACGGAAAAAAAATGGCTTGACCTGGCGCCGCCGGTATACGAGAACGCTGACCAGATCAATGAGCCATTGGGAGAGGAGAAGGCGGCAAAACTCGCGCGAGCGCTCGGCATCGTCCCCGAGATGATCCTGACGAAAGAGGAATACGGCTGCGTGCTGGGGGTGCCTCCGAGAGATCGCGCTCAGCAGATTCTTTACGCCTGCTTCATCGATTTCACGGCCTCGAAGGGAAACAAGATCGTCGTTCCCTTCTCGAGCTATGGCTTGAATCTCAACGAGCAGGGAAACGTCCTGAGCCTGTGCGCTCCGAGCGCGCCTTGTCTCGAAGCCAATAAGGTCTTTCCGTTACTACCCGAGATTGCCGAGCGTTGTGGCTTTACGGAAAAGCTGGACCGGTTCCTGAGGGAAACACCGGTCGAGCAGTTCATCCTGGACGGCGGGCAATGTCAGGGCGGGACGCCTGATGCATGCATCGCCGAAACCACGTGTCCGAACGGTCGCGCGAACAGCGGTTGCGCGTCGATCAACTAGGCCGCGTTCGCATTCGTAAGCATCCAGTTACCAATCCGTAGGCAGGCAGGCGAAATCGCCGAAGGGAGCCGTGCGAACGCACGGTTCCTTGTGCAGCATCTGCTTCAAGGCCGCACCGGCGTCGCGGTGATACCCTTCGCTGCGGATGACCATCGCCACTGAATTCGAGCGCGCCTTCCGTCTGCACCAGCAAGGCAAGCTGCGCGAAGCCTTCCTCCGCTACGACGCGGTGCTCGCCGCAGACCCGAAGCACGCGGCGGCGCTGCACTACTCCGGCGTCGTGCTCTACCAGGCGGGCAAGGTGCCCGAGGCGGCGGAGCGGATCCGCGCGTCGCTCGCGCTCGAGCCCGCTTCCGCGGATGCATGGTCGAATCTCGCGCTCGTGCTGGACGCCGCGGGACAGCGCGAGGCGGCGCGCAACGCGCTGCTCGAAGCGGCGAAGCTCGCGCCGGAATCGCCGGACGTGCTCGCCAATCTGTCGGCCGCCGAATTCGCGGTGGGACGCGTCACCGAGGCCGAGCAGGCGGCACGTCGTGCGGTCGCGGCCAATGTCCAGCACGCCGCCGGCTGGCACAATCTGGCGCTCGCGCTCGAGCCGCAGGGCCGTCTGCTCGAGGCGCTGGACGCTGCGTCGCGCGCGACGTCGCTCGCGCCTGGCGAGCCGGCCTATGCAGGGCTCAAGGCGCAACTCGAGATGACGGCGGGCATGCGCAAGAAGGCCCGCGCGACGCTTGACGCGGCGCTCGTGCGCAAGCCGGGCTCGGCCGCGCTGCAGTTCCAGCTCGCGGGCCTGCTCGACCGCGATCAGGACGCCGCGGGCGCGATGCGCGCCTACGAGAACGTCGTGCGCCTCGATCCGAATCATGGCGCGGCGCTATCGCAACTGCTGTATTTGCGCCAGCGGATGGCGGACTGGCACGACGTCGACGCGCTGCGCCGCCGCTTTCGCGACGGCATCGCGGCCGGCATGCCGCTGCTGTCGCCATTCGTATGGCTGTCGCAGCCGTCGTCGCGGCACGAGCAGCGGCGCTGTGCCGAGGCGTGGACGAAGGCACTCGCGCCGCCGGCCGCATCCGGCCCGCCACCGCAACTCGGCGAGGGCCGCTTGCGCATCGGCTATCTTTCCGCCGACTTCCACACGCACGCGACCGCGTACCTGGCGGCGGGAATGTTCGAGGCGCACGATCGCGAGCGCTTCGAGATCGTCGCTTATTCGACCGGTCACGACGATCGCAGTCCGATGCGCGAGCGCCTGACGCGCGCGTTCGACCGCTTCGTCGACGCCGCGGGATGGCCGTCGCGCAAGCTCGCGCAGGCGATACGCGACGACGGCGTCGACATCCTCGTCGACCTCAAGGGTCACACGGACGGCGCGGCGCCCGCAGCACTGGCGCTGCGCCCGGCGCCGATTCAGGTGCATTACCTCGGCTATCCGGGCACGCTCGGCGGCAACCTCGTCGATTACCTGATCGGGGACGCGACCGTGACGCCGCCCGCGCATGCCGCCGACTACGCCGAAACGCTCGCCCTCCTCCCGTACAGTTATCAAGTCAACGACCGCGCGCGGCCGATCGCCGACGCGCCGACGCGGCAGGCGCTCGGATTTGCCGGAAGCGCCGTCGTGCTGTGCTGCTTCAATCGCGGCTACAAGCTGAATTCGGCGGTGTTCGACGCGTGGCTCGCGATTCTCACGGAAGTGCCCGAAGCGGTGCTCTGGCTGATGACGCATCCCGGCGAGGAGCTGCTCGAGCGCAACCTGCGCCGCGAAATGGTGCGGCGGGGGCTCGACGCGCGGCGATTGCATTTCGCGAAGTCGCGACCCAATCCCGAGTACCTCGCGCTCTATCGCGTCGCCGATCTGTTCCTCGACACGTGGCCGTACAACGCGCACACGACGGCGAGCGACGCGCTGTGGGCGGGATGCCCGGTCATCACGTGCCGCGGCGAAACGTTCGCATCGCGCGTGGCCGCGAGTCTCGTCACGGCCGTCGGCCTGCCTGAGCTGGTGTGCGACGGCGTGATGCCCTATGTCGCGAAGGCGATCGCCCTCGCCCGCGATCCCGATGAGCGCGCCCGCCTGCGCGCACGTCTCGCAGGACCTGGTCGCGCGAGCCCGCTGTTCGATACGGTTGCGACGACACGCGCGCTGGAAGCCGCTTACCGCGCGATGGCCGACCAGCATCGGCGCGGCGTGCGCGAGCCGATCCACATCGCGGCCGAAACCGCTGCACCGCGCTCAAATGGTCAGTGATCGTCTTCGCTCGAAGAGCGACGACACCAACACCGCAAGTGGAATGGTCACCAGCCACGCGACAGGGTGCAGGAATCGCGGCGACACTCGCAGGGAGCCGGCAATGGTGGCGCCGAGCAATACGATGATCACGGCGGCGACCAGAAACAGCGGGCGGCGCACACCCGGCTGCGCGATTGCAAGCGCGACCAATGCAACGAGCGGCGAACTCGAGAGAAAAACGTACCACGCCGCATTCGCGAAGAACCAGCGATCCGTTGGCCGTGTCGCGCTTTGCAATCTCTCGACGTTGGCCACGCCGAATCGCTCCCGCAGCAGATCTACGGTGCGCGCAGGCAAAGGATCCTCCGGACGGTCCTGATGCACGGCCGTCCTCATCAGCTCGAGCGATAGATAGTCTTTCCAGGTACGGATCGTCAACCGCATCACGCCGAGCGGATCGCGTTTCACGATGTTCAGCGCGGTGGCGCGCGCGATCCTGTTCGCGACGTAATCGCTGCCGGATCGCTTCACGAGCGCATCGATCAGGCAGTCGGGTTGCCATCGTGCAGCCTCGCGACCATCGCTTGCGCAGGAAGCGCCGCGCATGACGTCGCGGCCTTTCTCGCGATCGGGAAAATCCTCCGCGATCAGCAGCGGCGACCATGTCGCGAGCAGGAACAGTCCATTCGCCGTCTGATATGCAGGCGGCCGGCGCGCCAATTGCCCGAAGGCGACTTTGTAGAGTTGATGAAAGCCGAAAACAGTGACCAGCGAGAGCCCGATCAGCAACGAGGTACTGCGCCAGCCCGGCGCGTTTTGTCGCTGATTCGTTGTCGCCGAACCGCGCGCAAGCAGCGGAAGGATGACGGCGAGCGATATCGAAACCGGTATGTAGACGGTCCGGAGCGACACGAGCACTGTCGAGAGCACATTCGCCATGATCAGCCAACGGACACTTGCGCTCGCGATATAGCGGCAACCCACCGCGACAAGCAACGCCAGCACGAACAGCGCGCACGTCTCGGTGAGCACGTACCGTTCGAGCAACAGCGCCAGCGGCTCGGTTGCGCCCCAAAGCACCGCGACGGTGAATCCCAGCCACGCTGGAATTGCGAAGTGGCGGATCAGTAGCCACGCCAGGACGACTCCCGATGCCGCGGCGAGCAGCGACTGAAAGTAGACGACGGGCGCGAGCGAGCCGGTCCAGACGGCGAATGGCCGCAGGACGAATCCGTACACAAAGGATCGATCCGGCGGAATCCAGCCCTTCAGCGCCGTTGCAAGGTAGCTCTCGGAGTCCCCGAGAAAAACGGCGGGATCGTCGTCGACGGCGAGCCATGCCGCCTTTACGGCCATCATGGCTGCTGCGAAAAGCATCCAGGCAACCGCGGTCTCGCTACGCGCGGCCATCGCAACGGGCTCAGCCGGCGAGTGCGGCAAGCGCTTCGTCGACGCGATCGACACCTATCAAATCAATCCCGTCAATGCGTTGCTTCGGTTTGTTGAGGCTCGGGATGATGAAGCGCTCGAACCCCAGCTTCGCCGCTTCCCGAATCCGTTCCTGGCCGCGCTGAACGGGTCGCACCTCCCCTGCCAGGCCAACTTCACCAAAAATCACGGTTTTGCTTGCCACAGCCTTGTTTTTCAATGAGGATGCGACCGCCAGCAGGACAGCCAGATCGGCAGCGGGCTCGAGCACGCGCACCCCGCCCACGGCGTTGACGAACACGTCGTAGCCGCCCGTCTCGCTGCCTCCGTGACGGTGCAGCACGGCGAGGAGCAGCGCGAGCCGTTGCGGATCCAGGCCGACGGCCAGGCGCCGCGGCGGGCCGCCGATCACCGGGTCGACGAGCGCCTGCAGCTCGACGAGCAGCGGGCGCGTGCCTTCCAGCGTCGCGACGACGGCGGATCCTGCCACGCCATCCGCATGCTGCGAGAGGAACAGCGCCGACGGATTCGCCACGCCCTTCAGACCGCGCTCGGTCATCGCGAACACGCCGAGCTCGTTGGCGGCGCCGAAGCGGTTCTTGATCGCGCGCACGAGGCGGAAGCTCGAATGCGGATCGCCTTCGAAGTAAAGCACCGCGTCGACGATGTGCTCGAGCACGCGCGGGCCTGCGATCGCGCCCTCCTTCGTCACGTGGCCGACGAACAGCACGACGATGCCGCGCTGCTTCGCGAGCCGCGTCAACTGCGCCGCGCATTCGCGTACCTGCGCGACGCTGCCCGGTGCGGAGGCGAGCGCCTCGGTGTAGATCGTCTGCACCGAGTCGATGACGACGATCTCCGGCGACGTCGT
The DNA here is from genome assembly GCA_035278845.1 of Casimicrobiaceae bacterium. GTDB lineage: Bacteria > Pseudomonadota > Gammaproteobacteria > Burkholderiales > Casimicrobiaceae > VBCG01. The sequence goes on along the minus strand of DATEIQ010000095.1, from coordinate 151 downwards.
GTTGATGGCCGCGACGATCGCCTCGAGCTGCACCTCGGCGAGCAACTCGACGGGCGCATTGACGAGCGCGAGCCGTTGCGGATCCAGGCCGACGGCCAGGCGCCGCGGCGGGCCGCCGATCACCGGGTCGACGAGCGCCTGCAGCTCGACG
>DATEIQ010000094.1:0-21686 GCA_035278845.1 Casimicrobiaceae bacterium | reverse complement strand
CCAGCAGAACGTCTACGGCGAGGGCAATTACGCGGCGTCGAAGCAGTACAACGACGCGACGCGCGATTTCGCGAAATCGGGACGCGTCGACGAAGCTGCGCGCAACGCGGCGCCGCAGTCGGACGCCGACGCTTTGCAAATGCAGGCCGCGGAGGCCGAGGGCAAGCGGCACTCGAAGGGCGAGGACCCGGCGCTCAATCGCAAGAAGTCCAACGTGGGGCCCGATGCGACGCGCGCCCCCAAGCCCGGCGAGGAGGAGTGAGCGATGACGACCGGAGCCATGCGCGGTCCTGCGTCCGTCGCGAGCGCGATCCCGCTGCTCGACGCGAGCAGCCTGCCGTCCGCCGACGATTGGGCATTGCTGGAGGCGATTCAGATCGAAGCCGACATCTCCGGCGACGTCGAGCCTGATTTCGATCGCTACGGGCGGCTGCGGGTGGCCGCGTCGTTCGACGAGTAGTACCGCGGTCTCTGAAGCGAAGCTCGCGGGAGTTCTGTCAACTTTTCCAGGAGTCCGTCATGTTGCAATACGCTGCGGTGTTCTTCGTCATTGCGCTGATCGCGGCTGTGTTCGGCTTCACCGGGATTGCCGTGGGTGCCGCCGAAATCGCCAAGATCCTGTTCTTCATCTTCCTGGCGCTGTTCGTGATTTCGCTGCTGGTGGGCATGTTCCGCCGCTCGCCGTAGCCGGGTTCGCAATCGCAACGATACAAATGGATCAACGAATGCTTTAGCTGGAAGCCGCTTACCTCGAAGCCCCCCGAACGGCGAGTTCGGGGGGTTTTTTTATGTGCGAGACGCTAGAATTGCGCTCGGGAGTCATGCTTCCACGCACGCGAATCGCCCGTCATGCTGCTGATGCTGGACAACTACGACAGCTTCACCTGGAACCTGGTCCAGTACCTGGGGGAGCTCGGTGCGGCGGTCAGGGTCGTGCGCAACGACGCGATCACGCTGGACGGGATCGAAGCGCTCGCCCCTTCGCACATCGTGATTTCGCCCGGACCGTGCACGCCGAACGAGGCCGGGGTATCGGTGCCGCTCGTTCGCCGCTTCGCCGGCCGGATCCCGATTCTCGGCGTGTGCCTCGGCCACCAGGCGATCGGGCAGGCGTTCGGCGCCCGGGTCATTCGTGCACAGCGCGTGATGCACGGCAAGATGTCGTCGATCGTCCACGACCAGCGCGGCGTCTTCGCGGACGTGCCATCGCCGTTCAACGCGACGCGCTACCATTCCCTCGCCATCGAGCGCGCGAGTCTGCCGCCTGCGCTCGATGTGACCGCCACGGCCGAGGACGGTGAAATCATGGCGGTCCGGCACCGCGAACTGCCCGTCGAGGGCGTTCAGTTCCATCCGGAGGCAATCCTGACCGAGCACGGTCGCAAGGTGCTCGGCAACTTCCTCGCCGCGACCGTTTAAACTCCCGCTCCGGCCGCCCGCGACCGCGGCCGCGTCAGGACACGCCATGGCCATCACGCTTCAGGACGCGCTGCAACGCACGATCGAGCACCGCGAGATCTTCCACGACGAGATGCTGTCGCTGATGCGACGCATCATGGGCGGCGAGGTGACGCCCGTGATGATCGCCGCGCTGACCGTCGGGCTGCGCGTCAAGAAGGAGACGATCGGCGAGATCGCAGCGGCCGCGCAGGTGATGCGCGAGTTCGCGACGAAGGTCGAAGTAGCCGATACGGCAAACCTGCTCGACATCGTCGGCACCGGCGGCGACGCGTCGCATACGTTCAACATCTCGACGGCGTCGATGTTCGTCGCCGCCGCAGCCGGCGCACGCGTCGCCAAGCACGGCAACCGCTCGGTGTCGTCGAAGTCCGGCAGCGCCGACGTGCTCGAGGCCTTCGGCGCCAACATCATGCTCACGCCGCAGCAGGTGGCCGAATGCATTGCGAAAACCGGCGTCGGTTTCATGTTCGCGCCGAACCATCACGGCGCGATGAAACATGCCGCACCGGTGCGCCGCGAGCTCGGCGTGCGCACCATTTTCAACATCCTCGGTCCGCTCACCAACCCGGCCGGCGCCGCGAATCAGCTCGTCGGCGTGTTTCATCCCGATCTCGTCGGCATTCATGTCCGCGTGCTGCAACGGCTCGGCAGCCGGCGCGCGTTGGTCGTCTACGGCAAGGACGGCATGGACGAGGTCTCGCTCGGTGCCGCGACGATGGTGGGCGAGCTCAAGGACGGCGAAGTGAAGGAGTACGAGATTCACCCGGAGGATTTCGGCCTCCACATGAAGTCGAATCGCGGTCTCAAGGTCACCGACGCGCGGGAGTCGAAGGAGATGGTGCTCGAGGCGTTGCGCGACGTTGACGGCACGCCGCGGGAAATCGTAGCGCTGAACGCGGGAACGGCGCTTTACGCTGCCGGCATCGCCGGCTCGGTGGAGGACGGTATCGAGCGCGCGCGGAAAGCGATCGCGAGCGGTGCCGCGATGCGCAAGCTCGAGGCGTTCGTCGCCGCAACCCGATCACTCGGCCAACCGACGTGACCGAACGCGCACAGCGCGCGGTGCAGGATGGGGACATCCTCGCGCGCATCATGACGACGAAGGCCGAGGAGGTCATCGCGGCGCAGGTCGAGCGCCCGCTCGAAGTCGTCATGCGTGATGCCGGCGCAGCGCCCGCGCCGCGGGGCTTCGCGGCGGCGCTTCGCTCGTCGATTGCCGCCGGCCGGCCGGCCGTCATCGCCGAGGTCAAGCGGGCGAGCCCGAGCAAGGGCGTGTTGCGCGAATCATTCGATCCGGCGGCGATCGCCTCGTCGTACGAGCGCGCGCACGCGACGTGCCTGTCCGTGCTCACCGACCGGCCGTTCTTCCAGGGTGCGCCGGAATACCTGGTGGCGGCGCGCGGGGCATGCACGCTGCCGGTGCTGCGCAAGGAATTCATCATCGACGAGTACCAGGTCGCCGAGTCGCGCTCGCTCGGTGCCGATGCGATCCTGCTGATCGTGGCAGCGCTCGACGACGCTCGCCTCGCGGCGCTCGAGGCGTGCGCCACGGATCACGGCATGGACGTGCTGGTGGAGGTGCACGACGCCGCGGAGCTGGATCGCGCGCTTGCGCTATCGACGCCGCTGGTCGGCATCAACAACCGCAACCTGCGCACGTTCAACGTGTCGCTGCACACGACGATCGAGTTGCTGCCGCGGATTCCGAAAGATCGCATCGTCGTCACCGAAAGCGGCATCGTCGCGCAGCGCGACGTCGCGCAGATGCGCCGCCACGGCGTGAATGCGTTTCTCGTCGGCGAGGCGTTCATGCGTGCGCCGGATCCCGGCGCGGCGCTGACCGCGCTTTTCGGCTGACAAGGAAAACGGGATCAGAGCTGTAATGTTTTCCATTTTCGTCGCACATGTCGGCGATCGCCGCTGACCGCGTCAGCAAGATCTGGGCGAGCGCCGAGGGACCGGTGCGCGCCGTCGACGACGTCTCCTTCGCGTTCGACGCCGGCACGCTGAACGTCCTGCTCGGGCCGTCCGGCTGCGGCAAGTCGACGACGCTGCGGCTGATCGCCGGCCTCGAGGCGGCCGACGGTGGCCGGATTTTCATCGGCAATCGCGACGTCACGCGGTTGCCGCCGGCCGCGCGCTCGGTGGCCATGGTGTTCCAGAGCTATGCGCTGTTTCCGCACCTGACCGTTGCGGAGAACATCGTGTTCGGCCTGCGCGTCCGTCGCGTGCCCGATGGCGAACGCGAGGCGCGTCTTGCACGCGTCGCCGAGCTGCTCGGTCTCGAGGCGCTGCTCGGCCGCAAGCCCGGCCAGCTCTCCGGCGGCCAGCAGCAACGTGTCGCGCTGGGCCGCGCGATCATCGCGCAGGCCCCCGTGTGCCTGATGGACGAGCCGCTGTCCAACCTCGACGCGCAGCTGCGCGCCGAGATGCGCATCGAGATCCGCGCGCTGCAGCGCAAACTCGGTATCACGATGGTGTACGTGACACACGACCAGGTCGAGGCGATGTCGATGGCCGATCGGGTCGTGTTGATGCGCGCGGGCCGGATCGAACAGGACGGATCGCCGGTGGATCTGTACGAGGATCCCGCGAATACGTTCGTCGCGCGGTTCATCGGCACGCCACCGATGAACCTGATGCGACTCCAAGCGGTTCGCGGCGGTGCGGTCATCGATGGCACCGATGGTCCGGTCGTGCTCGATGGCCGCTTCGCGGAGGGCATGCTGGGCGTGCGGCCCGAGCACATGGAGATCAGCTTCGAAACCGGTATTCGCGCGCATGTCGATAACGTCGAGTATCTCGGTGGCGACTCGCTCGTGAGCTGCCGCATCGGCTCGCAAGCGTTGGCGGTTCGCGTGCCGGGCAGCGTCGGGCTGTCGCAGGGCGATACGACGTGGCTTCGCTGGGCACCCGGCGCCCAGCACTATTTCGCTGTCGACGGAAAACGCGCGCCGATCGACGCGCGCGAGCCGTCGACTACGCTTCTGGCCTGACTCAACTTATCGAATGGAGGGACGATGAAGCTGTTCACGAAGATCCGTAACGCACTGTCCGCGCTTGGGCTCGCATTCTTCGCGACTGCGGCACTTGCGCAGGCGCCTGTCGAGGTGCCGTTCTTCTTCCCGGTCGCCGTCGGCGGACCGATCACGAAGATCATCGACGGCTACGCCGCCGATTTCGAGAAGGACAACCCCGGCATCAAATTGCGGCCGATCTACTCCGGCAGCTACCAGGACACGATCTCCAAGGCGCTCACCGCCGTCAAGAGCGGCGAGCCGCCGGTGACGTCGATCCTGCTCTCGACCGACATGTACACGCTGATCGACGAGGATGCGATCGTGCCGTTCGACGACCTGATCAAGACGGCCGAGGACCGCGCGTGGCTCAAGAGCTTCTTCCCCGCGTTCATGGAGAACAGCCAGACCGGCGGCAAGACGTGGGGCATTCCGTTCCAGCGCTCGACCGTCGTCCTGTATTACAACAAGGAAGCGTTCAAGGACGCGGGCCTCGACCCGAACCGGCCGCCCGGCACGTGGCAGGAAATGGCCGACTACGCGCAGAAGCTCACCAAGCGCGACGCATCCGGCAACGTCACGCAATGGGGCGTGCAGATTCCGTCTTCCGGCTTTCCGTACTGGCTGTTCCAGGGTCTCGCGATCGAGAACGGCGTCAACCTGATGAACGAGGCCGGCACGCAGGTGTACTACGACAAGCCCGAGGTCATCGGCGCGCTGCAGTACTGGGTGGATCTCGTCAACAAATACAAGGTGCATCCGCCCGGTATCGTCGAGTGGGGCACGACGCCGAAGGACTTCTTCGAGCGCAAGGTCGCGATGATGTGGACGACGACCGGCAACCTGACGAACGTGAAGAACAACGCCAAGTTCGACTTCGGCGTCGCGATGCTGCCGGCCGGCAAGCAGCGCGGCAGTCCGACCGGTGGCGGCAACTTCTATATTTTCAAGAAGTCGACGCCGGCGCAGCGCGAAGCGGCCTTCAAGTTCGTCAAGTGGGTGACGACGCCGGAGCGCGCCGCGAAATGGGGCATCGACACCGGCTACGTCGCCGTGCGTGCGGACGCGTGGGACACGCCGACGATGAAGCAGTACGTTGCGGGGTTCCCACCGGCGGCGGTCGCGCGCGACCAGCTGCAATACGCCAAGGCGGAGCTCTCCACGCACGACAACCAGCGCGTGACGAAGGCGCTGAACGACGGCCTGCAGGCGGCACTCACCGGGACGAAGACGCCGGAGCAGGCGATGAAGGACGCGCAGCGCGAGGCGGATCGGCTGCTGCGGAGCTACAAGTAGCGCGCCGGACGTGACCCGGACGCGCGAATGGCTCTACGCGTGGCTGCTGCTATTGCCGGCAGCCACGCTGCTGGCGCTGTTCACGCACTATCCGGCGGTCGCGAACCTGTGGCACAGCTTCTATTCGACGCCGCGGGCCAACCGGCCGGCGAAATTCATCGGCCTCGAGAACTACCGTGCGCTGATCGACGATCCGATCTTCTGGCAGGCGCTGACGAACAACCTCTGGTACGCGCTCGGCACGATTCCGTTGTCGATCGGCCTCGCGCTGCTGATGGCCGTATGGGTGAACGAGCGTCTGCCGGGTCGCGGCTTTTTGCGCCTAGCGTACTTCACGCCGACCGTGCTGCCGATGATCGCGGTCGCGAACATCTGGCTGTTTTTCTATACGCCCGAATACGGGCTGCTCGAGCAGTTCACGAACGCGCTTGGTTTCGGCCGTCACAACTGGCTCGGCAGCAAGAGCACGGCGCTTCCAGCGCTAATGGCGGTGACGATCTGGAAGGAAGCGGGCTTTTTCATGATCTTCTACCTCGCTGCGCTGCAGTCGATGTCCCCGCATCTCGCCGAGGCGGCGGCGATCGATGGCGCATCGCGCGGGTATTACTTTCGCCGCATCACGTTCCCGCTGCTGATGCCGACGACGCTGTTCGTGCTGGTCAACGCGGTGATCAATGCCTTCCGATTGGTCGACCACATCGTCGTGATGACCCGCGGCGGGCCGGACAATGCCACCGCGCTGCTGCTCTATTACATCTTCGAGATCGGCTTCCGCTTCTGGGACTCGTCGTATGCGGCGGCACTGACGATGGTGCTGCTGACGCTGCTTGCCGTGGTCGCGATTCTGCAATTCGTGTTTCTCGAACGCAGGACGCACTACCAGTAACGCCATGACGACCAGCGCAACCGGCGTCTACGCGCCACACGGGCCGACGCGCGTGCTCGAGACGCTCGGCGCCTGGCTGCTCGGCGCGCTGTGGGTGCTGCCGCTCCTGTATGCATTCTGGAGCGCCTTCCATCCGCCCGCGTTTTCAACGCGCTTCGCGCTCGACGCACCGCTTACGCTCGACAACTTCGTCAAGGCGTGGAACGCCGCGCCTTTCGCGCGCTATTTCCTGAACACGGTCATCCTGGTGACGATGGTCCTCGTCGCGCAGCTCGTGCTCGTGACGCTCGCTGCCTACGCATTCGCGCGGTTCGACTTTCCCGGCCGCAACATCGCGTTCGCGCTCGTGCTCGTGCAGTTGATGATCATGCCGGACGTGCTGCTGGTCGAAAATTACCGGACGATGACGGCACTCGGCATCAAGGACACGATCCTGTCGATCGGTCTGCCGTACATGGCGAGCGCATTCGGTATCTTCCTGCTGCGGCAGACGTTCAAAACCGTGCCGCGCGAGCTCGACGAGGCGGCGCGCATCGAAGGCTGCTCGCCGCTGCAGACGCTCTGGAAGGTGTACGTTCCGCTCGCGCGTCCGACATACCTCGCCTATGCGCTGGTCTCGGTGTCGTACCACTGGAACAATTTCCTGTGGCCGCTGATCATCACCGATTCGGTGGAATCGCGGCCGGTTACGGTAGGACTGCAGGTGTTCTCCTCGACCGACCAGGGAATCGACTGGTCGATCATAACCGCGGCAACGCTGCTCACGACCGGGCCGCTGTTGATCGCGTTCCTGCTGTTCCAGCGCCAATTCGTGCAATCGTTCATGCGTGCGGGAATCCGCTGACGCCACCCGCATGCAGCGACATTCGAAATCGACACTATCGCCTGCGCCATCTCGATCACCCGGAACCGGACGCCCATGAAACTGATCACCTGGAACGTGCAATGGTGTCGCGGTATCGACCTCGTGGTCGACCCGGCGCGCGTCGTGCGCGAGGCGCAGCGACTCGCCGATTTCGACGTACTGTGCCTGCAGGAGATCTCCGACAATTTTCCCGATCCGCGGCTCGGCGGGAACAACGGCGAAGACCAGTTCGCTCGCCTCGCGGGGCTCCTTCCCGGCTACACAGCGATCCCCGGCGTCGCGGTCGATCATCCGGGCGACGACGGGCGACGGCGCCTGTTCGGCAACATGATCCTGTCGCGCCTGCCGGTGCAGCAGGTTTATCGCCATACGCTGCCGTACCCGTGCGATCCGGGTAAACCGTGCATGCCGCGCATCGCCGTCGAGGCGGTCGTGCACGCGGATATCGGCGACGTTCGCGTGATCACGACGCACCTCGAGTACTACTCGGACGTGCAGCGGATGGCGCAGGCCAACGCGCTGCGTGCGATCTACGCCGAAGGGCACGCATACGCGCGCGATGCGCAGCGCACGAAGACGGACGGCGGGCCGTTCCACACGTATGTCCGACCCCGCTTCACCGTCATCACCGGCGATTGCAACTTCGAGCCCGATGCGAAGGAGCACGCGCGAATCCTGGCGCCGTTCGACGACGGCACGCCGCCGCTGCTCGACGCCTGGCAGGTCGCGCATCCCGGCGAGCCGCATCCGTCGACGTTCAAGATCTACGAAAAGGACAAGCCGGGCGATCCCGAGCTGCACTGCGACTTCATTTTCATCGGCGAGGACCTGCGCGCCCGCGTGCGTGACGTCCGCGTCGACCGGCAAACGCAGGCCGCGGATCATCAGCCGGTGATCCTGACGCTCGGCTGATTCGCATGCTCCGGGACGGTGCGCAAAACGTGAACATGCGCCCGGTCGACGTGATCGTTCCCGTGCGCCGTAGCGCGGGGCTCGCCGCACGCTGCGTCGCGAGCGTGCTGGCTTCGCGGAATGCGCAACCGTGCGAAGTGATCGTCGTCGGCGACGCCGATGCTTTGCGCGGCTTTTCGGCGGCCCTCGCCGCGGGCAGCCAGCAGGTGACGGTTTCGCGCCAGGATCGGTCGCTCGACTACGCCGGGTTGCTGAACCGGGCGTTCGCGCAGCATGATGATCGCGATGTCGTCGTGCTGCAGGCGGACGCCGAAGTCGAGGGAAACTGGCTCGACCGGCTTGTCGCGCACGGCCGCATTCGGGGCATCGGCATCGTCGGCACCTTCACCAACGTCGCCGGCAGTGCGACTTATCCGCAGCCCGACGCGCGCAATCCGCTGCCCGAAGGCTGCACGCTCGAGTCGCTCGATGCGCTGTTCGAACGAGCGAACGCGGGTGTCGCAGCGAATGTCCCGGCGCTGTTCGGGCCATGCCTCCATATCACACGCGCATGCATCGACGCTGTCGGGGAGGCAAAGACGGTTGCCACCGAAGACGGCCATGCGACCGAAATCGACTTCGCATTGCGCGCGCGGATGGCGGGCTTCGCGTCGCGCGTCGCAGGCGACGTCTTCGTGCGCAACGACGGCGAAGGCTCGTTCGGCGAACGCGCGATGCGCGTGGAGACGCACGCGGCTACGCCGACGCTCGCTCATCTGCATCCGGAAATCGTCGATCCCGTTCGCGCCGCGGCGGCGAGCCCGGACGTCCGCATGCTCGCCGGCCGCGTCGATCTCACGCGTCTCGCCGCATCGGCGCGACCCGCCATCGTGTTTGTGTCGCATGCGTGGGGCGGCGGCATCCGCCGCCACATGGACGACCTGGCGGCGCTCGTCGCAGGGCGCGCCGACGTGCTCTATCTGGAGCCGGCGAACGCCGATACGGTGCGATTGCATTGGCCGCGCACCGGCGAGCGCTTCGAGGCCTGGTTCCGGCTCCCCGGCGATCTGCCCGCCCTCGCCGCCACGCTGCGCGCGATCGGTGTCGTGCGGTTGCACTTTCATCACGTGCATGGACTGCCGCGAGCGATCCTGCAACTGCCCGTGGAGTGTGGCGTGCCGTACGACTGCACGCTGCACGATTACTACGCGATCTGCCCGCAATACCATCTCGCCGACGAAGCCGGACGCTATTGCGGCGAGCCGGACGAAGCCGGGTGCGCGGCATGCATTCGTGGACGCCCCGTGCAATGGAATATGGACATCCGGACGTGGCGCGCAACGTTCGCCACGTTCCTGCGCGGCGCGGCGCGCGTGATCGCGCCCTCGCGCGACGTCGCGGAGCGCATCGGCCGTCACGTCACGGGCGTTGCAATCGCCGTCTGGCCGCATCCCGAGCGACCGCTCGCAATGCCCGCTTCACCGGTACGCGTCGTGACGCTCGGCAACCTGTCGGCCGAGAAGGGCCTCGCCGTTGTTGCGCAATGCGCGGAGGACGTGAAGCGACGCGGCCTGCCGCTCGTCTTCCGCGTGCTGGGCGCGACGACTGCCCCAATCGCCCAGTCGCCGGACGCGCCGTTGATGGTCCACGGCTCGTACGATGAAAACGCGCTGCCGCGACTGCTGGCGGCGGAGCGTGCCAACGTGCTGTTCTTTCCCGCGCAGGTTCCGGAGACGTATTCGTACACGCTGTCGGTCGCGCTCGCCACCCGCACGCCGATCGTCGCGTCGGCGCTCGGAGCGTTTCCCGAGCGCCTCGCGGGACGCCCGGGCACGCGGCTCGTACCGTGGGACGCGACGCCGGCCGAGTGGAACGCCGCGCTGCTCGATGCGGCGAGCACGGCGTCCCGCGTCGAATCGGCCTCGGCCACCGCGCCGGGCGTGCCCGCGGGTGCAACGTCATGATGGCGCCCGAGCGCTATCTCGCGCTGTATGCCGAGCCGCTGCCTCAGGCAAAGCCTGCGAGCGCCGAAACCGTGTCGTTGCTTCCTTCCAGACCGGCGCGTAAGGAAGCTCTGCCGTTGCCTGCGCTCGAAGCCCGCAATTTCGTTCCCGTGAAGGCCTCGCACGAAGAACCGCTGACGCTGCACGCGCTCTATACGGCGGGGGCGCTGTGCGGACACATCGGCGCGCGAGCCGAGCTTGGCCGGCGCGTCGAGGCGGCCGACCACGAGCTGGCAGAGCTTGCGGCGCTGCGCGAGCGGCGCAAAGAGGATCCCGAGCGCACGGCCGTCGACCTGATCGAGGCCACGCGCGATCTCGCGTCGCTCCGCGCGAACGCACGCGCGCTCGAGGACGATCTCGTGGCCGCGCGTACGCGGACCCGGGAGCTCGAGACGTCGACGAGCTGGCGCATGACGGCGCCGCTACGCGCTGCGGTCCACGGACTCAAGGAGACGCGTGCGGAGCTCGCGACGCGCGCGCGCATGCTGCGGCAACTACCCCGCTACTCCGGCGTAGCGATGAGCGTGCTGCGCGACGAGGGTGCCGTAGCGCTGGCCCAACGTGTCGCTCGCAAGCTGCGGCGCGGCAACCGCTTTCGTCCGGCCGCGGCACGGACGTATCGCGCAGAAACGCAGATTCGTCCGCTCGCCGTCCCGACGTCGCAGCATCCGGACGTGTCGATCGTCGTTCCCGCGTACGGCCAGGCGCTGTCCACGTTCACGTGCCTTGCGAGCATCGCGCGCAACACGCAGCGCGCATTCGAGGTGATCGTCGTCGACGACGCATCACCGGAGCCGCTCGCGGACGCGCTTTCCTGCGTATCAGGCGTGCGGTTCGAGCGCAATGGCCGGAACCTCGGCTTCATCGGCACTTGCAATCGGGCGGCCACGTTCGCGCGCGGGGCGGTCATCGTGCTGCTCAACAACGACACGATCGTAACCGCTGGCTGGCTTGACGCGCTCGTCGACGTCTTTGCTGAGCACCCGGACGCGGGCCTCGTCGGGGCGAAGCTCGTGTACCCCGACGGACGCCTGCAGGAAGCCGGCGGAATCGTCTGGCGTGACGGCAGCGCGTGGAATCTCGGGCGCGACGAGGACCCGCAGCGTCCCGAGTACGACTACTTTCGCGAGGCGGATTACTGCTCGGGTGCCTGCATCGCCATCCCGCGCGCGCTCTGGAATGCCGTCGGCGGCTTCGACACGCGCTACGCGCCCGCGTATTACGAAGACACCGACCTCGCGTTCGCGGTCCGCGCGGCCGGCCGCAAGGTGTACTACCAGCCGCGCGCAACCGTCGTTCACTTCGAGGGCGTCACGTCGGGGACGGACGTCACGCAGGGCATCAAGCGGCACCAGGCCGTCAACCAGGCGCGGTTCGCCGCGAAATGGACGGCTGCGCTCGCGGCGCACGAGCCGAACGGCGTGCGCGCGGAACTGGCGCGCGACCGCTGGGCGTCGCGCCGCATGCTGGTCGTCGACGCGTGCATGCTGCGCCCCGATCAGGATTCCGGCTCGTTGCGCATGCAGTCGCTGCTCGAACTCGCGACGTCGCTGGGTTGCAAGGTGACGTTCGCCGCGGACAACCTCGAATACGACGAACCTTACGTGCGCGCGCTGCAGCGGCGCGGCGTCGAGGTGCTGTTTCATCCGTACGTTCGCTCGATTCCCGAACTATTGACGAAACGGGGACGCGAATTCGACGTGGTCGTGCTGTCGCGGCACTACGTCGCGGCGCGGCATGTCGATTCGGTGCGCCGGTTCGCACCGCACGCGCGCGTCGTGTTCGACACGGTCGACCTGCATTTCCTGCGCGAGGAGCGGCTCGCCGCACTGGGCGGCGGCAGGGCGGCCGCGGCGTCGGCGCGAACGCGGCGCGACGAGGAGCTCGCGCTGATCGCTAAGGCGGACATCACGCTCGTCGTGTCGCACGCCGAGCAGGCGGTGCTGCGCGAGCTCGCGCCCGCAGCCGATGTGCGGCTGGTGTCGAACGTGCACGAGCTTTCGCCAACGGTCGCGCCTTGGGACACACGGCGCGGGCTCGTGTTCATCGGCGGTTTCCAGCATCCGCCGAATGTCGACGCGGTTCTCTGGTACGCGCGCGAAGTACTGCCGATCGTGCGGCGGCGGCTGCCGGGCGTCAAGACATACGTGATCGGCAGCCAGGTGCCCGCGGCGATCAAGGCGCTCGCCGCCGACGACGTCGTCATTCTCGGTCACGTGCCCGACGTCGGGCCCTATTTTTCCGGTTGCCGCGTGTCGATAGCGCCGCTGCGCTATGGCGCCGGCGTCAAGGGCAAGGTGAATCTCGCGATGAGTTACGGACTGCCCGTCGTCGCGACGCCGGCATCGGTCGAAGGCATGCATCTGACCAATGGCGACGACGTGCTCGTTGCCGAGGACGCGGAAGCTTTCGCCGCTGCGGCGCAGCGCGTCTACGAGGACCGCGCGTTGTGGGAAAAACTGTCGGCCGGCGGCCGCGTCAACATCGAGCGCCACTTCTCGCGCGACGTGGCGCGCGCGGCGCTGCGCGACCTCCTCTCGGTCTAGCTTTTTCGCGTGAAGAGCAGGTCAAACACCGCATGGCCGCGTGCGATGCCGCGCTGCTCGAATTTGGTGAGCGGCCGCCACGGCGGGCGCGGCGCAAAACCGCCGCTCGTATTGGCGAGCAACGGTTCCGCCGACAGCACGTCGAGAATCTCTTCCGCGTAGGGTTGCCAGTCCGTCGCGACGTGCAGGTAGCCCCCGGGTGCGAGCCTGCGCGCGACCTCATGCACGAACGGTGGCTGCAGCAGTCGGCGCTTGTGATGGCGTTTCTTGGGCCACGGATCGGGAAAGTAGACATGTACGCCGGCGAGCGAGCCGGGCTCGATCCAGTGAACGACATCGACCGCATCGGCGCGCGCGATGCGCAGGTTCGCAAGACCCGCGGCGTCGATTCGGCGCAACAGTGCACCGACGCCTGGCAGGTGTATTTCGACGCCGAAGAAGTCGACGTCGGGCCGCGCCGCCGCGATCGCCGCCGTGGTCTCGCCCATGCCGAATCCGATTTCGAGCACGACGGGCGCGGTGCGTCCGAACACCTGCCGCCAATCGAGCGGGCGATCGGCGCCGACGCCGTAGCGCGGAAGCAATTCGTCGCAGGCGCGCGCCTGCGCAGGCGACATCCGACCCTGCCGCAGCACGAAGCTCCGCACGGGGCGCAGCCCGGTCAACGCATGCGCGTCCAGTCGGCGTCCCCAAGCCGCCGCTCGAGCGTCTGCGACGCGGCGCCATCGGTGGCGACGTACTCCACGACGACGATGTCGGACGTCTTCCACGTGACGCTCGCCTCGCGCCATGGCACGGGCGGCGCGAACGCGAGCTCCTTGCGAACGTCGTTCGGCTCGATGCGCCAGACGGCAACCTCGTTCGTGCAGCCCTTTGCGCAGAAGTCGGCCGTCGCGAGGTGCCGGCGTCCCGGCGCGAGCACCGGCTCGGATGGCAAGCGAAACTCGCCGCCGCCTTGCCGCTGCACCCACCAGAATTCACTGTTGTCGCCCCTGGTCGCGAACAGCACCACCGACTGGAGATCGTCCACGTAGTCCCACAGCGCATACGATCGCGCGCCGGCGATGTCGATCGAATCGCGGAACGTCGTGGATCCCGGGGACAGCAGGTCGATGCGCAATTCGTCGCCATCGCGGCGCACGAAAGACTTCACGCGTGGAATCTGCCTCGCTTCGATCAGACGCCCGCAATGCGCCTGATCTTCGGCGCTCGCGCAAAGCCGCGCGATATCGGCCGCTGTCGGCGGCGCGGCGGCGACCGATGCGACGGACGAGGCCAAGGTGAGCGCAGCAAGCGCACGCCATGCGGTCAAGCGCATGGTCTAGTCGCGCCGCGCGATCACGCGATCTTGCCGGTAGTCGGCGAGCTTGGGCTTGCCGCGTACGTCTTGCGCGGCATGCGACCGGCCAGGAATGCTTCGCGACCGGCGTCGACGGCGAGGCGCATCGCGCGCGCCATGCGCACGGGCTCGCGCGCCTGCGCGATCGCGGTGTTCATCAGCACGCCGGCGCAGCCGAGCTCCATCGCGATCGCCGCATCGGAGGCCGTGCCGACGCCGGCATCGACCAGCACCGGAACCTGCGCCTGCTCCAGAATGAGCCGCAGATTCCACGGATTGACGATGCCCATCCCCGAGCCGATCAGCGATGCGAGCGGCATGATCGCCACGCAGCCGATGCGCTCGAGCTCGCGCGCGACGATGGGGTCGTCGGACGTGTACACCATCACCTGGAAGCCGTCGGCGACGAGCTGCTCCGCGGCCTTGATCGTCTCGCGCACGTCGGGATAGAGCGAGGTCGCGTCACCCAGCACTTCGAGCTTGCACAGCGGATGGCCGTCGAGCAGCTCGCGGCCGAGCTTCAGCGTGCGCACGGCGTCGTCGGCCGTATAGCAGCCGGCGCTGTTGGGTAGATACGTGAACTCGGAGGGCGGCAGCGCATCGGTAAGCGAGACGGCGTTCGCGTCCTGGCCAATGTTCGTGCGGCGGATCGCCACGGTGACGATCTCGGCGCCCGAGGCGACGATTGCATCGCGGGTTTGCGCGAAATCGCGGTACTTGCCGGTGCCCACGAGCAGTCGCGAGCGATACGTGCGTCCGGCGATCGACAGCGGGTCGGACAGCGCGGCGGTGGGGGCAGGCGCGTTCATCGCGCAATTTTACTCCGCCGCAATCGCGGTGTCGGAGGTGCAACCCCCTGGGTGTCGGAGGTGCAACTGGCAACGTCAAACGGCGCGCGGAAAATGCGCCTTCAACTCCGCTAGCCGCCGCCGACCGCGCCTACGATCTCCACCCTGTCGCCGCGCGCGACCGGCGTGTCGGCGTAGCGGCTGCGCGGCACGATCTCGCCGTTCTTCTCGACGGCAATGCGCTTGCCGACGAGGCCGAGACGCGCGACGAGCTCGGCAACGGTGTGCGCGTCCGCGACGTCGGTCGCGATGCCGTTCAAGGTCAATGTGAGCATGGTCGAAGACGGCGAGATGATGCGAGAGACAACCTGCACGGCGCCCGGTTCGCGCGCCGGCCGCTCACGTGCGATAGCGCGCCAGCGCGATCCGCATGAACGCGAGCTGGCGAGCAAACCGCGTGCATGCCGTGCACACGACCAAGTGAAGACGCAGCTTGACGCGCTCGCCGAGCGCCAGCGGCCGATCCTGCGCCTGCGACAGGAGCCGCGTGACCTCCTTGCACGACAGCATGTGGGTCAACCGGCGAACCATCGTCTACCCGCCCTCCCCGTGGCGCGCCGGGTCCATGAACCAGTTCTGCTCGAGGCACTGGCGCAGCGCCATCCTGGCCCGATACAGGATGACCCAAAGGTTGTTCGCCGTGATCGCCAATTCCTTACAGATTTCGTCGGTCTCGAGCTCCATCACTTCCCGCATCATGAACGCGCGGGCGGTGTTGGGCGGCAGCTTCTCGAGGCACAGCTCCATAACGGCCATGAACTCCTGCCGCGAGAGCGCGTTCTCGGGATCTCCCCACTTCGCCGGGGGCGCCTCCCAGGCGCCATTGTCCTTGAACAGCGGATCGAATTCGTCGAGGTCGGTCTCCTCGTCGAACGTCGCCATGAACAGCGGCTGGCGCTGCCGCTGGCGGATTGCATCGACGATCTTGTGCTTCAGGATTCCCGTGAGCCAGGTTCGCACGCTCGAGCGCTCCGAGAAGCCCTCGCGCGCGCCGAGCGCTGCGACGATCGTCTCCTGCACGACGTCCTCCGCCAGATCCGCGTCGCGCAATTGCAGATAGGCAACTCGCACCAGATAGCGGCGATGCCGGTCGATCTCGACGGCGAAAAGCGCGGCGTCCAGGGTCCTGACCATTGATGGCGAGTGACCGATATTAGGGCAAAACGCCTGAACCTCCGGTTGTAGTCGTCAAGCCGGGGAGCGATGCGCACAGCCTGCATCGGGCGCGCCTGGCTATTAATGCCGCCCGGCGTCACATCGTCTCGACACCATGCCGCCGGTTCCGATAGGCGGCACTCGACACCGCAGGCGTAGCGCAGGCCGGAACGAACCGCGCGCGCGGTTCAGGCCGCCATCGAGCCGCCCGCTCCCCCAATGGCATGGGACTTGCCGTTCGCCCTCCATGACGGATGACGATACGACTTTCGAGGAGCGGCGCGTCGTTTCC
Source organism: Casimicrobiaceae bacterium (assembly GCA_035278845.1). Lineage (GTDB taxonomy): Bacteria > Pseudomonadota > Gammaproteobacteria > Burkholderiales > Casimicrobiaceae > VBCG01. Next base: position 5,087 of record DATEIQ010000094.1, on the reverse strand, counting down.
GAGGGGCCGCCGCTCGAAGCCCAACCGGTGCCGAAGACGGCGATCGACGTCGCGATCGCGCGTGCAGGTATACGGCCCGTCGCCGGAGATGCACTCGGCAGCGCGCGCACGCTCGCGTCCTCGGAGCGCCCGACGTCGAATGCGCCGTTCTACCTCGGCGTGCGCACCAAGTTCGCCGTCGCGCTGCTCGCGAGCAGCGCGTGGTTCGTGCTGACGGTGCTGATCGCGCTCCCATGGATCGGCGAGCTTTCGCGGTACGTCGGACGGCCCATCGCGTGGCTGGCGGTCGGGGGCATCGCACTGATGCCGGGCTTCATGAACGCGTTCCTGATCGCGAGCCTGCTGCTCGACCGGCGGCCGGCGCGCATGCAGCCCAGCCGCTATCCCGCGGTGACAATCCTGTTGCCCGTCTGCGACGTCGAGGCGGTCATCGCGGACACGCTGCGCTCGATCGCCAACCAGGACTACCCCGGTGCGTTCGAAGTTTTCGTCGTCGACCGCGGCTCCGTCGATCGGACGGCGGCGATCGTCGACGCTTGCGACCACGGCTGGCTGCGGCTGTTGCGCATGCCGGAGGACACGACACATTCCGCAGCGCTGAACCTTGGCCTCGCCGAATCGCGCTTCGAGCTGATACTGACGCTCGAGCCCGATTCGTTCCTCTACCGCGATGCGCTGCGCCACATCGTCGAGCGGTTCATGAGCGATCCGCCGAACACGCGCGCGGTCGCGGGCACGATGCTCGTTCGCAACTCGCGCGCGAGCTGGGTGACGCGCGCGCAGGAATGGGAGTATTTCCACGGCATCGCGGCCATCAAGCGCGTGCAGTCGCTCTACCAGGGGACGCTGGTCGCGCAGGGCGCTTTCTCGCTCTACGACCGGGCGGCGCTGCGCGAGCTGGGCGGGTGGCCCCAAGGCGTTGGCCGCGACGTCGCGCTGTCCTGGGCCATGCTGCGCCGTGGCTGGCGCATCGGCCACGCCGAAGACGCGTGCTGTTTCACCAACGCGCCGGAGACGCTGCGGCGCTTCGTCCGCCAGCGTCAGGCGTGGGCCCGGAGTATGATGGACGCCTTTCGCCAGGTCCCCGGCGTGCTGCTCGAGCCGCGGCTGTCGACGTTTTTCGTCTGGTGGAACCTGTTGTTCCCCTGGCTGGACCTGGCCTACACGCTGTTGTTCATTCCCGGTATCGTGCTGGCGCTTGCCGGCATCTGGTGGATCGCGGGCCCCTGGACGCTCGCCTTCCTGCCGATGGCTCTTGGAATCAATTACGTGATGTATCGCGTGGGTTCGCAGATGTTTGCCGCAAATGGTTTGCGCGTGCGCCGGAATCTTTCCGGTTTCCTGACGTACGCCTTCGCGTACAGCCTGGTCCTGCAGCCGGCGTGCCTCGCCGGCTACTTCGCCGAGATCTTCGGCGCGCGCGGGCGCACCGCACGATGAAGATGTCGCGCAAGCACTGGGCCGCCATGGCCACGACGCTGATGGTGGTCGTCGTGGTAGCGATGCTGCTGCAGTACAGCCGCGCGATGGCGCTGCGCTACAGCGGCCTCTCCGAGCCGCCGGCGCGTCCGCTCTCCCCGCTCGTCGAGCCGGTGCTGATCGACCTCGAAGAGCGGACGTTCCGCTTCTTCTGGGATACGGCCAACCCGAAGAACGGCCTCGTGCCCGATCGTTACCCGACGCCGTCGTTCGCGAGCGTTGCCGCGGTCGGTTTCGGCCTGACGTCGTACGCGATCGGCGCCGAGCGCGGCTACGTGACGCGCAAGGATGCGCGGAAGCGCGTGCTGACGACGCTGCGATTCCTGTGGAACGCGCCGCAAGGCACGCACCAGTACGGCATGACGGGCTACAAGGGGTTCTTCTATCACTTCCTCGACATGAAGACGGGCGAGCGCTTCGACGACAGCGAGCTCTCCACCGTCGACACCGCGCTTTTGCTCGCCGGCGCGCTGTTCTGCCAATCGTATTTCGACGGAGACCATCCCGAGGAAGTCGAGATCCGCAAGCTCGCCGACCAGATCTATCGGCGCGTCGACTGGCGCTGGGCGCAGACACGCGCACCCGCCATCGCCCTCGGCTGGTCGCCGGAGGAAGGCTTTCTCGAATACGACTGGCGCGGCTACAACGAGGCGATGCTCGTGTACGTGCTGGCGCTCGCGTCACCCACGTCGCCAGTCGGCAAGGACGCGTGGGAGCAGTGGACGAGCACGTACGACCATAGCTGGCGCACGGTCTTCGGCCAGGAGCACCTCGACTTCGCGCCGCTGTTCGGCCACCAGTATTCGCACGTCTGGCTCGACTTCCGCAAGATTCAGGACGCATACATGCGCCGGCGCGGCATCGATTACTTCGAGAACAGCCGCCGCGCGATCTACGCGCAGCAGGCCTACGCGATCGCCAATCCGCTCGGCTGCAAGGCCTACGGTGCCACGCTCTGGGGCATCACGGCGAGCGACGGTCCGGGCGAGTTCGTGATCGACGGCGCGGCGGGGCCGCGGGTCTTCCGCGCCTACTCCGCGCGTGGCATTGGCGGCGCCGCGGCGCACGACGACTGCACGCTCGCGCCCACCGCGGCGGTGGCCTCGATCCCGTTCGCACCGGAACTCGCGATACCCGCGGTGCTCAACATGTATCGGCGGTTCGGCCAGTACATCTACGGCACCTACGGCTTCCTCGATGCGTTCAATCCAAGCTTCACGTTCACCGACGTCGCGCTCCACCACGGGCGCCGCATTCCCGGCGTCGGCTGGGTCGATCACGATTACCTCGGCATCGACCAGGGCGCGCTGATCGCAATGATCGAGAACTACCGGAGCGGTCTCATCTGGAACGTGATGCGCGACAACCCGTACGTGCGCTCGGGCCTTTCGCGCGCCGGGTTCTCCGGAGGTTGGCTCACCGCCGACGTGCGGTGAGACGCGAAGGGCCGCCCCGAGCGTCGAACTCCGCCCCCGCGGGGGGCAGCGAAGGCGCGAAGCCCCGAGCGTGGGGGAATCCCACAAGCTGCCGCGACCGGCGCCGCCTGATTGCAGCGCTCGCCTGCGCCGGCCCCGCGGCGATGTTGGGCGCCGGCTGCGCGAGGCGCCGCGACGATAGCGTCGTCCGCTTCTGGGCGATGGGCAGCGAAGGCGAAGTCGTCACGAAACTGCTCCCGGCGTTCGAGCACGCCAACCCCGGCATCCGCGTCGACGTGCAGCAACTGCCGTGGAGCGCCGCGCACGAAAAGCTGCTCACCGCATTCGCCGGCGACGCGACGCCCGACCTCTGCCAGCTCGGCAACACGTGGATTCCCGAGTTCGTCGCGCTGCGCGCGCTCGAGCCGCTCGACGCGCGTCTCGCGTCGTCGGCCGTCGATCGCGCTGACTTCTTCGGCGGCATTTTTGATACGAACGTCGTCGATAGCCGGGCCTACGGGGTGCCGTGGTACGTCGACACGCGGCTCCTGTTCTATCGGCGCGACCTGACCGACGCCGCGGGTATTCACGAGCCGCCCGCGTCGTGGGCCGACTGGATCCGCACGCTCGCCGCGCTGAAGGCGCGCGCCGGCCCTGGACAGTACGCGATCCTGCTGCCGCTCAACGAAGTCGAGCCGCTGCTCGCGCTCGCGCTGCAACAGGAAGATCCGCTGCTGCGCGACGGCGGCCGCTACGGCAACTTCCGAAGCGCGGGCTTTCGGCGCGCGCTCGGCTTCTATGTCGGCCTGTTTCGCGACGGCTATGCACCGCCGGTGACCGCTTCGCAGACGTCGAACGTGTGGACCGAATTCGGCCGCGGCACGTTCGCGTTCTACATCTCCGGGCCCTGGAACATCGGTGAATTCACGCGGCGGCTGCCGGCATCGGTGCAGAACGCCTGGGCGACCGCGCCGCTACCGGGCCCGAACGGTCCCGGCGCGTCGACGGCGGGCGGGTCGAGCCTGGTCGTCTTTCGCGGTTCGCGGGCGAAAGATGCCGCGTGGAAGCTGATCGAATATCTGTCGCGCGCCGACGTCGAGCGCAGCTTTCACGCGCAGACCGGTGATCTGCCGCCGCGGCGCAGCGCGTGGAGCGATCCCGCGTTGGCAAACGACGCTCACGCGCGGGCGTTCCGCGAGCAGCTCGAGCGGGTGAAGCCAACGCCCAAGGTCCCCGAATGGGAACGCATCGCCGACGAGATGCGGATCGTCGCCGAGCGCGCGGCGCGCGGCCTCGTAACCGTCGACGAAGCGGTGACCGAACTCGACGCTCGCGCCGACCGCATTCTCGAAAAGCGGCGATGGCTGCTCGCGCGCGAGGGATCGCCGCGGTGAGGTCGCGCGGCGCCGGCTGGTGGTTCGCTGCGCCGGCGCTTCTCGTCATTGCGGTGTTCTTCGTGCTGCCGGTGCTCGCGGCGTTCGCGATGAGCCTCACCGACTTCGACATCTATGCGCTCGCTGATCTCTCCGCGCTGCGCATCGTCGGTCTTCGCAACTATGCCGAGCTGCTGCAGCGACCGTTGTTCTGGCAGGCGCTCGGGAACACGCTGTATTTCGTCGCCGTCGGCGTGCCGCTGTCGCTCGCGGTGTCGCTCGGAGCCGCACTGCTGCTGAACTCGCGCCTCGCGCGCCTGCAGCCGTTCTTCCGCACGGCACTGTTCGCGCCGGTCGTCACGACGGTCGTCGCGGTCGCGGTGATCTGGCGCTACCTGCTCGGCACGCGCTACGGCGTGCTGAATTACGCGCTCGGCGCGCTCGGCATTCCGGAGATCGACTGGCTCGGCGATCCGCGCTTCGCGATGCCCGCGATCATCCTCTTCGCCGTGTGGAAGAATTTCGGCTACAACATGATCATCCTGCTCGCGGGCCTGCAGAAGATTCCGGGCGACCTGTACGAAGCGGCGCGCATCGACGGCGCGTCGGCGTTCGCACGGTTCCGCTTCGTCACGCTGCCGATGCTGATGCCGATCCTGACGATCGTCGGGATTCTGACCGTCGCCGGCTACTTCCAGCTCTTCGCCGAGCCGTACGTGATGACGCAGGGCGGCCCGCTGCAAAGCACGGTCAGCGTGCTGTATTTCATGTACGAGGAAGGCTTCAAGTGGTGGAATCTGGGCAACGCGTCCGCGGTCGC
>DATEIQ010000093.1:0-4602 GCA_035278845.1 Casimicrobiaceae bacterium | reverse complement strand
ACGCGATCGCCGAGGCGCGGCTTGGTCATCGTCATGTGCTCGGCGATGACGAGCTCGCCGCGGATCGTGCCGCCCTCGGCCGTGTACGAATGCGTCGACAGGATCGCGAGCGGCTGGTCGAAGATCCGCGACAGCACGTCGCCGACGCGCAGGCCGCCGCGCGCGATGCAGATGATCTGGTTGAACCGGAACCCCGATTCGTGCACGGTGAACGCGAGCTTCTCGACCAGCGTGTTGTACTGCGCCCAATCGACGTGAACGCTCATGTTCGATTTTTCGTTGCAGTTCCACCGCGAATCGTCGGTTTTCGCCCGCGCTTCGCGGCAAGCACGATCGGACAAAAGTAGATTTTCACTTTTGTCCGCTTATCCAAACGGGTGGTGGACGAGGATCGTCTCGTCGCGCTCGGGGCCGGTGGACACGATGGCGATCGGCACGCCGGTGAGCGCCTCGATGCGCCGCAGATACGCGCGGGCGTTGGCAGGCAGCTCGTCGAACGTGCGCGCGCCCACCGTGCTTTCGCTCCAGCCCGGCAGCGTCTCGTACACCGGCGTGCAGCGGGCGACCGCATCGGCGCCGCTCGGCACGCGGTCGACTTCGGCGCCGTCGACCGTGTAGCGCACGCAGATGCGCACCTCCGGAAGCGTGTCGAGCACGTCGAGCTTCGTGATGCACTGGCCGTCGACGCCGTTCAGCTCGAACGAGCGACGCAGCGCGGGCACGTCGATCCAGCCGCAGCGCCGCGGCCGTCCCGTCACCGAGCCGAACTCGTTGCCGCGCGTGCCGAGCGTCATACCGGTTTCGTCGGTGAGCTCGGTGGGAAACGGGCCCGTGCCGACGCGCGTCGTGTATGCCTTGACGATGCCGAGCACGTAGTCGAGCATCCGCGGCCCGACTCCGCTCCCCGTCGCCGCCGCGCCAGCGATGCAGTTCGAGCTCGTGACGTACGGATACGTGCCGTGGTCGATGTCGAGCAGCGCCCCCTGTGCGCCTTCGAACAGCAGCGAATCGCCACGCGCGTGCGCGGCGTGGATCAGCTCCGCGACGTCCGCGATCATCGGCACGATCGCGGGGGCCATGGCGAGCAGCTCGTCGCGCATCGGTGCGAACGGTTGCGGCTCGGCCTTGTAGTAGTGAACGAGCGCGAAATTGTGCAGCTCGAGCAGTGCCTCGAGGCGCGCGGAAAAACGATCGGGATCTTCGAGATCCTGTACGCGCAGCGCCCGACGCGCGACCTTGTCCTCGTACGCGGGGCCGATGCCGCGACCGGTCGTACCGATCTTGACGTCGCCGAGCGCGCGCTCGCGCGCCTGGTCGAGCGCGACGTGCACGGGCAGCACGAGCGGGCATGCGGGCGAGATGCGCAGCCGGTCGCGCACGCGGACGCCTGCCGCTTCGAGCTCGCCGATCTCCTGCAGCAGCGCCGCGAGCGACAGCACGACGCCGTTGCCGATCAGGATCGGCACGCCCTCGTGCAGCACGCCCGACGGAATGAGGCGCAGCACCGTCTTGCGTCCGCCGGTGACGAGCGTGTGCCCGGCGTTGTGGCCACCATGAAAGCGCACGACACCCTGCGCGCTTTCGGTCAGCCAGTCGACGATCTTGCCCTTGCCCTCGTCGCCCCATTGGGCGCCGATGACGACGACGTTCTTGCCCATGATCGGGGTCAGCGCTGTAATGAAGACGTCATGATCGGTGCGCGCGCCAGCCGGTCGGCGAGTTCGCGCAGGTCGAGCGTGAAGCCGGTTGCCGGACGCGCGCGGCCGAACGCCTTGCCGATGCCGTCGTAGCGACCGCCCTTGCCGAGCGCCGTCGGCTCGCCCGCGGCGAACACCGCGAAAATGACGCCGTTGTGGTAATGATAGCCACGCAGGTCGGCGAGATCGACGGTGAGCGCAACGTCCGGTCCTGCGGCCGCTGCGAGCGCGTCGAGTGTCGACAGCGCGTTCGTGATCGCGGGTATGTCGGGCAATTGCGTGCGCGCGGCATCGAGCACCTCGCGCGCGGGCCCGTAGAGCGCCGGCAGTGCGGCGAGCGCGTCGCGCCACGCTTTCGGCAAACCCTTCGTGATCGCATGTACGGTCGGCAGGTCCTTCGTGCGCAGGGCATCGAACAGGTCGGTTTCGTCAGCGACGCCGGCACCGGCTGCGAGCGCGCGATAAACGCCGACGTGCCCGAGGTCGAGATGAATGGCGGCCACGCCGGCAGCAGCGAGCGACGACAGCAGCAGGGCGATCACTTCGCGATCGCCGTCGGCGTCGGGCACGCCGAAGAGCTCGGCGCCCACCTGCACGATTTCGCGCGATGCACCCGGTCCGCCGGCGACGGCGCGCAGCACGCTGCCCGCGTAACACAGGCGCGTCGGGCCGGGCTCGTTCAGCAGATGCGCGTCGATCCGCGCGACCTGCGGTGTGATGTCGGCGCGCACGCCGACGAGCTGCCCCGACAGCGGATCGACCGCCTTGAACGTCTGCAGATCGAGGTCGCGGCCGCTGCCGGTCAGGAGCGAGCCGAGATGCTCGATCAGCGGTGGCCGCACGAGCCGGTAGCCGCGCGTCGCGAAGTGGTCGAGCAGCGCGCGGCGCAGCGCCTCGAGCCTGCGCGCCTCGTCCGGCAGGACGTCGTCGATCGCCTCGGGCAGCAGCCAGTTGCGCATCAGAGGGCGCGCTCCGTCACGCGCTCAGGAGATACAGGCCCGCGAGCCCGATGCCCACCGAAATCATGCCGATGAAGCGAAGCTGCCCATCGGTGAGCTCCGTCAGCCGGCGGAAGCCTTCGCGCCATATGCGCGGCGCGACGAACGGCAACACGCCTTCGAGAATCAGCAGCAGCGCGAGCGCCGTCCACAGCGTATCCGCCACCGGCGTCCTCGGCTCTGCAAATGCCTATTTCGCGGGGCTGCGCGGCGGACCGGCAGTCCCTCCCTGCTTGAAGTACTGGAAGAACTCGGCGCTCGGGTCGATGACCATCAGGTCGCCCTTGTTGCGGAACGTCGCCTTGTACGCCTCGAGGCTGCGGTAGAACGCATAGAACTCCGCGTTCTGGCTGTACGCCTGCGCGTAGATGGCCGACGCCTTCGCATCGCCTTCGCCCTTGATCTTCTGCGCCTGCCGATAGGCGTCGGCGAGGATCACCTGGCGCTGGCGATCGGCGTCGGCGCGGATCTTTTCCGATTCGGCGGCGCCGAGCGAGCGCAATTCGTTGGCGACGCGCCGCCGCTCCGATTCCATCCGTTGGTACACAGGGCCGGTCACGTCGGGTGGCAGCTCCAAGCGGCGCAGGCGCACGTCGATCACCTCGACGCCGATCGACTTGGCGTCGGCATTGGCCTTCTGTTGCGTGACGCTCGTGATCGCATCACGCGCCGACGAGATCGCCTCGTGCACCGTGTGCTTGTTGAACTCCTCGGCGAGGTTCGCGCGCACCGTCTGCGACAGGCGGCGCCGCGCGGCTTCCTCGTCGCCCTGCACCGAGACGTAATACTGGCGCACGTCGATGATCCGCCACAGCACGACGAAATCGACGAGCAGCGGCTTCTTCTCCGACGTCGTCACCCGGTCGGCTTCCGGATTGTCGAGCGTCAGGTTCACCTTGTCGTAGAACTTGACGTTCTGCACGAGCGGCAGCTTGAAGTACAGGCCGGCCACGTTCGTCGTCTCGACGACTTCGCCCAACTGGAACTTGACCGCGTACTTGCGCTGGTCGACCGTGTACACCGACTGCGACGCGATGAACAGCAGCGCGACGACGGCGGCGAGGATCGGCATCGTGAATTTCATGTCCGGCCCCCGTCAGCGGCTGTCGCGGTTGCGCAGCGCGTCGCGCGAGCGTGACGCGTCGAGCGCGGTGTCGGGGACGGGCGGCCGCGGCGCGGGCGGGACTTCGGGCGCGGCGGCGCTTGCGGGACCCGACTGCTGGATCAGCTTGTCGAGCGGCAGGTACAGCAGGCTGCCGCTCTTCTGGTCGACGAGCACCTTGCTCGCGTTGCCGAGCACCGTCTGCATCATGTCGAGGTACAGGCGTTCGCGCGTGACGCCGGGCGCCTTCGTATATTCGACGAGGATGCGGTTGAAGCGCTCGGCATCGCCTTGCGCGCGCTGCTCGACTTCCGTCTGATAGCCTTGTGCCTCCTCGAGCAGGCGTGCCGCATTGCCGCGCGCGCGAGGCACGACGTCGTTGGCGTAGGCCTGGCCCTCGTTCTTCAGCCGCTCGCGGTCCTGACCGGCCTTGACGGCGTCGTCGAACGCGGCCTGCACCTTGTCGGGCGGCTGCACGTTCTGCAGCGTGACCTTCTGCACGAAGACGCCGGTGCCGTAGCGGTCGAGCATCTGCTGCATCAGCTGCTCGGTCTGCTTCGCAATCTGCTCGCGACCCTCGTACAGCGCGAAGTCCATCTTGCTCTTGCCCACGACCTCGCGGATCGCCGATTCGGCGACGTAGGCGACGATCTGGTCGGGCCGCCGGTTGTTGAAGACGTAGTCTTCGGCGCTCTTCAGGTTGTACTGGACGGCGAACTGGATGTCGATGATGTTCTCGTCGTCCGTCAGCATCACCGCTTCCTTGTCGATCTTGTTGCGCGGCGTGTTGCGATAGCCGATCTCG
>DATEIQ010000092.1:0-10582 GCA_035278845.1 Casimicrobiaceae bacterium | reverse complement strand
GGCAGCGCGCCCGGCGTCGCCAGCATTATGCCTGCGGCCCGCGTGCGGTCACCGCCTCGTTCGCTCGCCTCGATCGGCCAGCCGTGAATCGACTATCATTTCCCTCACGTGCGAATCCACTCGTCCGAACGGCGCAGGCGGATATTGCCCGCGGGCCAACAACAACATGAATCCATCGCCGACCCAGCAGGCTGGCAGGGCCGACTTTCTGCCGCAGCGCGTCTCCGGAAACCTCCAGCGGCTGCTCGCCGCATTGACGCGCGGCACCGCGATACCCTGCCGCATCGTCTTTCCGGACGGCGCCGAGTTCCGCAACGGCGGCGCTCCGCCAAAATTCACCATTCGCTTCAACAACGCGCGCGGGCTGCGGCGGTTGATGCGTTATGGCCACGTCGGGCTGCTCGAGGCTTACTTCGAAGGCGACGTCGATGCCGAGGGCGACCTCGCGCTCGCGTTCCGCGCGGCGCTCGACATGGGATTCAACCGCAAGCGCAACCCGCTCGTCTCGCTGCGCAACCGCTGGCACGAGCTCCGCTTCTCGAACCGCTCGATCGCGCAGGCGAAAGCGAACGCGCGCGCGCATTACGGGCTCGGCAAGGCGTTCTACGAGCCCTGGCTCGACCGCGTCGGCATGATGTACACGTGCGCCTACTGGAAGGAAGGCACGCGCACGCTCGAGGAGGCGCAGCGCAACAAGATGGATCACGTCTGCCGCAAGGTCGAGCTCGCGACAGGTGAAACGTTCGTCGACGTCGGTTGCGGCTGGGGCGGGCTGCTGTTCCATGCGTACGAACGCTACGGAGCGCTTGGCACCGGCATCAACGCGAGTACCGAGCAGGTGGGCGAGCTGCGGGAGGAAGTCTCGCGACGCGGGCTTGCCGACCGCATAAGCGTGGTCGAATGCGACTTTCGTGAGATCCCAGGCCAGTACGACAAGCTGCTGTCGATCGGCACGCTCGAGCACGCGGGTCGCGACCAGTTGCGAAGCGTCGTGCGCGCGCACGCGGCCGCGCTGAAGCCCGGCGGCCTCGGCGTCATCCATTTCATCGGTCACGTCGGCTCGTTCGACACCGAGTTCTACATCCGCAAGTACATCTTTCCCGGTGGCTGGATTCCGAGCCTGCACGAAGCGATCGATGCGATGGACGAATGCGGACTCGAAGTGCTGGATGTCGAGAATCTGCGCCGCCACTACGCGCTGACCCTCGACGAATGGGCAGCGCGCTTCGACGCGAGCTGGGAGGCTATTCATGCCCTCGATCCCGTCCGCTTCGACGAGCGGCACCGTCGAATCTGGCGTACTTACCTGTGGTCGTGCGCCGAGATGTTCCGCTCGCGCACGTCGCGCACACACTTGTTCCAGGTCACGGTCAGCAGGGGCAACGTCACGAACTACCCGATGAGCCGCGCCTTCCTGTATCGACAGGATTCGTGAACGCGACCGCGCGTAGCGGTTCATCGATCGGGTATGCCGAGAAGACCGCGCAGCTTCTCGCCGACCTTGCGGCCGCGCAGCGATCCGGCCCCGCGCCCGTAGGCCTCGCGAAGAAGACATCCAACCTGTTTCGCGACCGCGGCCGCAAGCGCGCGCCGCGCGTCGATCTCGGCCATTTCAATCGCATCATCGCGGTCGATGCGGCCGCGGGCACCGTCGAAGCCGAAGGCATGACGACCTATGCCGACCTCGCCGATGCAACGCTCGCGCACGGGACCATGCCGGCGGTGGTGCCGCAACTCAAGTCGATTACGCTGGGTGGTGCCGTGGCCGGCGTCGGTATCGAGGCAACGTCGTTTCGCCACGGTCTCGTGCACGACACGATCGTCGCGATGGACGTCCTGACAGGCGAAGGCCGCATCGTCCGCTGCACCGCCGACAACGAGCATCGCGACCTGTTCCGCGGCTTCCCTAACTCGTACGGGACGCTCGGCTACGCGCTCGGGCTGACTGCGCGCACGCTGCCCGTGCGGCGCTACGTGCACGTCCGCCACGACGGCCATACCGACGCGGCGCGCTTCTTCGCCGCGGTCGAGGCCGCCTGCGTCGACGAAAGCGCCGATTTCGTCGACGGTGTCGTGTTTGCGCCGAACGAGCACGTGCTCACGGTCGGCCGCTTCGTCGACGACGCGCCCTATGCGAGCGACTACACGTACGAGCACCTCTATTACCGGTCGCTGCGCGAACGGCGCGAAGACCATCTGACCGTGCGCGACTATCTTTGGCGCTGGGACACCGACTGGTTCTGGTGCTCGAAGAACGTCGGCGCACAGCATCCGCTGGTTCGGCGGCTGCTCGGGCGCGGACGCCTCAATTCGATCATGTACCAGAAGATCATGCGCTGGAACGCCCGCTGGCATGTGACGAGCGCGGTCAATCGGCTGCGCGGCGTGCATACCGAGGCGGTGATCCAGGACATCGACATTCCGATCGCACGCGCCGCCGAGTTCCTCGACTTCCTGCATGACGACGTCGGTCTGCTGCCGATCTGGATCTGCCCGATCCGCGCGCCTGCGCCGGGCACGGGAGCGACGCTTTACCCTTTGCCGCCAGGCACGCTGTCGATCAACTTCGGGTTCTGGGACACGGTGCGCTCACGCGAGCCACGCGATCCCGGCTTCGTCACTCGGAAGATCGAGCGCAAGACGGCGGCGCTCGGCGGGGTCAAGTCGCTGTATTCGGATTCGTACTTCGGAGAGGACGAATTCTGGTCGATCTACGACCGTCGCGCGTACGAGGCGCTGAAGGCGCGCTACGACCCCGGGAACGCGCTCGGAGACCTGTACGCCAAGTGCGTGCTGCGTCAGTGACGCGGGACCGAATGCGGTTGTGCTCAGCCGGCGTCACCGGTGACGCAATGTACCAGCGCGCCCGGAAAATCCCGGAACAGCGTCGCCATTTCAATGTCACCGTCAATGACGAGCGCTTCGCCGGTCAGGACGTTCTCGACCCGAGTGCCGCGCGACAGGAACGATGCATCGATCTTCGTATCGCCCCAGCGCTCGGCCAACGGCAGCGTGCCCGCCGGTACGCCGAGCGACGCGAACAGGCGACCGGCCACGACCAGCACGCCGCCCTGCGCGCCTGCAGGCCCGCCCTCCGCGCCCGCGCGCCGGAACGCGACGACGTGATTCTCCCGTGCGCCTGTCACCGCCACGCGTTCGTACTTCCCGGTGGCGAACAGTCCGGCATGCCGTCGCCGCAAGTCGAGCGCCTGCGCGATCACCCACAACTTCGCGCGTCCGTCGTACGGAGACTCGAACAGCGAACGCACACGCGACGCGCCAGGGGCCCCGGCTCGAAGCGTCGCGAGCGACGCCAGCAGCGCGCGGCGCGCGTCGTAATCGACCGGCCGCCGGTTGTCGGGGTCGACGAGCGACCCATCGAGAATTTCGTTGCCCTGGTAGATGTCCGGCACTCCCGGCGACGCGAGCTTGAGAAGCGTCACCGACAGGCTGTTCAGCATGCCGAACCACGCGAACGTGGCGGAATGCTCGCGCAGATCGTCGAGAAACCGGTTGCCGCCACCCGTCCGCAGCAGGTCGGCGACAAAGCCGGTCAACGCTTCCTCGTAGGGTTCGTTGACCGCGAGCCAGCTCGTCCGCACCTTCGCCTCGCGCGCGGCCTTCGTCATGTACTGCTGAACCCGCTCCCGATAGCGATCCACGGCCGCGTCGTCCGGATTCCCGGGCGGGAACGATCCTGCCAGTGTCTGGTAGAGCAGGTATTCGTCGTTGCGCGACGGCGCGGCTTCGCCATCCACTTCGCGCCTGCGGAGGCGGTTCATGCGGCTCCAGCGGCGTACGAGCAACCTCCACGCCGCCGGCATCTCCGAAATGACGTCGATGCGCGCGCGAACGTCCTCCGACCGCTTCGTATCGTGCGTCGACGTCGCGAGCATCGTATGCGGCCATTGCGCGGCGCGGTCCGCGCTTGCGGCGTGAAACGCCCGAACGGTGATGCCAAAGCGGTCAGGATCGCCGCCGACCTCGTTCAGCGATACGAGCCTGTTGAACGTGTAGAACGCCGTGTCCTCGACACCCTTGGCAGTGACCGGCGCCGTGAACTGCTGGAAACGCATCGCGAACTCGCGGCACGCTTCCTCGGTGATCTCTTCCGCACCGTCCGGCCGTGCGCCCAGCATGATCGACCACAGAAACTCGAAGACGACCGGATCGCTCGCGCGACTGCGCGCGCGTGCGCGTCCAACCGCCCAGTCGACGTAGCGCCGATCCTGTTCGGACGCGCCATCCGCGTCGACGTACGTCCGATAGACGGGGAAGCGTGCGACGATTTCGATGATCGCCGTGCGGAGCGAATTCAGCGTCAGATCACGCGTCCGCCGGTCCGCGCGCGCGATGCGCAGTGCGCGAAGCGCGATTCCGTTCAATTGCGACGCAAGCGAGCCTTCCATGACGACTCGCCGGCCACGATAAGCCGCTTCCTCGAACGTGTGCGCCTCCGCGCCGACGAATGCTCGCCACGTGCGGTCGACGCGTGCCCGGGCCTTCGTGTCGACGAATAGCCCGTTCACGACGTTCGCGAATCGGTAGCCGGTGGTCCCGCGCACCGGCCACTGCTGCGGCAAGCGCTCGTGCGGAGCGGTGATCTTCTCGACCACGATGTATATTTCGTTGGGCGGCTCGGGCATGGGTGCTGCGCCCTGCACCAATCGCCTGGCCGATCGCTCGCGGTAACGCTGCTGCAGCCGTGCAAAATAGCCGGCAGGATCGAGCAGGCCGTCGGGATGATCGATCCGTAGCCCGCCGACGATTCCATCGGCCGCAAGGTCGAGAATGAACTCGTGCGTCGCGTCGAACGCGGCTTCGTTCTCCATCCGCAACGCGGCGAGCCCGTTGATGTCGAAAAAGCGGCGATAGTTGACCTCGTCGGATGCGACGCGCCAGTGCGCGAGCCGGAACGCCTGCGCGTCCAGAAGCGCATGCAGCGCCTCGAAGCTCGGGGCGTCGCCCAGGGTCCCGTTGATGCGTACGACGGTTCCGGCAATCGCTTCGGCGAGCGACGGATGGGCCGTGACGAGCCGCGCCAGATCTCGTTTGAGCTCGCTTGCCTGTCGGAAGCGCACATGGATTCTCGCCGGTGCCTGCTCGTCACGCGCCGGCAGCGCCTTGAACGTGTACGCAATGCGCTCGAATTCAGCGACGACCGGCCGTGGCGCGCCCTTCGCTCGCGTAGCAGGTAAAGCCGCGAGCAGGATTTCGGCATAGGTGCGGGGATCGAGGGGAAAGCGGTGCTCGAAATAGCGCACGGCGAATGCACCGGCGTCTACGTCAAATGCAAGCACCAGTTCGCCGCGCTCGAGCACCGTCCCGTACGGTTCGCCCAGCACGGGGACGAGCACTTTGCCAGCGAGATCGGGATCGCGCGGCGCCCAGTCGATGTCGAAAAACGCGGCGTACGCCGACGCGGGTCCGTTCTCCAGCACGTCCATCCACCACGGATTGTCGTCACCCATGATCGCGATGTGATTCGGCACGACGTCGCACAGGTGGCTCATGCCGTGACATGCAAGCGTCTCGACGAGGCGCGCAAAATCCTCGGGCGTGCCGATTTCGGGATTCAGCGTCCGATGGTCGATGATGTCGTAACCGTGCCGGCTGCCCGGCCGCGCACGAAGATAGGGCGAGCAGTAAACGTGGCTGATGCCGAGCGCCGACAGATAGGGGACGACGTCGGTCAAATTGGCGAACGTGAAGTCAGAATGAAGCTGCACGCGGTACGTCGCGCGGGGGACATGCTGCGGCGATCGCGGCATCATGGACGCGGACGCTCAGCGGCGATCCGCGCCGCCAGCGCGCGCAGGCGCTCGACCGCCTGATCGTCCTCCAGCTCGAACGGCAGCTTGCGACGCCAGTTCGGATGCTCGGAAGTCGTGCCCGGAAGGTTTACCTGCTCGCGGACGCCAAACGCGTCCTCGGCCTGCACGACGAACAATGCGCACGACGTGCGCGCAAGGTAGACGTGAATCGCTTCCGCCAGCGCCGGCGTCATTTGCGTCACCGTCTGCGGATCGCACGCGATGCCGGGCGGAAGCAAGCCGGCTGCGGCAAGCGCCTCGAGCAGCAGCCCTCGATCGCGCACGCGCTCGGCCATCGCCCCGTCCGCGCCGGCGCCCGTGCCCAATTGCCCGTGGTCGGCGCGCAGCCCGATGTCGCGCCCTTCCCACCAGCCGGCGAGCGTCGGCAGGTCGTGCGTGCTCGCGGTCGCGAGCGCCGCTTCGGGATAGGCGGCGGGCGACTTGAAGCGTCCTTCCGCATCGCGCTCGAACAGCAGGACGCGATACGACAACACGTCATTCGCTGCAAGTGCGACGCGGACTTCGTCGGGAACGGTTCCGAGGTCCTCGCCGATGATCAAACACCGCTGGCGCTGGCTTTCGAGCGCGAGGATGCCGAGCAGATCCTCGAACGGATACCGGACGTAGGCGCCGCGCGCAGGTTCTGCACCCGTCGGCACCCAATAAAGTCGCAGCAGCCCCATGACGTGATCGATGCGCAGCGCGCCGGCGTCGCGCATGTTTGCCCGCAATACCGCGATGAACGGCGCGTATCCGGCATCGCGCAGACGCTGTGGAACGAGCGGCGGCAGTCCCCAGTCCTGCCCGCGGGCGTTGAACGGATCGGGCGGCGCGCCCACGCTTGCGCCGATTGCGTAGAGATCCCGCCACGCCCAGGCATCGGCGCCCCCGCTGTCGATCGAGACCGCCAGATCGGCGTAGAGCCCGATTCCTAGACCACAGGCGCGCGCCCGCGCCGCCACGCTCGCACGCTGCAGCGCGGCCTGCCACTGCAGCCAGGCGTAGAAGTCGACGCGCTCGGCGTGCCTGTCCGCGAACTCGGTGATCGCTTGTCCCTGCGGATCGTGATAGGACGCGGGCCACGCCGGCCACCCCCAGATGTCAGGATTCCCGGCAGCAAAATGCGCGTGCAGCGCGTCGAAAAGCGCGTGACGCCGCAGCGCTTCGCCGCCGGCCGTCTTGAATGCGTCGAAGGCGGTCCAGTGCTCGTGTCTTCCTGCAGCGGCTTCGCGTCGCGTATGCGCGTAAACGAGTTGCAATATCTCCAGCTTGGCAGCGGCGACGCCCTCGTATTCGACGACCGACTCCGCTCGCAGCGCGCGCAATGCAGCCTGGAACGCCTCGCTGCCCACGCGCTCCCGGGCCACCGTGCAGCGGTCGAAACCGGTAACGGCCTGCACGTCGAGATACAGGACATTGAGAAAGAGCCGGCTCGAGGGGCTGTACGGGCTCGCTCGGGCGGGGCGCTGCGGAAACAGCGCGTGCAGCGGATTCACGCCCACGATGTCCGCTCCTGCCGCGCCGCATTGCGCGACAAGCGTGGCGAGGTCGGTGAAATCGCCGATGCCAAAATTTCTCTGCGAGCGAAGGCTGTACAACTGCACCGACGCGCCATAGCGTCGCCCGCCTGCCCGCAATGACGCCGGGCGATAGCATCGCGCAGGCGCGACGGCGAGCGTTGCCTGCGCCAGTGGGCGTGCTCCATCGACGAGCTCGATCGCGTGGTACCCGTCGGGCAGCTCGGCATCGAGGCCGAGCTCGCAGGTGATGAAGGGTTGTCCCTCCACCATGAATGGATCCGACGCCGCGACTTTCGGCGCGGCGATGAGGGGCGCGCGCGCCGCTCCGTCTTCCGTCGCAATGCGCCATGCAAACGCATTCGGCACCGGCTCCGCATGCAGGCACGCGGAGATGCGCCACGGACGGGCGTTCGAGCGAACAACGATCATCGGCGGCAGGCATTGCCTGCAGCGCGACTCCGCGACATCGAGGAGGGCCTGCGCAACCTCGTCCTCGCTTTCCGCATCGACCTGCATGGCGCGCAGCAGGCTGCGCAGCGTCTCGTCGCCGGCACGCTGCACCCGATCCCGTGCGTCGCGAAACTCGAGCGCGATGCCGTGGGCGACGGCCAGTTGCCGCAGCGACTCGCTCATTCGTCTACCGTCGTGCTGAACGCTTCGGGCATCGATGCCGGAAACGATCGCGTGCCGCTACACCGCTGCCTCGCGTACGAACGCAAGCGCGTCACGCGGAACGTCCGCTTCGCGACCGGGCAGCGGCATGCCGTCCGTGGCAAAAACGACATCGCCGGCCGGTATTGCGACATCGCTCAGAACCGCGTCGCCAAAGTTGGCAATCAGATGCAGGCGTCCCCGGCTTCCGCTCCATTCGACACGCAACAACGCGTCGTGTTCGACGCTGAACGTCCCGCCGCCGCGCAGTCCGTCCAAGAAGGGCACGATGTGTTGCCGCCGCAGCGCTAGACAGCGCCGATAGAACGCGCGCCATTGCGCGCCGGGCGGCCGGCGTATTTCGTCCCAGTCGAGCTTGCTCGCCGTGAATGTCGTTATCGCGATCGGATCGGGAATGGCCTCGCGTGTCGAACGTGCGCTGAAGCGCGCAAACTTTGCGAATTCTTCGCGCCGGCCGCGGGTGACGGCGTCGGCCAGTTCCGCACCGAAATCGCAAAAAAAGAGGAACGGCGTCGAGGCGCCGAACTCCTCCCCCATGAACAGCAGCGGCACTTGAGGCGCGAGGAGGATGCACGCCATCAACCCTCGAAGACGTCCCGTGTCGGCCAGTCGTCCGATCCGATCGCCGAACGCACGATTGCCGACCTGGTCGTGATTCTGGGCAAACGACACGAACGCCGGAGACGGGAGGTGCGTGCTGCGCTCGCCGCGTACCGCGCCCCGATACGGCGAGAGTTCGCCCTGCCACGCGAAGCCTTCGGCCAGCGCACGTCCGAAGCGGCCAAGCGGATCGCGCGCGTACTCCGCGTAGTAGCCATCGTTTTCGCCGGTTGCAAGCACGTGCAACGCATGATGCACGTCGTCGTTCCACTGCGCCGTCGCGAGCGGCGGCCGTCCTGCCGTATCGCGCACCAGGTACCCTGCCTCGTTGCGATCGTTCTCGAGCACCAGATGGATCGAGCGATCGGCAAGCTGCTCGCGCACGCGCGTTGCGAGCTCGGTGACGAAATCCGGCCGGGAGTGATCCGCGATGGCGTGCACGGCATCGAGGCGCAGCCCGTCGAAGTGGAACTCCTCCAACCAGTAGAGCGCGTTGTGGATAAAGAACGAGCGCACCGTCTCACTGTGTTCGGCGTCGAAGTTGATGGCGGCGCCCCAGGGCGTCTGATGGCGCGGATTGAAGAACTGCGGCGCGTAGAGGTGCAGGTAGTTCCCTTCCGGTCCGAAGTGGTTGTACACGACGTCGAGCAGCACCATCAAACCGCGCGCGTGCGCCGCGTCGACGAGACGCTTCAAGTCGTCGGGAACGCCATAGCAGGCGGCCGGTGCGAACGGCAGCACGCCGTCGTATCCCCAGCCGCGGGTTCCCGGAAACGCCGCGACGGGCATCAGCTCCACCGCCGTCACGCCGAGGTCGACGAGATCGTCCAGGCGCCCGGCCGCATCCGCGAACGTGCCGCCCCGCGTGAACGTGCCGACGTGCAGCTCGTACACGACGGCTTCTTCCCAGGGCCGGCCACACCAGGCGTCGTCGTGCCAGCCGTATCGGGCCGGATCGATTACGACGCTTGCGCCGTGCACACCGTCGGGGTTTGCTCGCGAGGCTGGATCGGGCACCGTCTTGCGATCGTCGATCCGATACATGTAACGCGTACCCGCGCCCGCTTCTGCCACGCACTCGAACCAACCGTCGCCCGTCGCGTCCATCGTCAACGCACGCACGTCGCCGGGTGCGTCGAGCTCGACCGACACTCCGCGCGCCGCCGGCGCCCACAGGCGGAATCGGCTGCGCTCGCCGAGCACTTGGACGCCGAACGGCATCCGATGCACGCGCGTCACCGGCCTGCGCGCCGGGTTCATCGGACTGCGATCACGAGGGAGACACCTTCTGCAACAGCACGAGCGAGCGCGCTTCGAGTGGATAGACAGTCGCGCTCTGATACGTTCCTTCGGCGAGCAGGCCGTCGTCGCGCGCCGTATCCACGAGGACGATCCAGCCGAAGCCGTCGCGCGCCGGGAGCGTGAACGGAATCGCTCCGTCGTGCGCATTGAACAGCACGATGAAATCGTCGTCGGTGACCGGTGCGCCGCGGCCATCGGTTTCGCCGAGGACATCGCCCGCGAGGTACACGCCGAGGCAACGTGCGAAGCCGTTGGTCCACTCCTGCTCGGTCATTTCCGTGCCTTCGGGCGTTAGCCAGACGATGTCCTTCTGGCCACCCTGCAACGCTCGTCCTTCGAAGAAATGACGGCGCCTGAAGATCGGATGCTGGCGCCGCAAGCCGACGATGCGCTGCGTGAACGCGAGCAGGCGGCCGCGGGCGTCGTCGAGCGTCCAGTCGACCCACGACAGCGGGTTGTCCTGGCAATACGCGTTGTTGTTGCCCTGCTGCGTGCGGGCGCGCTCGTCGCCCGCGGTCAGCATCGGAACACCTTCGGAGAGCAGCAGCGTCGCGAGCATGTTGCGCGACTGCTGCGCGCGCAGGGCGAGGATCGATGCGTCGTCGGTCGGGCCCTCGACGCCGCAATTCCACGAGATATTGTTGTCGGTGCCGTCGCGGTTGTCCTCGAGATTCG
>DATEIQ010000091.1:0-6634 GCA_035278845.1 Casimicrobiaceae bacterium | reverse complement strand
TACATGCGCCGGCTGATGGAGCAATCGGGCGAAACGGTGAACCTCGCGATCCTCGACGGCACCGAGGCGGTGTTCATCGACCAGGTGCAATGCCGGGAGACGATGCGCACGATCGTCAAGCTCGGCAGCCGCGTGCCGCTGCACGCGTCGGGCGTCGGCAAGGCGATCTTCGCGTCGCTCCCCGACGACCAGATCGACGCGCTGCTCAAGGTGAAGGGATTGCCGCGCATCACGGAGAACACGATCACGTCGCCCGAGACGATGTGGGCGAGCATCCGCGTCATCCGTCAGCGCGGCTTCTCGTTCGACGACGAGGAGCACCTGCCGGGTACGCGCTGCGTGGCCGCACCGATCTACGACGAGCACGCGGAGCCGGTCGGCGCGATTTCCCTCGCGGGACCGTCGACGCGCCTCACCGACGCGCGGATCAAGCAGCTCGGGCCGGTCGTGTCGCACGCGGCCGAGGAAATCACGCGCAGGCTTGGCGGCCGCTGGCCGCACCCGCACTAGGCTCTTCACCGACTTGGGGTCGGCTTCGCAAATCCCTGGTTGCGCGATCGGATGATCCAATACGAGCTCCGCATAGAGTCGTATTCGAAGCGTTTGCGGATCATGCTGGACGAGGCGCTGATCGCCGACACGACGCGGGCACTCGTCCTGCACGAGACCCGGCACGCGCCGACGTACTACATCCCCTGGGACGACGTACGTTCGGCCCACCTCGAGCGCACGACACACCGCACGTACTGTCCGTTCAAGGGCGATGCGAGCTACTGGTCGGTGCGCGTGGGCGGCGCACGCGCTGACAACGCGGCGTGGGCGTACGAGCGGCCGACCGACGATGCTGCGCCGCTGCAGGGCCACGTCGCGTTCTACCCGAGCAAGGTTCGGACGATCCACGGCGACGACGGCGATGCCCCCGACGCGGCGGCGACTGGCGTCGACAGTCCGCATCCCAACCCGATCGCGAGCTGGCTGTTGCGCGATGCCTGGCGGGCAACTTCGCCGGATGAGCTCGTCCTCGAATTCTGCGCCTGCCTGCGCGCACAGGGTGTTCCCGTGTCGCGGATGACCGTCATCATTCCGACGCTGCACCCGCAAATCTTCGCAAGCGTGTTCGTCTGGCGTGACGACCCGCCGCGCGTCAGGACGATTTACGAGCCGCACGACATCCTGCAGCAGCCGAAATTCGCGCGCAGCCCGTTCGCGCCGATCATCCGTGGCGCGGGCGGTATCCGGCGGCGCCTCGAGGGCGACCGGCCGGAGCTCGACTTTCCCGTCGTCGAGGAGCTGCACGCGGAGGGCGCGACCGACTATGTCGCGATGCCGTTCCGCTTTTCCGACGGTCAGGTCAACGTCATGTCGATGACGTCGTTCGCACCCGGCGGGTTCACGACCGCGGCGCTTGGGAATGTCTTCGAGGTGCTGCCGGCGCTCGCGCGCCTGTTCGAGGTCCACGCGCAGCGCAGAATATCCGTGGGCCTGCTCGAAACGTATCTCGGCCGGCACACCGGCAAGCGCGTGCTGGAAGGCGCGATCAAGCACGGCGACGGCCGTCTGATCCACGCCGTCATCTGGTTTTGCGACCTGCGTGATTCGACCGCGCTCGCGGACAGCATGGACCAGGCGAGCTATCTCGCTAACCTGAACCGCTTCTTCACCGCAATGGCCGGTGCGATCATCGAAGGCGGTGGCGAAATACTGAGCTACATCGGCGATGCGGTGCTCGCGATCTTTCCAATCGCGGAGTCCTCACAGGGCAGCAAAGCAGGAGGCGCCGCGGCACGGGCTTGCGACGACGCCGTGCGCGCCGCACGCCTGGCCGGCGAGCGTATCGCGGCGGCCAACGACGCGCGCCCCGACCTGCCGATGCTGCGATATGGGATCGGCCTGCACGTGGGCGACGTCACGTACGGCAACATCGGCATTCCGGAACGCCTGCAGTTCACCGTCATCGGCTCCGCGGCGAACGAAGCGTCGCGCATCGAGAGCATGACGAAGACGATCGGCGTGCCGGTCGTCGTGTCGTCTCCGTTCGCTGCGCGCTACGAGGGAGCGCTGGTCTCGGTCGGCGCCCACACGCTCAAGGGCGTGAGCGGCGTCCACGAGCTGTTCGCGCTCGGCTGACTTACCGGCCCTTCATCCGCTCGAGGCGGCGCGTGAGATGGGGCTGCGGCGGTGGCCCGAAACGCCCCAGCAGGTCGTCCATCGCGGCGAAATCGTTGCAAAGCAGCACGACGTCGCAGCCGGCGTCGATCGCGGCATCCGCGCGCGCGACGACGTCGCCCACCGAATGCGCGCCAGCCATCTCGAGGTCGTCGGAGAAGATCAATCCGTCGAAGCCCAGCTGGCCGCGGAGGATGTCGCCGATCCAGATGCGCGAAAAGCCTGCAGGCCGTGAATCCACCGCCGGATAGACGACATGCGCCGGCATGATCGCCGGCAGCCCCTGCTGGATCAGCGCGGTGAACGGCACGACGTCGGCGCGCAGGATGTCGTCGAGCGGACGCGTGTCGACCGGAGTGTCGACGTGCGAATCCGCGGCGACGAAGCCATGGCCGGGAAAGTGCTTGCCGACGGCGGCGCAGCCGGCAGACGCGAGGCCGCGCACGAGCGCCGATGCGAGATCGGCCACCACGATCGGATCGGCATGGAACGCGCGATCGCCGATCACGGCGCTCGCGGCGTAGTCGAGATCGAGCACCGGTGTGAAGCTGAAGTCGACGCCGTGCGCACGCAACTCGCGACCGATCGTCGCGCCGAGTGCGAACGCGGCGTCGCTCGCTGCCGGCGGATCGCGCTCGAAGCATTCGCCAAGCGACCGCATCGGTGGAATCGCCGTGAACTCGTCGGTACGAAAGCGCTGGACGCGACCGCCTTCGTGGTCCACGGCGATGAGAATCTCCGGCCGCACCGCGCTGATTGCCGACGTGAGCGCGCGCAACTGCACCGACGATTCGAAGTTGCGCGCGAACAGGATGACGCCACCCACGCGCGGGTCAGCGAGGCGCGCGCGATCGGCGTCCGTGAGGGCGAGGCCCTCGACACCGAGCATGACCGGCCCGCGCAAATCGGTCACGACGACTTCGCAGCCTGCCGCATCAGCGCCTTCATTTCGCGCACGGCCTCGCGCAGTCCCACGAAAACGCTGCGCGAGACGATCGCATGGCCGATGTGCAGCTCGCGCACGCCGGGAAGCGCGGCCACCGGCTGCACGTTGAAATAGTTGAGCGCATGGCCGGCGTTGAACCGCATGCCGAGGGCGCGGATCGCGCTCCCCGCGGCCTCGATGCGGTCGAGCTCGGCGACCACCGCCTTGCTTTCGGCGTCGCGCCCCTTGACGTGGAACGCGAGCGCGTAAGGTCCCGTGTGCACCTCGCACACGCGTGCGCCGATGCGTGCGGAAGCCTCGACCTGCGAAAGCTCGGCGTCGATGAACACCGACGTGACGATTCCCGCGTCCGACAGGCGTGCGATCGCGTCGCGGAGCTTGCTCTCCTGGCCGGCGACGTCGAGCCCGCCTTCGGTCGTGATCTCTTCGCGGCCTTCCGGGACGAGCATCGCCATCTCCGGCCGCAGGCGGCATGCGATGTCGACCATTTCGGGCGTCGCCGCCATTTCGAGATTGAGCTTGATGTGGACGAGATCGCGCAGCCTGCGCACGTCTTCGTCCTGGATGTGCCGCCGATCCTCGCGCAGGTGCACGGTAATGCCGTCCGCTCCGCCGAGGTGCGCCTCGACGGCACCCCAGACCGGATCGGGCTCGTACGTGCGCCGCGCCTGGCGCAGCGTCGCGACGTGGTCGATGTTGACGCCGAGCTCGATCACGTTGGATGTCCGTTCTTCATCGCGTCTCCTTGTCGTCTTCGAGCGCTGCCAGGTCCTGCACGACGCGACGGCTTTCGATGCCGCGCGCCTCGAGGTAGTGGTCGAGCACGCTGCGCATCAGCCGCTTCGCTTCGGTCGCCACGTCGGCATCGGGATAGTGTGCGTTCGCAAGCGCGAGCAGCGTCGCACCGCGCACCACCGGTCCGCGCGCGTCCGGCTCGCGCGCCACGAGACGAGGTCCGCGGTCGAATGCGTAATGGTAGCGTTCGTCGGCATCGATCGGCGCGCCGGTGTCGACATCCTGCGAAAGCGGCAGCGCGTAACCGAGCTCGGCCAGAAGCCGCAGCTCGAAGCGGCGCAGCGTCGCCGCCTGCGCAGCGGGATGCGCGTCGCCGGTGAGCGCATGGAGCGCCGCCGCGTATTCGGCGTACAGGGCCGGATGCGGATCCTCGCGCGGAAGCAGCTTCAGCAGCAGCTCGTTCAGGTAGAAGCCGCAAAGCAGCGCCGCGCCGGTCGGCAGCGGAAGACCGCCGCGCCACTCGGCCTTGACGAGCGTCTTGAGCTCGCCCATGCCCGCCCACGACAAGGCGAGCGGCTGGAATGCCTGCAGCAATCCCCGCAATTCGGAGCGCGGCCGCTTGGCGCCCTTCGCCACCAGCGGCACGCGTCCCGCCGCCTCGGTGAACGCCTCGACGATGACGCTCGTTTCCTTGTATGGATACGCGTGGAGGACGAACGCGGGCTCGTCGTCGTGGCGGTCGCGAAGCTGCTTCATCGATGGCACATGTTGCCTGGCAACGGAATCCGCGCCGATCAATACCCGAGCCGCGTCAGCATCGAATCGCTGTTCGCCCAGCCGCTCTTCACGCGCACCCATACATCGAGGAACACCTTGCCACCGAACAGCGTTTCCATGTCCGCGCGTGCCTTCGTCGCGATCTCCTTCATTCGCGCGCCGTCGCGGCCGACGAGTATCGCGCGCTGACCCGGCTTGTCGACCAGCACCGTCGCGCGAATGCGGCGCAGGTCGCCTTCCTGCTCGAAGCTGTCGATCATGACGGCCGTCGAGTATGGCACCTCGTCGCCCAGCAGCCGGAAGATCTTCTCGCGCAGGAATTCGCCGGCCAGGAAGCGCTCGTCGCGATCGGTCAGCGCGTCGCCGTCGTACAGCGCGGGACCTTCCGGCAGCAGGCTTGCGATCGTCTTCAGGAGCGCCGGCAAATCGGTACCCTGCTCGGCGGAGACCGGCACGATCGCGGCGAACTCGCGCAGCTTCGCGAGCTCCGCGATGCGCGGCAGGAGCGACCGCTTGTCCTTCACCGCGTCGATCTTGTTCAACACGGCGATCGTGGGCACGCTCGCCGGAACGAGCGCGAGCACGGCGCGGTCGGCCTCGGTGATGCGCGTCGCGTCGACGACGAACACGACGGCGTCGACGTCCGTGAGCGCATCGCGCACCGCGCGATTCAGCCTGGCATTGAGCTTCGACGCCTCGCGCGTCTGGAATCCGGGTGTATCGACGAACACCACCTGCGCGCCGGACTCGGTGCAAATGCCGGCGACACGATGGCGCGTCGTCTGCGGTTTGCGCGACGTGATGCTGATGCGCGCGCCGACCAGCGCGTTCAAAAGCGTCGACTTGCCGACCGAAGGGCGGCCGACGATGACCACGTGACCGCTGCGATGAGCCGGTTCAGCCACTGCGCTTGCGGCCGGGTAGCGCGTCCAGCGCCTGCTCGGCGGCATCCTGCTCGGCGGCCTTTCGGCTCGAGCCGGCGCCGCCCACGACGATGCCGAGGTCTGGAATCCGGCATTCGACTGCAAACTGCTGCGCGTGTGCCTTGCCCGTCGTGCCGACAATGACGTATTCGGGCTCCGGCAAGCGCTTGCGATGCAACGCTTCCTGCAAGCGCGTTTTCGGATCCTTGCCGAGACGCGACGGATCGGCCTCGCGCAGCATGTCACCGTAGGCGGCTTCGATCACGTGACGTGCTGCGTCGAATCCGGCGTCCAGGAAGACCGCGCCAAAGACGGCCTCCATCGCGTCCGCGAGAATCGATGCGCGGTCGGTGCCGCCACCTTTGAGCTCGCCTTCGCCGAGGCGGATCGCCTGACCGAGGCCGATGCGGCGCGCGATCCGGGCAAGCGCATCCTCCTTGACCAGATGCGCGCGCACGCGCGTCAACTGGCCTTCGGGCGTTCCGGGAAAGCGCTCGTAGAGCGCGAGCGCGACGACGAAGCCGAGCACGGCGTCGCCGATGAATTCGAGACGCTCGTTGTTCGGAGTGCCGTAACTGCGGTGAGTCAGCGCCTGCGAAAGCAGGCCCGGATCGCTGAAGACGTGGTCGATCGCGACGCGTGACGCTTCGCTCACATCGTTCAGCCTCGCGTAGCGCGCGCCTCGAACTCGAGCAGGATGCTCGCGTTGCCGATCATGTGCAGGATCTTCTGCCAGGCGAGCGTCGCGACGATGGCGTTGCCTTCCCGCCCGACCAGCACGTCGGAAGAGCGCACCGAGTCGACGTAATCGGCGGACAGCCGCCGGTCCATCGCGCGCCGTATGTCGTAGGCCGTTGGGTTCTGGACTTCCTGCATCGTCTGGTCGAGCGCCTTCTGGACGGTCAGGTATTCGAGGTAGGACGGGCCGACGCGGAACGCCACCAGGGCGAAGATGATGATGACGATTGTCGTGAACAGGAATCCTGTCATCGACAACCCACGCTCGAATCGGGTCACGTTGCCCCTCCCCGTCACGCGTCAGCGAATGCCGCTGCCGACGCGCTTGAACGCGAACGACGCGATGTCG
>DATEIQ010000090.1:0-2903 GCA_035278845.1 Casimicrobiaceae bacterium | reverse complement strand
CGGCTCAAGACGACCGTCGCGCAAGACGGCGCCGCGTTTTCGCGCGGGCGGTAATACGTGCAACGGCGCTCGCGCGCGTTGTAACTCTTGCAACGGCGTTTTCCGCATCGCACGCCGCGCGCATCGCGATTTCCATCATTGAACTCCCGCGATCGCGCGCGCATCCAACCGACGCCAGGCAACGACATCCGCATTGCAAACGGCGAGGCGCAAGCACGGCGGGAGGTCGTGCGCCTTTTTTTCCTTCCTGGGCGGTAACGATGACAACGACGGTCAGCGATTTCTTGCTCGCGCGGCTTCACGAATGGGGCATCACGCGCATCTACGGCTATCCCGGCGACGGCATCAACGGCATCATGGGCGCGCTCAATCGCGCCGCCGGCGACTTCGAGTTCGTGCAGGTTCGCCACGAGGAGATGGCGGCGTTCATGGCGTGCGGCCACGCGAAGTTCACGGGCCAGGTCGGCGTATGCGTCGCGACGTCGGGCCCGGGCGCCATCCACTTGTTGAACGGACTCTACGACGCGAAGCTCGATCACCAGCCGCTGGTCGCGATCGTGGGCCAGCAGGCGCGGGCCGCGCTCGGCGGCAGCTATCAGCAGGAAGTCGACCTGATCACGCTGTTCAAGGATGTCGCGAGCGAGTATCTGGAAATGATCGTGACGCCGCAGCAGGTGCGCCACGTCATCGACCGCGCGGTGCGCATCGCCCGCGCGCAGCGCGCGCCGACGTGCGTCATCGTGCCGAACGACCTGCAGGAAATGTCTGCGCACGCGCCTGCGCGGGCGCACGGCACGATCCATTCCGGCATCGGCTATGCGATCCCGCGCCCGATCCCCGACGATCACGAGCTGCAGCGCGCCGCCGACGCGCTCAACGCCGGGAGCAGGGTGGCGATGCTCGTCGGCGCGGGCGCGCTTTCCGCGACGGCGGAAGTGCTCGAGGTCGCCGACGTGCTCGGCGCGGGCATCGCCAAGGCGCTGCTCGGCAAGGCGGCCGTGCCCGATGCGCTGCCGTTCGTCACCGGCTCGATCGGCCTGCTCGGTACGCGGCCGTCGTACCGGATGATGATGGACTGCGACACGCTGCTGATGGTGGGATCGAGCTTTCCGTACTCCGAATTCCTGCCGCCGGAGGGCGCCGCGCGCGGCGTCCAGATCGACATCGACGCGCGGATGCTGTCGATCCGCTATCCGATGGAAGTGAGCCTGGTCGGCGACAGCGCGACGACGCTCGCGCGGCTGCGCACGTTCCTGAAGCGCAAGCAGGACCGGCGCTGGCGCGAGCGCATCGAGAAGGACGTCGCGCAATGGTGGAAGACGCTCGAAGAGCGCGCGATGAACGATGCGCACCCGATCAATCCGCAGCGCGTGTTCTGGGAGCTGTCGCCGCGAATTCCCGACCGCGCGATCCTCACCTGCGATTCGGGCTCGTCGGCCAACTGGTACGCGCGCGATCTCCGCATCCGCGAAGGCATGATGGCGTCGCTTTCCGGCGGTCTCGCGACGATGGGTCCGGGCGTGCCGTACGCGATCGCCGCCAAGTTCGCGCATCCCGATCGCCCCGTCATCGCGCTGGTCGGCGATGGCGCGTTCCAGATGAACGGGATGAACGAGATGATCACGATCGGCAAGTACTGGCGGCGCTGGGCCGACCCGCGTCTCGTCGTGATGGTGCTGAACAACCGCGACCTGAACCAGGTGACGTGGGAGCAGCGCGTGATGGAGGGTGATCCGAAATACGTCGCGTCGCAGCAGATCCCCGACTATCCGTACGCGCGCTTCGCCGAAGGCGCAGGCCTCGGCGGCATTCGCGTCGACCGCCCGCAGGACGTCGGTCCCGCCTGGGATGCGGCGCTCGCCGCCGACAAGCCGACGGTCATCGACGTCTACACCGATCCCGACGTGCCGCCGCTGCCGCCGCACGTGACGTTCAAGCAGGCGCGCGCGTACGCCGAGTCGATATTGAAGGGCGATCCCGATCGCGCGGGCATCCTGCGTCAGTCGGTAAAGGAGCTGTTCGCCTGAACGCCGCAGCAACCGCTCGCCTGAACGCCTTGCGGGCCACAGCCTAATGTCCCGTGCCGCCGCACCGATCGCCGACCTGCGCGTCTCCGCGTACACGATTCCGACCGACGCGCCCGAGTCGGACGGCACGCTCGAATGGAACGCGACGACGCTCGTGCTGGTCGAGGTATCGGCCGGCGGCGCCACGGGCATCGGCTACAGCTATGCCAATCGCGCGACCGCAGTCGTGATCGCCGACACGCTCGCCGGCGTCGTCGAGGGCCGCGACGCGCTCGACATCGGTGCCGCGTGGCGGGAGATGGTCGTGGCCATTCGCAATCTCGGCCGGCCCGGCATCTCGTCGATGGCCATCGCCGCCGTCGACAACGCGCTATGGGACCTGAAGGGCGTGCTGCTCGGCACGGCCGTCGTCGATCTGCTCGGTGCCGTCCGCGGCGCGATTGCGGTGTACGGCAGCGGCGGTTTCACGTCGTATCCGCCCGCGCGTCTCGCGAGCCAGCTCGGCGGGTGGGTGCAGGCCGGCATCGGGATGGTGAAGATGAAGGTCGGGCGCGATCCGGCCGCTGACGTCGCGCGCGTGCGGACGGCGCGCGAGTCGATCGGCGCGGGCACCGCGCTGTTCGTCGACGCGAATGGCGCCTACGATCGCAAGCAGGCGCTTGCGTTCGCCTCGCGTTACGCCGATCTCGGCGTCACGTGGTTCGAGGAACCGGTATCGAGCGACGACCTCGAAGGCCTGCGGCTGCTGCGCGATCGCGCACCGGCCGGCGTTGACGTCACGGCCGGCGAATACGGCTACGACGACTTCTACTTTCGCCGCATGTGCGAGGCCGGCGCCGTGGACGTGCTGCAGGCGGACGCCACCCGATGTGCCGG